>NZ_CALBWL010000025.1 GCF_937973075.1 uncultured Campylobacter sp.
CACCGCCCGCCCGCACTTTTTTGGATTCGCCCAAAGCTCGCACGTGCAGGTGCGGCTCTTTGCTACGTACGTCCCGCCGAAGCCGTTTGCCTCAAAATATCAAAAGCCGATGGAAAGCCGAGCGGAGTGGGTAAAAATTTAAAAAGCCGAAATTTTAAAATCGTGCAGGTTTGCTTCGTAGCGTAAATTTCGGAATTGCTTTTGCACGTTTAAATTTTAAAATCGCACGGAGGCAAATTTAATCCGCAGAAAGCGTTATTCTGTGATTTTAGTGGGCTCGCCGAATAGCCTATTTATCTCGGAGATCAAAATTTCCTTGCCGTCCTGCGCGCCGTTTGCGAGCTCGGCGAGGCCTGCCTTGGCGGCGCGCACGCTCTTACTCGTATCGCGAGGCTTTGCGGCGTAGTTTTGCGGATCGGTGGATCTTAACAGATCATCCTTTTCCTCGCCGTCATCTTCTGCAGAAATTTCGGAATTTTGCAGCTTGGAATTTGAAGTGGAATTTTGTGCATTAGAATTCGCTGCGAAATTTCGCTGTGCAGAATTTTGCGCCGTAGAATCCGCCACGGATTTTTCCAAATTTTGCTGCTTGGAATTTCTTGCCGCATCCGTTTGCGATTTTGCGGCTTGCGCCTCATTTGCGGCGGAATTTATTTGCGGCGCACAGCTCTGCTCGCTCTCTTGGGCGCCGGTTAAATTCCTATGATCTTGCTCGCCCGCTTGCGTAGATTCGGGATTGTCTTGCACGCTGCTAGAGGTGGGGCTTTCAGTAAAATTTTGCGCCGTGGGATTTGCAGGGCTTTGCGAGATCGAATTTGCAGGGCGCGCAGTATCGGCGCCGGATTCGAAAGCCGTGCCTTGCGTAGAATTCGTGCTTTGCGTAGCGGTTGCGCCACGTGCGGAATTCTGATCGCGCTCGCTTTGGGCGGGATCATCGTCGTTTTGCGGCGCGCCTTGTTCAATTTTGATTTTTGCGCCCTCGCCGAAAAACGATTTTAGCACGCTATTGATCGCTCGTGAGCCCTTGCGTAGGTACTCTCTGTCCTGCCCCTGCGCGCGCGAGAGCAGATACAGCGTGCCGCGCTCGAACTTTAAAAATTTCACGCACTTGCTAAATTTCTCGCCCAGATCATAATCACGGTCGTAAATTTTGGCTAAAAAATTCTCGTAAATTTCATTTTGAGCGCCCGTTTTGATGGAAGAGTTAGAATTTTGCGCCTGCGCCGTTGCGCCCGGTTTGATCTCACTGCTTGTGCCGAGGCTTTGTTTCGCTGCACTGCCAGTACCGGAGTTTACGGGATGTTTTGCGCCTGCCGTAAAGCTAGGCACGCCGCTTGTCGCGCTACCCTGCTCGCTCGGTGCAAAAGCCGCGCCGCCCGGCTCGCTATTTGGCGCAAATGTCGCACTTTGGTTGGAATTCGACCTAAAATTCGGCGCGGAGCTTTGCGCGTTTAAATTCGGCGTCGAAGCGGAAGGATAGCCCTCGCCTTGATCCAGGGATCTTCCGACCTCTATGAGCTCGTCGATTTCGCGCAGATTTACCGCCTCCATCATCATAAAAATCATCATAGAGATCGTGTAGGTGTTGTCGGGGCTGATGGCGAGCATGCTCTTAGCGCCTGCTAAAATGTGGAAAAAGCGCTCGTACATCAGCAGGCTAAATTTAGCGTCGCGGCGCAGGAATTTATCTTTTAAATTTGCGATCATCTCGTCGATTATCGTCTCGGCGTTGTAGTTTTCGACCTCTTTGATGATCTCGATCGCGCCCGCGCGGTCCTGGCGCAGCACGACGTCTAAAATTTCGCCAATTTTAACGGGATCGAGCAAGCCCAGCATATCGGCGATCGCGTGCTGCGTGATGCCTTCGCGGCTAAAGATAATCGCCTGATCGAGGAGCGTGAGCGTGTCTCGTAGCGAGCCCGAGCCGCTGCGCGCCAAAATTTCGAGCGCGCCCTCTTCGTAAGCGATGTTTTCGGTTTTTAAAATTTGCGCCAGATGCGCTACGACGGCGCTTTTGGCGATCGGCTTAAAGCGAAAGTGCTGCGTGCGCGATAGCACCGTGACGGGAAGCTTGAGTGGATCGGTAGTCGCAAGGATAAATTTTACGTAGCTAGGCGGCTCCTCAAGCGTCTTTAAAAGCGCGTTGGAGGCCTCTTTGGTGAGCATATGCACCTCGTCGATGATGAAAATTTTAAAGCGCGCGCTTGCGGGATGATACTTCGTCTGCTCGATGAGCTCGCGGATATCGTCTATTTTGCGGTGGCTGGCGGCGTCCATCTCGATGATGTCGATGTGGCGCCCCTCGTTTGCCATTACGCAGTTATCGCAGATCTCGCACGGCTTGCCGGTAGGGCCTTTATCGCATAAAAGTGCTTTGGCAAAAATCCTAGCCGTCGAGGTTTTGCCGCTGCCGCGAAGTCCGCTGAAAAGATATGCGTGGCTCAGCCTGCCCGAATCCAGCGCGTGCGCAAGGCTTTTGGCGACGGCGTCTTGACCGATGAGCTGCTCGAAGCTTTTGGGTCTGTATTTTAAAGCGAGTGCTTGCAAAATTTCTCCTTTGATCTTACAATGATACAAAAAAATCTATAAATTTTAAATTTAGTGCTACAATGCGCCCGAATTTCAGAAAAAGGATCGAAATGAAAAAATTTTTAATCGGCGTATTCGCGCTATTTTTTGTCGCCTGCTCGCAAACCAGCAGCGTCATCAGCCTAAATCCATATCTCTCTAAGGCCGATCAGACCGTAAGTGGCAAGTCGGTAAATATCAACGCGATCAACGATCAGCGCGAAAATCAGATGGTAATCGCCGTTATAAACGACAACGACGGCAAATTGGTCGATGAAGTGCTTTTAAAAAACAATCTCTCGGCGTGGTTCGATAAGGCTTTGCGCGCGGAGCTTGAGGCTCGCGGCGTAAGGATAGATCCGGCAAGCCCGAATATCGTAACCGTAAATATTAGAAGTATCTCGGCGGCGATCAACGGCTACTCTAAAGAAAATATGAGTGCAAGAGGC
Source organism: uncultured Campylobacter sp. (assembly GCF_937973075.1). GTDB lineage: Bacteria > Campylobacterota > Campylobacteria > Campylobacterales > Campylobacteraceae > Campylobacter_B. The sequence goes on from NZ_CALBWL010000025.1 coordinate 3,018, forward strand.
GAGATCGCGATTTCTATCGTGCAGGGCAACAAAACTACGACCAAGCGCGTTTCGCAGGATCAGAGCCAATTTACCGCGCTTCGCACGGCTAGATCGCTTAATCCTTTTGTGCAAAGCTTGCTTGGCGACATCGTCAAAAAATCCGCCGATCAAATCATCTTGACGCTTTAGATGCGCTGCGTAAATTGCGGCGCGTTTAGCCTGCGCACGATCTGCGCCGCCTGCGCCGCAAATTTAGCCGAATGCCGCCTAAGTATGCGGCAGGTGGAGGGCTTTAGCGTGTTTTATTACTACGGCTACTCCGAAATTCGAGAGCTTATACTTTCTAAACATCACGAGTATGGCGCTGCGGTACTTGCGCGCATAGCCTCTTTAAGCTTAGCGAAATTCCCGCTTCATCTGCAGCGCGAAATTTCTGCAAATCCGCAAAATTACGAAACGTTTAAAACGGGCGGAATTTTTAAATTTAACGCCGTGCCGCTGGATGATGACGCACGCAGTGGCTATTCGCACACGGCGATCTTAGCTCGCGCGCTAAAAAGCGAGCTTGTGGGGCCTAAATTTCACTGCTTGCGCGCGCAAAATCGCGTCAAATACACCGGGCAGAGTTTGGAATTTCGCCTAAAACACAAGCGAAATTTTAAAATTTTAACCCCGCCGCAATTCCCCGTGATCCTAGTAGACGACATCATCACCTCGGGCCTTAGCATGCTGCAAGCGCGCGAGAGCTTGATCGATGGCGGCTTTATGCCCGTGTGCGGCTTGGTTTTAGCTAATGCAAAAGAATAATTCGCTATAATCGCGCTTTAAAATTTAAAAGGATATTTATGCAATCAAATATGTTTGAAAATCAGGAGATCATCGATATCGACGTCGAAGAATCGATCAAGACGAGCTATCTTGATTACTCGATGAGCGTTATCATCGGTCGCGCGCTACCGGATGCCAGAGACGGTCTAAAGCCGGTGCATAGGCGAATTTTATATGCGATGAACGATCTTGGCGTGGGCTCTCGCCAGCCTTACAAAAAATCCGCCCGTATCGTAGGCGACGTCATCGGTAAATACCATCCGCACGGCGATACCGCCGTTTACGATGCACTCGTGCGAATGGCGCAGAGCTTTTCGATGAGAATCCCTTCCGTCGATGGGCAAGGTAACTTCGGATCGATCGACGGTGACGGAGCGGCGGCGATGAGGTACACCGAAGCGCGTATGACGCCGCTAGCCGAGGAGCTTTTAAAAGACCTGGATAAAGAGACGGTCGATTTTGTACCGAACTACGATGAGAGCCTAAACGAGCCCGACGTATTGCCTGCGCGCGTGCCGAATTTGCTGCTTAATGGCTCAAGTGGAATCGCCGTGGGAATGGCGACGAATATCCCGCCGCACAGCCTAGATGAGCTTGTAGGCGGTCTTTTGATACTGCTTGAGAATAAAAACGCAAGCCTAGAAGAGATCATGGGCGAGATCAAGGGCCCCGATTTTCCGACCGGCGGCATAATCTACGGCAAAAAAGGGATCATCGAGGCGTATAAAACGGGCAGAGGGCGCGTTAAAATTCGCGCTAAAACCCATATCGAAAAAAAATCAAATAAAGACGTCATCGTAATCGACGAGCTGCCGTATCAGACCAATAAGGCGCGCTTGATCGAGCAAATCGCAGATCTCGTAAAAGAAAAACAGATCGAGGGCATCTCCGAGGTGCGCGACGAGAGCGATCGCGACGGAATTCGCGTAGTAATCGAGCTTAAGCGCGACGCGATGAGCGAGATCGTGCTGAATAATCTATTTAAGCAAACCACGATGGAGGCGACCTTCGGCGTGATAATGCTCGCAATCGACGGCAAGGAGCCGAAGATTTTCACGCTGATAGAGCTTTTGAAACTGTTTTTGAACCACAGAAAAACCGTCATCATCCGCCGCACAATTTTTGAGCTTCAAAAAGCGCGCGCTAGAGCGCATATCTTGGAGGGCTTAAAGATCGCGCTAGATAATATCGACGAAGTGATCGATGTGATTAGAAATTCCGCCGATACCAACGTCGCGCGCGAAAATTTAATGAGCAGATTCGGACTTAGCGAGGCGCAATCGGGCGCGATTTTGGATATGAGGCTAAGCCGCTTAACGGGACTTGAGCGTGAAAAGATCGAGGAGGAGCTAAAAGAAATTTTAGCCGAGATAAAGCGGCTTGATGCGATCCTAAAGAGCGAGGAGCTGATCGAGGGGATCATTAAAGATGAGCTTTTGGAGATCAAAGATAAATTTAAATGCCCGCGCATCACCGAAATCGTCGATGACTACGAGGATATCTACATCGAAGATTTAATCGCGAATGAAAATATGGTCGTTACGATCACTCATCGCGGCTACATTAAGCGCGTGCCTAGTAAGACTTACGAGAAGCAAAAGCGCGGCGGCAAGGGGCGCGTGGCGGTTACGACATACGACGATGACTTCATCGAGAGCTTTTTTACGTCCAATACCCACGACACGCTTATGTTTATCACCGACCGCGGGCAGCTTTACTGGCTTAAGGTTTATAAAATCCCGGAGGGCTCGCGCACTGCAAAGGGCAAGGCGGTAGTAAATTTAATCCAGCTCGGCGCGGACGAAAAGATCATGGCGATCATCCCTACGACCGATTTTGATCCGAGCAAGTCGCTCGTATTTTTTACTCGCAACGGCATCGTAAAACGCACGAATTTAAGCGAGTTTAAAAATATCCGCTCACTCGGCATCCGCGCTATTAGCCTAGATGAGGACGATACGCTGGTGACTGCGCTCATCGCTCCAAACAGCGCCGAGGAGATGCAAAATTACAAAGGAGGCGCTCTAAGCGGCGACGATCTGGACGACGGCGAGGCCGAGGAAATTCTAGAGCAGACCGAGCAGGATATTTTAGAAGGAAGCGAGAATGAAATTTCGGATGAGATTTCGGACGCACAAGAGGGCGAGCCGCAAAGCGCCAACGAAAATATGCTCTTCATCGCTACGAAAAAGGGAATGTGCCTTAAATTTAATCTAAATAAAATTCGCCAGATGGGGCGCATCGCTCGCGGCGTCAAGGGTATTAAATTTAAAGAAAAAGGCGACGAGGTCATCGGCGCCGCGTTTATTCTAAGCGACATGCAAGAAATTTTAAGCGTGAGCCAAAAGGGTATCGGCAAGCGCACCACTGCAAGCGAGTATCGCCTCACAAACCGCGGCGGCAAGGGCGTCATCTGCATGAAGCTCACCAACCGCACGGGCGAGCTCATCGGCGTCGTGATGGTCGATGAGGAGATGGATCTCATGGCGCTAACCACCAGCGGCAAGATGATCCGCGTCGATATGCAAAGCATCCGCAAAGCGGGCCGCAACACCAGCGGCGTCATCGTCGTAAATGTCGAGGGCGACGACGTCGTGAGTATCGCGACCTGCCCGAAAGCCGAGGAGGGCGACGAGGGCGAAGCGGACGAGCTTGCGCAGGATGAAAATTTATTAAATTCAAATTTAGATAGCAAAGATTCGCAGAGCGACGGCCCTGGCGATGAAATTTTAAAAGGAGGAGAGGATGAGTAGTTATAATATCGCCATCGTAGGCGCTACCGGCGCCGTAGGCGAGGAGATTTTGCGCGTCTTAGATGAGATGAACTTCCCCGTAAAGGACATACTGCCGCTTGCGAGCGCAAAGAGCGCGGGCGAGAAGGTAGAATTTCGCGGCAAAGAATACGTCGTGAGGGAGCTCACGGACAGCACTTTCGACGAAAACGAGATCGACATCGCGTTTTTTAGCGCGGGCGGCTCCATTTCGGCGCATTATGTGCCATTCGCTGCGGCAAGCGGCGCAGTGGTGATCGACAACACGAGCCACTTTCGTATGCAAGAAAATGTCCCGCTCGTAGTGCCCGAGTGTAATCCTCAGGATATAAAGCTATGGGAAGAGACAGGCATCATCGCTAATCCAAACTGCTCTACCATCCAGATGGTTCAAATTCTTAAGCCGCTTGATGACGCGTTTGATATCGAGCGCGTGGACGTAAGCACCTACCAGGCGACAAGCGGCGCAGGTAAAGAGGGTATGAGCGAGCTTGTAGAGCAGCTGCAGCAGTTTTTCGCTTTTAAGCTTGATGAGTGCGAGCCGAAAGTTTTCCCGCATCAGATCGCGATGAATGTCATCCCGCACATCGATGTATTTTTGGACAACGACTACACCAAAGAAGAGATGAAGATGGTGAACGAAACGCAGAAAATTTTGCATAAAAACTTCGCCGTTTCGGCTACCTGCGTGCGCGTGCCGGTACTTCGCAGCCACAGCGAGGCGATCACGATAAAATTTAAAAAGGATTTCGAGATTAGCCGCGTGCGTGAAATTTTAAGAAACGCACCTAGCATCGTGCTTGCAGACGATCCGAGCAAAAACGAATACCCGATGCCGCTGCTTTCGAGCGACACGAATGAAACCTACGTCGGCAGGCTCCGCAGGGACAATTTCGACGATAAAATTTTGCATCTTTGGTGCAGCGCCGATCAGATCCGCGTCGGAGCGGCTACGAACGCCGTACGCATCGCACTTCGCTGGATCGATATGCAGCAAGACAAGTAAGATAAATTTAGCAGAGCCGCCGAGACTTTGTATGCGGATACGGTTTCGGTGCCGAGGCCTGGCGAATAAATTTGCAAATCAGCCTAGTTAAAATTTAACGCCGCAAGCTGAAATTTTGCGCCTTTGACCTGGCGCAAAATTTTAAAGACTCAAACGGGCGCGATCAAAAGAGATAAATTTATGCGGTTGCAAACGAGCGTAAATTTAAACGGACACTTCGGCATGGAGCGGCTTTAAATTTATATGTTCGTTTGCGGAGCGGCTACCCGAATTAAAATTTTAAGGAAGAAATGAAAGCTATATTTGAGAAATTTTTACTTTGCAGCAAATTTTTAACCCTCCTGCCCGTGCTTTTTTGCATCGCGGCAGGCGCGGAGATATTTGTGGTGGCAAGCTACGAAATCGGCTCGGCGATCTATAAAATCGTAGAATTTTTTCTAGCTCCGCAGAGCGAGCGAGCGTTTTACGTCGATATTTTAAGCGAGATAATAACGGCGATCGATCTATATTTGGTCGCTATCGTGCTGCTAATCTTCGTATTTGGAATTTATGAGCTCTTTATCGACGAGTTTGTGGATCTAAATTTGCAAGTTTTAAAGATCGCCTCGCTGGATGAGCTGAAGCACAAACTCGGCAGCGTCATCATAATGGTGCTCGTAGTGGATTTTTTCAAGAGAATTTTGCACACCGATTTTACTACCCCTTTGGATATGCTTTTGCTTGCAGGGGCTATCTTTGCGGTTTGTTTGGCTTTGTACATTTTGAGTAAATTTAAAGGATAAAAATGGTTTTCATCGACGCATGCTTCGGCAAAGAGACCCCATACACGCCCATTTGGATGATGCGCCAGGCAGGGCGCTACCTGCCGCAATACATGGCGGTGCGCGAGAGGGCGAGCGATTTTTTGAGCCTGTGCCGCGACTACCGCGCCGCTAGCGAGGTAACGATCCAGCCCGTGGAGATTTTGGGCGTCGATGCGGCGATTTTATTTAGCGATATCTTGGTCGTGCCGATGCAGATGGGTATGGATCTGCGCTTCGAAGCGGGCGAAGGACCGAAATTTAGTGATCCGATCCGCTCCCGGGGCGATTTGGCGCGCCTAGATCCGCAAAAGACCGCAGCGGAGCTTGGATACGTTTATGATACGATCTCGCTTACTCGCTCGCGCCTTGCCGCGGATAAAGCGCTCATCGGCTTTTGCGGCGCACCGTGGACGATCGCTACCTATATGATCGAGGGCGGCGGCAGCAAAAATTACGCCGCTTGTAAAAGGATGCTCTACGAAAACCCGCAGCTTCTGCATGAAATTTTGCGCCTAGTTACGGAGGCGACGAAGCTTTATCTGGCGCGCCAGATCGGCTCGGGCGTCGATGCGGTGCAGATCTTCGACAGCTGGGCGGGCGCGCTAGAGCCGAGCGCGTACGAGGAGTTCGGCTGGCGATACATCTTGGAAATCACGGAATTTTTAAAGGCGAAATTCCCGCATATCCCGCTCATCGTCTTTGCCAAGGGCACGGGCGCGCAGATGTCGCGGCTGAGCCGTATCGCGGAGCAGCGCGGCGAGGCGAGCTTTGACGTATGGGGCGTGGATTGGAGCACTCCTATGGGGCTTGCGCGCAAGCAGCTCGGGGGCAAATTTGCGCTTCAAGGCAACCTGGAGCCGATGCGGCTATACGACCGCGGCGCGATAGAATCGGGCGTGCGCGAAATTTTAGCAGCGATGAAGGGTGCTGCGCATATCTTTAATCTAGGCCATGGAATTTTACCAGACGTAAGCGTGCAAAACGCCAAATATCTGGTGGATCTGGTGCACGAGCTAAGCGCGCGCTAAAACCTTATTTTGCGAGAGCCCGCTTGCAGTGTGCCGCTGTGAAATTTTATAAAACCGTAATTTAAAATTTCACTCGCCCGGGTCGCTTGCTTTGCTTCCGCGCAATCTTGCCGCTACAATAAAATTTCAAATTTCACGCCGTCAAAATAGCTCGCGGAACGCAAAACTCTAAATTTTAAAATTCTGCGCCGTTTCAGCGCGGCAGTATCGCAAATTTTAAAATTTAGCCGTAGTTTGAAATTTTATGCCGAGCGAGGATCTGAAATTCTACGCGCTGTGTCCACGGCGGCGTAAAATACCGCGAGTTCGCGAGTTTAAATTTAGCCGCACATTAAATTTTTATGACTCGCCCCCTAAATTTAAGGATAAATTCAAAACTCTAAGCTTAAAATTCCGCCGTAGCGGGGCGGCGCGCAGAAGTGAAAATTCGCATGAAAGCGGCGCCGAATTTTGGCGCGCGGAAGCAAAATTTAAAGCAAAATTCTGCGCGCAAGCAAACTCCCGCAAATCAAATCATGGAGCAAAAATGAGATATATTTTCGGGCCCGTCGCCTCGC
>NZ_CALBWL010000026.1 GCF_937973075.1 uncultured Campylobacter sp.
ATTCTAAGCGAAAATTATAATTTTGAAAATTTCATCATCGGCGACTCAAATAAATTTGCTTTTGAGTGTTCGATTACAGTCGCAAAAGAGCCCGGAATTCGCTTTAATCCGCTCTTTATCTACGGACCTAGCGGGCTTGGTAAAACTCACCTGCTTCAATCGATCGGAAATTACTGCATTAAAAAAGGCAAAACCGTCATTTGCGTCACCAGCGAGCAGTTTGCCAACGATTTTGTCTTTAACCTCAAAAATAACTCGATCGATAAATTTAAACAAAAATACCGTAATTGCGACGTTTTGCTCATCGACGACATTCAATTTTTGATCGGGCGCGACAAAGCTCAAGAGGAGCTTTTTTATACGTTTAACGAGCTGAAAGACAAAAATTGTCAAATCGTCCTTACCAACGACCTGCCGCCAAAATTCCTAAAAGGTTTTGAAAGTCGCCTGACGACACGGTTTGAAAGCGGCATAATAGCAAACATAACCCCACCGGATCTAGAAACTAAAATCGCCATTATCAATAAAAAGAGTGAAGAAAATCGCGTTAGAATCCCACACGACGTCGTAGAATATATCGCTGCAAATATGGGTGACAATATCCGCGAGATCGAAGGTGCAATTAATAAACTAAACGCCTACTCCTCAATACTTCGCACAAAGATCACGTTAGAATTTACCAAAAGTACGCTGCAAGATCAGATCCATCAAAAATATTCAAGCGTGAGCCTCGAACACGTCATAGAGGTGATTTCAAAAGAACTGAACGTAAAACCTAGCGAGCTAAAGAGCAAAACGCGAGCTAAAAACGTCGTCGAAGCGCGCCAAATTTGCATATATCTAACCAAACAGTTAACTCAAAACTCAATGCCTAAAATCGCCGCATTTTTTAATCTAAAAGATCACAGCGCCATCAGCAAAAATATCAAAAAAATCAACGAACTCATTCAAACCGACGAGATGTTAAAAATAAAGATCGAAGAGCTGAAAAACAAAATAACGAAAAAGGATAAGAATGAAATTTAGACTTTATGAAAATAAAGCAAAAAGGGTGAATGAAAGTGAATAAAACAAAGCTACTTACTCACTGGATAAACTACCTAAAGACAAGCTTTAGGGTAAGTTTTTCACAAAAACCACTTACCAACTACTACAACGATAAAAATTTAAAAGGATAAAAATATGAAAGTGTTAATCACTAAAAAACTTTTAGAAGAGATAGTTTCAAATACTAGTTCCTATCTTGATAAAAAAGATCTAAGCTCTATAACTTCGCATCTTTTAATGAGTGCTAAAGATGGAATTTTCAGTATAAAAGCTACCGATCACGAAATAGGCCTTAGCTATAATCTACAAAATATTTCAATAGAAACAGATGGAGAAGCTACAGCAAATGGAGGCAAGCTCCTTAGCGTTATTAAAGGTCTAAGCGACGATAGCGTTACTTTAGAAACTGTCAACGGAGCGCTATTTGTAAAGCAAAAAAAATCCAAGTACAAGCTTCCGATGTTTGAGACGAGGGATTTTCCGAGCTTTCCTACAATAAATGGTAAAAACAGCTTTGACGTAAATGCTGGAATTTTAGGCAGAAGCCTTAAAAAAATATATCCGTCGATAGACACCAACAATCCAAAATATGAGCTTAATGGCGCTTTAATCGACGTAAAAGAGGGCTTTATAAATTTAGTCGGAACCGATACGAAGCGACTTAGCGTTTATAAGCTAATAACTCAATCAAAAGCGGGCGAGCTCGATACTAAAATTTTAATCCCTAAAAAGGCAATAGGTGAAATTCAAAAACTATTTTCGGATAAAATTAAAATTTACTACGACGAAAACGTGCTATTAGCAGTGAGCGAGAATTTTGAGTTTTTTACGAAGCTTATAAATGGCAAATTTCCAAACTACGAGCGCGTTATTCCAAGCGATACGGCGTATAAAATTTTAATCCCGCGCGATAAGATGGTAAGCGGCGTGCGAGCGATAAACGCGATGTGCGAGGAGATGAAGGTTACCATTAAAAAGGACGGAATGATTTTTGAGAGCATTAATGAGGACAATTCCGAGGCAAAGACCGAAATTGAAGCGCTAATCGATATAAACGGAGAAATAGTTTTTGGTGTTAAAAATCGCTTCCTGCTTGATTTTTTAAGCAGCATCGAGAGCGAAATTTTTGAGCTTGATTTTAACAGCTCCGATACGGCGTTCGTGCTTAGCGCGGATGGTTTAAAAACGGTTATCATGCCGATAAATAATATTTAAAGGAAAATTATGAAGCAAAATTACGGCGCTAGTAATATTAAAGTTTTAAAGGGTCTTGAAGCCGTTAGAAAGCGCCCAGGAATGTATATTGGTGACACCAATATCGGCGGACTTCACCATATGATTTATGAGGTAGTGGATAACTCGATCGACGAGGCGATGGCAGGTTACTGCGACACAATCGATGTTGAAATCACTAGCGAGGGAAGTTGTATCGTTAGCGATAACGGTCGTGGAATCCCCGTTGATATACATCCGACTGAAAAAATTCCTGCCGCGACGGTGGTTCTAACCGTGCTTCACGCAGGCGGTAAATTTGACAAAGACACTTATAAAGTCTCCGGCGGTCTGCACGGCGTGGGTGTTAGCGTCGTAAATGCGCTCTCAAAAAAGCTCGTTGCTACGATCAAACGGGATGGAAATATTTATAGACAAGAATTTGCCAAAGGAATTCCTACTACCGAGCTTGAAAAGATAAAAACTACTAATCGCACGGGTACTACGATTGAGTTTTGGCCTGACGGCGAAATTTTTGAAATTTTAGAATTTGACGATGAAATTTTATCAAAAAGATTTCGCGAGCTAGCGTATCTAAATCCAAAAATTACGATAAATTTTAAAGATAATCGCACGGGCAGGGACGAGCACTTTCACTTTGAAGGCGGTTTGGAGAGCTTCGTAAACGATATGAATAAAGCGCCTGCCATATCCAAAGCCGTATCGTTTAGTGATAGCGCGGATGATGTTATGGTGGATTTTGCGCTTATGTATAACGAAACATATAGCGAAAATTTATTAAGCTTCGTAAATAATATCAAAACTCCGGACGGCGGTACGCACGAGGCGGGTTTTAGAGCGGGTCTTACTCGCGCGATAACAAATTATGTCGCGGCAAATGCGGCTGCGCGTGAAAAAGACACTAAGATCACCGGCGACGACGTTCGCGAGGGACTCATCGCGGTAATTAGCGTAAAGGTTCCCGAACCACAGTTTGAAGGACAGACGAAGGGAAAATTAGGCTCCAGTTATGTTAAGCCGATCGTGCAAAAGATGGCGTTTGAGGTGCTTAGTAAGTATTTTGAAGAAAATCCAATCGAAGCGCGCGCTATTATGAATAAAGCTCTTTTAGCCGCGCGCGGTCGCGAAGCGGCAAAAAAAGCACGCGATCTAACGCGCAAAAAAGACAATATAAATTCCGTCGGCACCCTTCCGGGAAAGTTAGCAGATTGCCAGAGTAAGGATGCAAGCATTAGCGAAATTTATCTAGTCGAGGGCGATAGCGCTGGCGGTTCAGCAAAGCAGGGAAGAGACCGCGTGTTTCAAGCGATCCTGCCGCTTAGAGGTAAAATTTTAAACGTAGAAAAGGCGCGCCTGGATAGAATTTTACAATCCGAAGAGATTAAAAATATGATTACGGCCTTTGGTTGCGGTATCGGCGAGGAATTTAACGAAGAAAAGCTCCGCTATCACAAAATCATTATTATGACCGATGCGGACGTCGATGGCAGCCACATCCAGACTCTGCTTTTAACATTTTTCTTTAGATTTTTGCGCCCTATCGTAGAAAACGGCTATGTTTATCTGGCACAGCCGCCACTTTTTAGATATAAAAAAGGCAAAAAAGAGATTTATCTAAAAGATGAAAAGGCGCTTAGCGAGTTTTTGATCGAAACTGGCATCGATATGGGCGAGTTTGAAGGCATCGGTAACGAGGATTTGATCGATTATCTAAAAATCGTCTCAAATTATCGCTCGCTTCTAAATGAGCTTAAAAAGCGCTTTAGCGTGCTTAGCGCGATCAGATTTTTGATAGAAAACGACGAAGCGCGAAGCCTCGGCTACGAGGAGCTATTTGAAATTTTAAAACCGCGTTTGGAAAGTGAAGGATTCAATATCTTAAATTCCTACGTAAATGATGAAGGCATTAGAATTTATGTCCAAACTCCGAGCGGCTTGGAACAGCTTGTGATAGATGAAAATTTATTCGGCAATTATATCTTTGAAGAGGCGATCAGAGTTTATTCAAAGATCAAAGAGCGAGATGTAAGCTTTGGCAAGGATTTTATTGAAATTTTAGATGAAATCGAAAAAAGCTCGAAAAAAGGCGCTTATATTCAGCGCTATAAAGGTCTTGGAGAGATGAATCCGGAACAGCTTTGGGAAACCACTATGAGCCCTGAAAATAGAAGGCTTTTAAAAATCAGCATTGCAGACGCACAAAGTGCTAGCGATACCTTTAATCTTTTCATGGGCGATGAGGTTGAACCGCGTAGGAATTACATTCAAGATCATGCCAAAGATGTTAAACACTTGGATATATAATGTCTGTTCTATTTAGTGAGACCAAAGAGCGCGAAAACCGCTTCATAACGGCGCTTAAAATTTCGGTGCCGTTTACCTGCGTTTTGATTGTTTTCGGAATTATTTTATTCCGAAATGGCGAGTTTAAATTTGATGACGTAATTTTGTTTTTGATACTTTTGATCTGCTATGTTTATTATGTCATCTATCAAATTTACTTCGGCTTTCAAAAAACGCTGATTGATCCCGTTACTCACGTATTCGTGCGCGAGGAGATCGAAAAAATTTTAAGCAACGATCTAGCTAAAAATCGTCAAATAAATATCGTTCTTTTGCGAATTAAAAATATCATTGACATAAACGATCGATACGGCTACAAAAACGGCGATGAAATTTTATACGAGTATTGTAAGGAACTTTCAAATTTTATGGCGGAACAGGGCTTTAAGGACCTTCCGATCGGGCGCTTTATAAACGGCTACTTTGTATTCGGCGTAGAATCAAAAGCTACAAATTTAAGTCATATTTTGCGAATGTTCGAGCATAAAATTTCAAGTCAAACGATTAAAAATGTAGAGATAAAAAGCGAATTTGCAATGCTTCCAAGCTCCTATGATCGCAATCTAAATAATATCGTAAATGCGCTATTTTATAAGATAAATCACCTGGACGACGAAGAGCACGGCGAGAAAGCGATCGACGTTGAGAAAGTGCTAATCGATGTGTTTTCCGCCGACGTTATGGAAGCGATCGATAGTGAAAATTTTAGCTTTAAATATCAGCGCGTTGCAGATAAAAACGGCGTAAAATCGCATATAAATTTGATCCCGAAACTCGATCTAAGAAGCGGCGAAAAGATCACGAAAAGTAGAATTTTAGATATTTTGCTTCTAAATCATTACGATATTAAATACGATATTTCGATGATGAGGCAGATTTCTAGGATCATCTATTTTAAAGATATTGACGCTAAAATTTTTATCGAGGTCATGCCTCAGACCCTGCGAAATAACGAGTTTCGCAATGAAATTTTAAAGCTCATCGATAATAATCTGATTGATCCGAAAAAGATCGTGTTTGAGTTTAACGAAAAGCTTATTTATTCGGAGATCAAGCGCTTTGATGAAATTTTAATTAAATTCCGCGAACTTGGATTTAGCTTCGCGCTGTCGCAGTTCGGCGGCTCAAACGCGAGCTTTGAGTATTTAAAATTTCTAAATGTCGATTTTATCGTTTATGACATAGAATTTAATAAAAATTTAGACGATGAAAAGATAAAAAATATTTTTATAGGCATCAACGAAGCCTGCGCAAAATCGGGCGTCAAAACCATAATGCGCTTTGTAGATAAGCAGGAATTTCAAATGAAACTTTATAAAATGGGTATCGATTATATTCAGGGATTTTGCGTCGAAAAACCGAATGATATATCGAATTTAAGGAGATCATAGTGAGATACGGCGAAGAGAAAATTGAGAAATTTGACATCGAAAATTTAGAAGTTTGGCCCAATAAACAGGAGCGTGATTATCTAATAAAAATCACCCTGCCCGAGTTTTGCTGCCGCTGCCCGCGTTCGGGCTATCCGGACTTTGCGACGATCTATTTGGAATATATCCCGGACAAGCTCGTAGTCGAACTTAAAGCGATTAAAATTTACATAAATTCCTTTATGAACCGCTATATCAGCCACGAAGATAGCATAAATGAAATTTACGGCGCGTTGCAAAGCAAGCTAAAGCCTAAATTTATGAAAATCAGGGGCGATTTTAATCCGCGTGGCAACGTCCATACGGTAATCGAAATAAACTCGGATCAAATTTACCGATGATAAGCTCAAATTTAGTCGAACAAATTTTTAAATCCGCAAGCATTAGTCGCTGGAACGATTACCCAAAGATGGTAAGTTTAGTCGAGCTCGACAAGCAGGCGCATAAATTTATCATCGCTTATTTTATTGCTAGCTTTGAGCGCGACGTGGATATCAACTACGTGATAGAAGCGGGGATTTTCGAGTTTTTAGCGCGCATTGTCGTGACCGATATCCGTCCGGACGTCTTTCATCAGATACAAAAAACCAAGAAAAAAAAGATCAACGAATGGGTTTTAAGCGTCCTAGAAAGCGATCTTTTGCCTATTCAAAATGGCGCGTTTCTCGAGCGATTTAAAAAATATCTAAATTCCAAGGATCATAAGAAAGAAGCAGTGATCTTAAAGGCGGCAAGCTACCTCTCTACGCGGTGGGAATTTAATATCGTATATCAAACGAGCCAGTTTTTAAACGATATTGAAGAGCTAAAATCCAAGGTCGAGGAGGAGCTCGAGGATTATTACGAGCTAATCGGCGTGCGAAAGATCGTGATGAATAAAAAACTTGCCCGCATAGTTGATCTTAGTGGCAGACTTCGTTTTCAAAAACGCTGGGCGCAGACGCCGCGAATTCCTGAGACATCGGTGCTGGGACACATGCTGGTAGTTGCGATTTTAAGCTACTTTTTCTCGCTTGAAGTGGGTGCGTGCCGCTCGCGCACGGCATATAATTTTTTCTGCGCGCTATTTCACGATCTGCCAGAAAGCCTCACTCGCGACATCATTAGCCCCGTAAAATACGGCGTCAAGGGCCTTAGCGACATCATCAGCGAATATGAGATGCGGCTAATAGACGATAAAATTTTACCTTTCGTGCCGGAACATATGAGAGATGATTTCAGTTATATTTTGGGTATCCGTAAAGAGGGCAGTAAATTTATAAAAGACGAGTTTGAAAACCGCACCTTCGAGCTAGGCAAGGAGCCTAAATTTGCAGAGGGCAGCCTGAAGATGTTTAACGAAGATAAATTTCGCGCAATCGACGGCAAAGCGCTTAAGTATTGCGACAAGCTAGCGGCGTTTTTAGAGGCGGGGATTTCGATCAGTTACGGCGTGAAAAGCAAGGAGCTGCTTAGCGGGTATAATTCGATGTTAGAGTTTTTCAAAGCCAAGCCGAAAATTGAAGGCGTCGATTTTCAGAGTGTTTGCGAGGATTTCAAAGAGCATTTCGGACTTAATAGGATCGATTTATAGAACCCCTTCCCAGATGGCTGCGGCACATGCGAGATCTAAGTGCTCTGCTGTATTCCTACCCTGAAGCGGTGCCTAAAAAAAGCATTGCACAGGTCTAAGAAAGGGCAATCGGGATTATATGGAAATGTTTCTTAAAGTAAGGTTATAAATGAATTTCAAAAATCATCTTTTATCCGTATTTCGCGAGGTTTTTATCCCTCATCATCGCTCTATCGAGTTTAGAGCCAAAATTTTTGCCGCTATGCTGCTTGCCAAAAAAAAGCAGACCGACGAGGATTACGACGTGATCAAAGATATAGCGGGCGAAATTTATCCGGGCGACGAACAGCGCATCGGCGTGCTGGTATCTATCGTAAAAGAGTATATTATAAAGGCGAAGACCTATAAAGGTCTAAATTTAGACTCGCTTTTAAAAGAGATCGACAGGGATATCAAAAATAACAAAAAATATATCAAAAAAATCGATTTTTCGCATCTGCGCCGTCTAATCGGCGACGATGACGAGGACGCGTTGATCCAACAGCGCGTGTATGAGTTTTTTGTCTGCGAAGTCAAAGAATACTCGTAAATTTTTATCTTAAGAATTTTTTTAGTATAATCATCAGTTTTTGAAATTATAAACGGAGAAAAATTTGGAAAATATCAGAAATATTGCGGTTATCGCGCATGTCGATCACGGCAAGACCACTATCGTAGATGAGCTTTTAAAACAGTCCGGCACCTTCGGTAATCACCAAGAGGTCGGAGAGCGCGTGATGGACAGCAACGACATAGAGCGCGAGCGCGGCATTACGATACTATCCAAAAACACCGCCATCCACTACGGCGGCGTTAAAATCAACATCATTCACTCCGGGCCACGCCGATTTCGGCGGCGAGGTCGAGCGCGTGTTAAAAATGGTAGACGGCGTGCTTTTGCTCGTCGACGCGCAAGAAGGCGTTATGCCTCAGACAAAATTTGTCGTGAAAAAGGCACTATCTTTAGGACTCAGACCTATCGTAGTCGTAAATAAAATCGACAAGCCTGCAGCCGATCCGGACCGCGTGGTAAATGAAATTTTCGATCTTTTCGTAGCGCTTGACGCAAACGACGAACAGCTTGAGTTCCCCGTCATCTACGCCGCGGCTAAAAATGGCTACGCAAAATACGATCTAAACGACGCAAGCACCGATATGAAGCCGCTTTTTGAGACGATTATCTCTCACGTTCCGACCCCTAGCGGCAGCGACGATAATCCTTTGCAGCTGCAGGTTTTCACGCTCGATTATGATAACTACGTCGGTAAGATCGGCATTGCTAGAATTTTCAACGGCACGATAAACAAAAACCAAAGCGTTATGCTAGCTAAAGCCGACGGCACGCATATTAACGGTAGAATTTCAAAACTGATCGGTTTTAACGGGCTTGAGCGCACCGACATTGATACGGCGGGCACGGGCGACATCGTGGCGATTGCGGGCTTTGACGCGCTTGACGTAGGCGACAGTATCGTCGATCCTAATAATCCGATTCCACTTGATGCGCTGCATATCGAAGAGCCGACCCTTAGCGTAATTTTTAGCGTAAATGACGGACCGCTAGCCGGCACGGAGGGTAAATTCGTAACCTCAAATAAGATCGACGAGCGCTTGGAAGCGGAGATGAAAACCAACATCGCGATGCGCTATGAAAACGCGGGCGAGGGAAAATTTAAAGTAAGCGGCCGCGGCGAGCTGCAGATCACGATTTTGGCTGAGAATATGCGCCGCGAGGGCTTTGAGTTCTGCCTCGGGCGCCCGGAAGTCATCATCAAAGAGATCGACGGCATCAAATGCGAGCCTTTCGAGCATCTAGTCATCGACGCGCCCGATGATTGCACCGGTACCGTCATCGAAAAGCTCGGTCGCAAAAAGGCCGAGATGAAGGTGATGAATCCTACCGGTGACGGGCAGACGCGCATGGAGTTTGAGATCCCCGCGCGCGGTCTCATCGGCTTTCGCTCGCAGTTTTTGACCGATACTCGCGGTGAAGGGGTGATGAATCATAGCTTTTTAGAATTCCGCCCCTTCATCGGCGCGGTCGAGAAGCGACAAAACGGCGCGCTCGTGAGCATGGAAAACGGAGTAGCGCTAGGATATAGCCTGTGGAACCTGCAAGATCGCGGCGTGCTTTTTATCGCTCCGCAGGCGAAGGTCTATCTGGGCATGATCATCGGCGAGCACAGCCGCTCGAACGATCTGGACGTAAATCCGATCAAGGGTAAAAATTTAACCAACGTCCGCGCCAGCGGCAGCGATGATGCGATCAAGCTCGTGCCACCGCGAGTATTAAATTTAGAGCGCGCGCTGGAGTGGATTGAAGAGGACGAGCTTGTGGAGGTTACGCCGGTAAATATCCGCGTGCGCAAGCGATACCTAGATCCTACGACGCGCAGACGAATGGCTAAAAAATAGAATTTCCAAAGGTTAATTATGGATTTAAGCGATTTTGTTTCTAAGGCCATACCGCATTTAGTAAAGGAATTCCTAAGCGATAATTTACCATCTAAAGCAGCGGGAATCATATCAAAACATGCTAAATTTGCAATTGCTCCAGCCCTTCTCGGGGGAATATTTCCCGTTGTGAACACCTTTGCAACTCCTACCATAATTACGATTACAGTTTGGCATATGTATGTTGAACTTAGTGATTTATTGAAAGTAAAATTTTCAGAGAATACGATAAAATCTATCGCTACTGGGGTAGTTTCCAATTTATCTTCTTATTTAGCTGTATCTCTCGGTTTGAATACAGCACTTTCATTTATCCCTTTTGTTAGTTCTATTAGCGGTGCCGCCGTAACTTTTATATCTGTTGCTATGTCGGGAATAATTTATTTAGAGATTATAGATAAACTCTTTGTATCTTATGGCGAAATTCCAGAAAAAAGCGCAGAAGAAATAAAAAGAATGGCGGATGATATAATACAAAAAGCAGATATTGATTCAATGACGAAAGATCTAAAAGAAATTTATACACAAAACGAAAATTATATAAAAGAAATAGCAGAAAAATAAAGTTAAGTGCCTTTATAAAGTCTACGTATAATTTGCACATAAAGTTAAATCATTTTCATATTTTTAACACAGAATGGAGGGATATATAATACAATGAATCTTGTTTTATTCGACTTTGACGGTACGATCACGCGCGATGATTCGCTACTTGAGTTCGTCGCCTACGTAGTCGGATTTAAGAAATTTTTTCGCGGGATTTTAGTGCTATCTCCCATTTTAGCGGCGTATAAGTTAGGTCTTGCGAGCAATAATTTTACGCGCAGAAAGCTCTTGGGCTACTTTTTTGCGGGCATGAGCGCCGATAAATTCGATAAAATTTGCAAAAAATACTCCACCACTCACATCGAAGATATCCTAAAACAAAGCGCGATGGACAAGATCGCAAGCTATAAAGCCGCGGGCGATAGGGTCGTTATCGTCACCGCCTCGCTCGAAGACTGGCTACGTCCGTGGTGCGAGGCGCAGGGCTTGGAGCTTTTAGGCACTAAAATACGACGCAAAGGCGGCATCATTACGGGCGAGATCGAGGGACAGAACTGCTACGGCGCGCAAAAGGTCGCTCGCGTGCGCGCAGCATATGACGTGAGCGCGTTTGATCGCGTCATCGCTTACGGCGACAGCAGAGGCGATCGCGAGATGCTCGAGTTTGCCGATGAGGCGCACTACAAGGCGTTTGAGTAAAATTTAACGCTGAAAGCTGAATAATACATCTGCGGCGACTGCGCTTTTGCTGAGAGCTAGATTTCTCCTCACGCAGAATTTTATCCTTTTAAATTTATCGCGCTTATCTGCGGAATTCTATACCGCACGATAAATTTTATATTTTATCGCAGCGCAAAAGCCATGAGTTACGAAATTCTGTTGCAGCACGGGATTTTAAAATTCTCGGTGCGGGTAAAATTATATCGTAGCGTGGAATTTCGTTCCGAATAGAATAGATATTTTGAAACCGAGCGTAAGATAAAATTTAAAATTTTACGGAATTTATTGGTTACCAAAATTTCAAAATTTGCAGATTTCAGAATTCCGCTCGCCGCGTGCGAAGCGGAATTTTAAAATTTCAAAATTCCGCGCCTTAGAATTCTAGGGTCTAAAGCATATTATAAATTCCGTCTAGCAGGAAGTATTTTTTATCCGCAGTGCCGCGGTAAAATGGCTCGAAAGTGTCCTCATAAGCCTTTTTGAAAAATCCCTCTTTGCTTAGCTTGATCAGATCAGCATTAATGAAATCAAGCAAGCTTTGATTGCCTTTTTGCACGCCGACGCCTAAGAATTCCGCCGCGCCTAGGTTTTTAAACGGCACTTCGAGCGTATCGTCCACGACGGCGTAGGCTAGGACGATGATGTTGTCATTGGCGTAGCCGTCGGCTCTGCCGTCTTTCATCATCGCATAGCACTCGGAGGTATTTTTGCAGTAAACTAAATTGCTAAATTTTTCCTTTCGCAGATAGCGCTCGGTCATCGAGCCGTTTGGGTTCTTTTCGATCGAAATCCTCATATCGCGAACCTGCGCGAAGTCCTTCACTTGATCCTCTTTACGCGTTACGATGCCAAAATTTACCGATAGATACGGAAGTGAGAAATCTACCTGCTTCTTACGCTCTTGCGTAATCATAAAGGTGCCGATAACCATATCAACCTTATTATTTTTCAAAAACGGTATTCTCTCGCCTGCAGTTACGGCTACGAACTGCACTTCGCCCTTTTTATCGCCGAAAATGTCTTTGGCGATCGAGCTAGCAAGCTCGATTTCAAAACCCTCAAACTTGCCGTTATTAGACTCGCTTAGCGGCGGACGACCTTCGCGCACGCCTACTCTGATGACCCCTGCCTGCCTGATTTCATCTAGTGTATTTGCAAAAATGCTAGCGCAAAATAAGGCTAAAATAAAAAGTAATCTCATAAAAAGCCCCCTACTTTTTAGTTTTCGGAATAATTATAGCACTATATATTTTAGAGAAAATAAATGCAAGCGGTTTAAAATTCAATTACTGCGCGTATGGAGGTTTGAAATTTAGAGGCGAAGTGGGGATTTAAAATTTCGCAAATTCGCTAAATTTTAAATCCCAAGATTTATTCGTTATGCAAGATGCCTACGATAAATTTTATATTTTAATTCCTAGCTCTACGCTTTTATAGCAAGTCATAAATTCCATCTAGCAGGAAGTATTTTTTATCCGCCGTACCGCGGTAAAAAGGCTCAAAGGTGTCCTGATAAGCCTTTTTGAAAAAGCCCTCTTTGCTTAGTTTGACAAGCTCTGCGTTGATGAAATCAAGTAGCTCTTTGTTGCCCTTTTGCACGCCAATACCTATGAAATCGGGCTTGCCGAAGTTTTGAAACGGCACTTCGAGCGTATCGTCCACGACGGCGTAGGCTAGCACCGTGATATTAAGGTTGATGTATCCATCAGCCTTACCGTCTCGGATCATCGCGTAGCATTCGCTAGTGCTTTTGCAGTAGCTTACGTTGCTAAATTTCTCTTTTTTGAGGTAATTATCTACGGTCGTGCCCTCTTCAGTGATGAGCCTCATATCACGCAAACGCGATATATCTTTAATGGCGTCCGCTTTGCGAGTTAGCACGCCGAGATTGGTCGAAAAATACGGCATCGAGAAGTCTACATGATTTTTGCGCGCCGAATCGATGACGAAGGTAGCTGCGACCATATCGACTTTATTATTGACTAGATATGAGACGCGATCGGCGGCGCTTAGAGAGACAAACTGCACTTCGCCTTGTTTGGCGCCGAAAATCGCCTTTGCGATCGCATTGGCAAGCTCGATCTCAAAGCCTTCAAATTTACCACCGCTAATCTCGCTAAAAGGCGGTCTGCCGTCTCTGACGCCGACTCTAATGACGCCGCTATTTCTGATCTCTTGCAGCGTGTTTGCAAAAAGCCCCGCACAAAGCAAGATCAAAGTAAAAAGTAGTTTCATTTGCTGCTCCTTTGTTTAGGTTATTTACGGCTAATTCTAGCGAAATTAAAATCAAAAGGCGCTTTTTTAGGCTAAATTTATTTGTCATTTGCTTTTTATGAAATTTCAAGACGCCGTTAAATTTAGCCTTAGATTTGATATAATCGCGCAAAATTTAAACGAGGGCGATATGAAAAATTTTATCTTTTTGTGGCTTTTACTTGCGGTCTGTGCTTTCAGCGCTGCTAAGGATGACGCGAGAGTTTCTGCTTCACAGCAGGCAGAGTCAAATTTATCGCAGCCAAATTTTGAAATTTTTTACGATGAAAATGCTAGCGATGCGCAGATAGATGCGGGCTTGGACGCGCTTTTGGAATTCGCGGCGCAAAACAGGGGCAGGATCGACGAGGATTTCGGGGAGTTTAAAGATAGAATTTTTACCGCTTTCATTTTTAATCCGAAGGTGCTGCGAAATTCAAAATTCGACTTCGAGCGGATAGAAAAAATCCTCAAATTTAAACCAAATCTCAATTACGGTGGAGACGGCGGTTATTTCTCGCCGCTAAAGCTCGCGATCTTTTTCGGCTCGAAATTTAGCGGTGAGATGGCGAAGCTTTATCACTTTGATAGCACCGATGCGATGCGGCTTTTAGAGCTTTTGGTGCGAAACGGCGCGGACGTCAAGGCTAGCGGGCTGCTACGAGATGCCGCGGCAAACGATAATTTCGAGGCATTTAAGTTTTTGATCGCAAACGGCGCGCGAGATACGAAAGACGTGGTCGGCTCGGTTGCGGGCAGCGAATTAATATTTTTAAGTGACAACAACGTTTCTATTCTCGGATATAAAGAGGCGCTGCCGCTTGCTGCGAGGGAGTTTGCTGCGGGAGCCAAATTTAAAGAATTCCGCGACGAGAGATTACGCTATTTGGACGAAATTTTAAAATTCCAAAGCTTTGCGAGCATTGATAAAAAGGAGATCGAAACGCTTATCAAAGTAGCTGTGGTGCTGGATGACGAGATGACGGCGAAATTTCTGCTCTCGCGAGGTCTGTGCGAGCAGAAGGAGCTTTGCGAGTTTCTAAAAGCGCAGGCAAAAACTTACGACGCTGTAAAAATTTCTAAAATTTTAAGCCGCAAAGAGAAGTAAATTTTAAAATTTAAGCAGTTACGGCGTGGCAAGCGGATAAAATCGCTATTATAATTGCGCCAGTCGCAGCCGCCCTACTTTGTCATTTAACGCGAGCGAAAAAGCAAAATCTGTTCCGCCTAATCTACTCTCCTCCGCTTATCAAACAGCTCGCTATTAAGTTCATTCGAGATAAATTTTAATGTATTTGCCAAATAGCGCGGCGGCGGAGGCAAATTTTAAAATTTAGCCGCTCGCTACTAAAATTTCAAGGTTGCTTTCAGCTTTAGTGCGCCGCAAAAGCGCAATATATATTGTGTTCAGACACAATCAAATAGCTTGTAAGATGCGAGCTTTTCAAATAGTCTTGCATTAAATTTACATCTGCCACGCGAATTCAAACTATAAAATTTTAATCCTATTGCCCTTTAATTTCACGATCTTTTTGTCATTTACTAGCTTCGTAATCGCCTGAGAGACGTTTTGGCGAGGCGCGCCGAGCAGGCTTGCCAGCGTCATTATATTAAAGGGAAGCTCCACGATCTTATCTGCGTTTGCGATGCGGTTTAGAAAATTTAAAATCCGCGTCTGGATTTTCGCAAAGACGATCTCTTTGATTAAGATTCGCTGCGAGTAGATATTTTTGATAAGCGCGTTTATGATCGAGCTTGCAAACTCGTCTCCAAGCAGCTCGAAAAGCTCCGAGATATTGATCTGCAGCGTCTCGCAGTCGCTTAAAATTTCAAGGCTCGTGTTTTTATCCAAGCAGATGTAGGCGCCGCTTTTTACGAAGCTAAAGATAAATTCCTTGCCGTTTTCGTAGCAGTTTAGCTTCGCCCTGCCACGCAGCAGAATGATAAATTTAAACTTCTGCGCGTAGATCACGTCGCCGCGAGCGTAGCTTTCGCGCCTAAATTTAGCAATCCGCTCCCTACTTAAAAAGTCGAATTTCTCGCTGTAATCGTTATTTAGTCTATCTATCATAGCAGCTCTTTGCATAAAATTTCACGTAAATTTTACATAAAAAGGATAAATTCGTCGCAATCGCGACAAATTTAAATTTATCTTTGATTTATAATTCGCGTTAAAGACAACCTAGAAAGGATACTTTATGAGGAAAATTTTTATCTCATTTATCTGTGCGTGTTCGCTTTTCGGCGGAGAGGTAATCTCTAAAACCGCTACGATCTCGCAAGACGGCAAAGCAATCGGCGAGGCTGAAATTTTAACGCCGATCGAGGTGATATCCAGCGATGGCGGCGTTACCAAGATTAAAATCAAAGGCGTCGTGAGCGAAAACTATCAGCTTCAAATCCAAAAAAATATGAAAGAGGCTGAAATTTACGCGATTTTTACGAACGAGGCCGAAGCGAATTTTAAAAAGGGCAAAAAGCTCGAGGACGATTACGGCGAGATTTGGTATGAGGCGGAGGGGATTTACGAGATAAGTTCGGATGCCGTAACTAAGGACGCTAAGGCGCTTTATGCGGAGGCAAAGACAAACTACGAGCAGATCTGCTCGGCGTGTCATAGGCTTCACGAGCCGAATAGCTTCACGGCAAATCAGTGGCCTGCGAATCTGCAAGAGATGATCAACGCAAACTACGTAGCGCTTGAGGGCGATGATTTAAATTTGATCGTAAAATACCTACAACACAACGCAAAAAAACCTGAATGATAAAGGAGATCAGATGAAAAGGCGAGACTTTTTAAAGGCAGGGATTTTAGGCGCAAGCGCGGCAAGCGCTAGCAGGATCGAGGGGGTCACGCAGACGATTTTCGATAATAGAAAGGTATTCGGCGCAAATAGATTCGGCACTTTTTGGCTAAATTTAAACTCGTCGCAGATCGTTTCGGTAAGCGATTTCGAAGGCGATAAATTTCCAAACACGATGAATTACAGCTTGCCCGATTCCGTGCAGAACGAAAACCGCGTGCTCTATCCGATGGTGCGCAAAAGCTATCTAAAGGCAAAAGGCGCGGCAAAGAGCGAACTGCGCGGCAAAGAGGAGTTCGTGCGCGTTAGCTGGGACGTCGCGCTTGATCTAGCGGCGAAGGCTTTGAAAGAAAATTTCGACAAATACGGCGCCGAGGCGATCTACGGCGAGTGCTACTGGTGGGGCGGTAGCGGCAAGATCGGCTGGGGACGCACCGTAGCGCACCGAATGCTTAAAATTTTAGGCGGCTACGTAGAGGAAAGCGACGATTACTCCACCGGCGCGGGGCTCGTCATCATGCCTCATGTGCTTGGCTCAAGCGCCGTTTACGACGCGCCTACTACGTGGAAAGCGATCGTCAAAAACGCTAAAAACGTCGTGTTTTGGGCGACTGATCCTGCGGTAACCAATCAAATTTCATCTATTCCGCCTACGCACGACGGCTACATTGGCATGCAAGAGCTTAAGAAATCGGGCATCAAAACCTACAGCGTAAACGTAATGAGAAACGACACCGCGCGCTACTTTGACAGCGAAGATATCATCGTGCGCCCAAATACCGACACCGCGCTCATCATCGGCATGTGCCATTATCTGTTTACGAACAACCTCTATGACGAGGAATTTATCAAAAAATACACCGTCGGATTTAATAAATTTAAAGCGTATTTTCTAGGCGAGGGCGATAAAATCGTAAAGGACGCCGCTTGGGCGAGCAAAATTTGCGGGCTTAGCGAGAAGGCTATTGCGAAATTTGCTACGGCGCTTGCAAAGGAGCCGAGCACGATCCTAATCGGTCGCGGTTTGCAGCGTGCCGATCACGGCGAGCAGCCTTTCTGGGCGCTAGTGGCGCTCAATGCGATGCTAGGGTATATCGGCAAGGAGGGTCTCGGCTTTGAATTTAGCCTAGGCTACGGCTCTGCGGGCGCTACGAATAAGGTGGCTCCGATTTTAAAGGGACTTAGCACTCGTATAGATGAAAAATACGAAAATACGGGCTCTGCGCCTTGGAAAAACGCGAAAAATATCACCATCCCGTCCTCTCGCAGCATAGAGGCGCTGGAGCATCCGGGCAAGCAGATCGATTATGACGGCACCAAGATCAAGCTGCCGCATATGAGAGTCGCATATATGGCGTGCGGATCGATGTTTACGCGTCATCAAGACGTGAATAATATTGTGAGGCAGTGGCGTAAATTTGATACCGTTATCACCGCCGAACCTTACTGGACGAGCACGGCGAAGCTTAGCGACATCGTACTTCCCGTCGCGATCGAGGTCGAACGCAACGACATCAACCAAACGGGCGCTACGGGCGAATATATAGTCGCTTACAGGCCCGCAATCGAGCCGATGGGTGAGAGTAAGAGCGACTTTTGGATCTGCGAGCAGATCTGCAAGCGCTGGGGATACGGCGAGGTCTTTAGCGAGGGCAAGGATGAGCTAGGATGGATGAAGGAATTCTACGCCGATGCCGTAGAGCAAGCTAAAGGTCTAAATATAACGATGCCTAGCTTTGAGGAATTTTACGACAAGGGCTTCGTGCGCTTTGAAAAGGACGACGAGAGCAGCGCGCTATACACGCGCCTTGCGGCATTCCGCGAAAATCCCGCCAAAAACCGCCTAGGCACCCCATCTGGCAAGATCGAGCTTTACTCACCAACGATCGCTAAGATGGGCTATGCCGACTGCCCGCCGATGCCTACTTGGATCGAGCCTAAAGAGTGGCTAGGCGATGCGAAAAAGACGGCGAAGTATCCGATCCACATCGTTAGCCCGCACTCTCGCTACCGCCTGCACAGCCAGCTAAACAACTCGATCATCAGAAATTTTGCCGAGGTTAGCGGCAGAGAGCCCGTGCTCATCAATCCAAAAGACGCCGAAGCTCGCGGGCTTGCGAACGGCGACATCGTGCGCGTTTTTAACAACCGCGGCGAAATTTTAGCAGGCGTGCTCGTTACCGACATCGTGCCCGAGCGCGTCGCAGCGATCTGCGAAGGCGCATGGTACGATCCCGAGGTTTGGGGCGAGAAGAGCCTCTGCCAGCACGGCTGCGTAAACGTGCTTACGTTTGATAAAGGCACGTCAAGTCTCGCGCAAAGTAACTCGGCTCACACCGTGCTAGCGCAGATTGAGAAATTTAAGGGAGAGATTAAGCCGATTACGGCGTTTGGTAAACCTAAAATTTTGCAGTCGCTATAAAATTTAGCGCGTCGTCTTTTAAGCGTCTTTGAATGAGCTAGAAAATTTCGCCCTGCGACAGGCTAATTGCCTAGTCTTGGGACGAAATTTTCGTCGCAACATTCAAATCCATCT
Organism: uncultured Campylobacter sp.; assembly: GCF_937973075.1. Taxonomy (GTDB): domain Bacteria; phylum Campylobacterota; class Campylobacteria; order Campylobacterales; family Campylobacteraceae; genus Campylobacter_B. The sequence goes on from NZ_CALBWL010000026.1 coordinate 18,958, forward strand.
TAAAATACTTCCGCTTGTCTTTTTTGCGTTCAAATTTTGTAATCCGTCAAATCGCGCTGCATTTTGTAAAGTAAGCATGGCAGAGTTTTTAAAATTTCGCTAAAATTCGCTCAAATTTAACCCAAAGGTCGCGCCGTGCAAATTCCGAATTTGATCCAAAATTTTATCCGCAAACGTATCGTTTCAGAGTGCATTTTACTGCCTTCTCTCTACCCCGACGAGGGCGAGTTTGACAGTTTTCAGGAGGGGTATAGGCTCGCTAGCCGCAAAACGGGCGAGGAGCTTGCAGACGATACGCCAGGCCAGTGGCGCAAGAGCTGGCGGGTCATCGCGCGTAACGGCATGGACGATCCGTTTTTTGTAGATTTTGCCCTCGGGGACGCCTTGCCCGTGTATTTTGCCTACCACGGCGCCGGCTCGTGGGAGCCGATAAAGGTCGCGGACGACATCGTTAAATTTGAAGAAATTTTAACCGCCCTTACTGCGCTTAAAAAACCATGCTCGCTTGAAGCGATCGCGCCGCTTGCTGATTTAAACAACGAATTTTACCGCGAGCTGGCGGACGACTACGCGCGGGAAGATGAAGTGCGTGAGGAGCCGGGATATAGATATTTCAGCGTTTTTATCGAGGATTTGGGCGCGGATAAGGTAAAAACGCTCGTGTTTTTAAAGAAATTTTTTGAAAACGAGAACTTTACGGCGACTAAAGAGAGGACGCAAAACCTGCCGCTTTGCGTATTTAGCGGCATAGAGGAGCTGGCGAGCCCGCTGCAAAACAAACTCGCCTCGCTCGGAATTAAATTTTACGCACGAGAGATAACTTTTAGCGAATTTATCGCGCGGAGTAGTTAAGCGGGCAAATTTTAAAATTTCAACTCCCGCTGCTGCTAAATTTAAAATTTAGCAGCAGGCGATCCTATAAATTTCATGCTCGTTCGCTTGCTATCGCAGTGCGCTAACAGCTTTGCGTACGCTGGAGCGCAAATTAAAGCATAAAATCAAAATGTAAAATTGAAGTAGAATTTTAAGCGCCCTACTTCGTTTTTTACTTGCAGTAGGGCGAATTTGCTTAAAGTAGTGAACTAAAGCGAGGCGAAAATTATCCAAACCTTGGATCTATTATCTTGCTCAGTTAGAGCAGCTGTTGCGAGCGACGAGCTCTGCAAAATCCAGCGCTGCGTCGTAGTCGGGCTCAGAGGCTATGTCGCTTACGAGCTCTTTATAAACCACAACGCCTGCGGTATCTATGACGAAGATTGCTCTGGCGCTAAGACCTGCTAATGCGCCGCTGGCGATGAGGGTGCCGTAGCGGCGGCAAAATTCCTTATCGCGGAAATCACTTGCAACGCGTAGATTTTTGATTCCCTCAGTCGTGCAAAACCTCCCCATCGCAAACGGCAAATCCATCGAAACGACGATTACTTCGGTGTTGGGAAGCGATGCGGCGCGCTCGTTGAACTTACGTGCCTCTGTCGCGCAGACGGGCGTATCTAGCGACGGCACGGCGACGATGATTTGCACGTGCTTGCCGCTAGCGATCTCGATTTCGCTTAGATCTTGAGCTACTAAGCGCACTTGCGGCGCGCGATCGCCTAGATTTATCTCTTGCCCGCTTAGCTCTACGGGCTTTCCTTGAAATGTTACTGTTGACATTTTTGTCCTTTGTTTTGAATTTGTAGCGGCGAATATACAAAAATTCCTTAAATTTCAGGTAAAATTGCTTTAAAAATCAAGGAGAGCAGATGGGCGAAGATATTTGGGGCAGCAGCAATCCTGCATCGCTAGCCAGTATAAGACGTAAAAGCGGTGAAGAAAAAAGGCCCCTGGATGAGAAGCCACAGGAGCAATCTGAGAATTTAGATTTAGCGCAAGAAGAACTTGCGGCGGATGATACTATAGAGCAAAATTCTGCGACTCAGAATTCTATAGAGCAAAATTCCACTTCCATAAGGCAAAATTTTACTCCACAAAATTCTGCGGAGCAAAATTTAGCTTTTGCAGCTCAAGGCTTGGATGAAGAAAATTCTATTTTGCGAGATTCTGCCGCGACAGGCTCTAGCGAGCAAGATTCTAACGCTAAAAGTTTTAATTCTACCGAGAATGCCGCAAACTCGCAGAATTTTACAGAGCAGAATTCCACTTGGCAAAATTTAGCTTCCTCAAATTCCGATAGAATTAACTCTACGCAAAGCTCAGCTAAGGCTTACGATCTAAATAAAGCCTACGTATTTTATATGTTTCTCGGGCCTTTCGGCGCGCATAGATTTTATCTTGGGCGTATAATTTCCGCGATTTTTCAGCTTTTAGGCGGGCTACCATTTCTCATCTGGCTTTTTTTAGTAGTGGTTACTGTCATGTGGACGAGTATAGAAGGTAACGAGCTGTTGGCGCTTATAAACTCATCTCGTCCGGATTTGGGCGTGCAAGCATCAGACCTAAAGGATATAGAACAGAGCTTTTTTCATTTTATGGTTATTTTCTCGGTGCCTAATGTTTTGTTTTTAATCTGGCTTATTAGCGACTTTTTTAGGTTGCCTGAAATGGTGCGAAAGCTAAATGCCTCCGTGGGTGTGGGAGATATTACCTATCTTTATGTGGACGATGTTATGGAATGTGGCGAGAGTCTATCTAATGCCGAAACCGCTCTTTATATAGCATTTGGACTTGAGGTACTAAGTGCAGTGAGTGGATATATTAAAAATGCGGACAAGACTGGTGCACTACAAGGTATCGGGATTATTTTGGTAATATGTTTAGCTGTAGGGCTATATTTTTTAGCGCGCGCAATACGCAGCACGGATTTGCTATCAAATGCTGCGATTGCTGGAGTTTTTTCGACTATAAGTGCGTTAATCATCGTATTTATAGGCTTTGGGCTTTTTAAGCCTTCTGTCTTTGCACTGTGTGTTTCTTGCGTGTGCATGTTGGTATATTTGATTTATCGGTTATTAATTAGCAAGGAGCTTTATGATTGTAGTGGCGAGAAAGACTATTTGAGAGCGTTTTATGTTATCGCAGCTACGGAGATGATAACTCTAGTTCTTGCGATACTTGGCTCGCAGCTTTTAGTTCTAGTATCCACCATAGGTCAGGTTGTCGCAGCAGTTCTAAATGTTTCGGCGGTTTATGGCACTAGGGAGGTTACCACTTCAAAAGGTGGCTACAATCTAGCGAATCTGGCGTATCACGTAAGGCAGATGAACGGGCGGGAGTTTTAGGTATTTAAATTTAAGGGGCGATTAGTATAATCCTACATTATTTTAAAAAAGGAGTTTAAAATGACTTTTATGGAGTCTGTGCAAACTTGCGTAAAGCAAAAATACACCGCATTTAGCGGGCGAGCATCGAGGTCGGAGTACTGGTGGTTTTTTCTATTTACCGTGCTTGGCGGGATTGTTTTGAGCTTGATAGATGGCGTTTTAGGCACTACAATAGGGTACAATCAAATAATAGTCGGCAAAATAGTCCATCAAGAAATCGGCATTATAGATGCGCTTTTTCAGCTAGCTATGCTCGTGCCAGCCATCGCCGTATCAGTCAGGCGATTACATGACACGGATAGAAGCGGCTGGTTTTTTCTGCTTATTTTAACGCCGATCGTGGGTGCTTTTTTCGGCGATATCGGACTTTTGGTGTCATTTGTGGGTTGGATAGTGCTGCTTGTGTTTTTCGTGCAGCGCGGCGATAGCGGGTCCAATCGCTTCGGATACGATCCACTATGATACAGCTCTAAACTTTGCGGAATTTTAGAATTCTAAAATTCCGTGCAGATAAAATTCTTTGTATTATCGTTTAAAATTCTACGCATAAGCACTTTGTAGCGCTAAATTTTTCTTAAAATAAGCTTTTCAATTACGCTTTAATTGATTGCCGTTATCTGTAACTTAGAATTTTTATATTATAATGGCGCTCAAAATTTTATTTCGGAAAGGATGAAAATGAAAGAGAGAATCGAGGCGCTGTTTGCGCAAAATCCTAAAATTTCGATCGCGCAGATCTGCAAAGAGCTCGGCGCGAAGGAGATCGACGTGCTGCTAAACCTGCCCGAGCGCTTCGGAAAGAGCGCGGGCGGCGATAAATTCTGCGAGGTCATTAGGGAGCTTGAGGGCTGGGGCGAGGTACTTTTCGTAAAAAATACGCCGAGCTTTATCATCGAGTTTAAAACCAAGATCCCAAGCGGCAAGAGCGCGCGCGGATATTATAATTTCGGCATGGGCGCAAACGGCGATGAGGCGCACGGGCTGGGCATTTTAGCGGGTCATCTAAAGACGGATGAGATCGATAAGATCATCCTCGTGACGCAGACTTTCATGGGGATGCTTTCGAAATTCGTGGGCTTTTACGACAAAGCGGGCGAGAATATCTTTAAAATTTACGTCTCGCGCGATGAGAAAGGACAGCTTCTAGCCGAGCAAGACGCTAAATTTGAAGCGCTAAAAGCCGCGATTTAGCGCTCGCACAAAACTCGTCTTGCGCGGCTCGCTCATCGCTTGCTTAACGGCGCGTTGAAATTCTACGGGGTGCCAACCAAGGCGCTTTAAGCTCGCCAATAAGATTTCAGGCAAAATTTTAAATTATCGTTGATGATAAAATTCCAAACTCGCCTCGTCACTATTTGCGTCTTAAAGGCGTTTGGAATTTCACGGGCTCGGCTAGCGCCCACTTTATTTGAAGCGGAATTTTGCCGCTTCAAATAGCTATTCTTTTCAAATTTACTTTCAACAATCTACTACTAAATTTTCAAAAACTAGGTCTATATTATCTTTGTACTGCTTATCGTCAAATTCTAAATTATTATTCGTAATTTCCCACCCGGTAATATCTCCAAGCTCCATAAGATACTGCTTGAGCTTTTCTAAAAATTTATCTGCATTTGCCTTTTTGTCGGAGCTCCACTCGTCTGAGCTAAAATGAATATACGCGATAATTTTTTTGCTTTTAAGATAATATTTCGGTTGATAAATTCCTGATTTCGGAAAATATCTCGACACTTCCCCACTCAAACAAAGGCAAATATCGATCTTTTGCAGCGAGTGCATTTCAAAGTTGCTAAAAACCCTTTTAATCTCTTGCCTTACCGCTCTTATAATATCCGGCATATAGATCGGCACATCATCCGCCCCGCCGATAACGGCATTTATGTTAAATTTCACACGGCACCTCGTCCTTAAATTATAAAGTGATATTATTCAAAATTTTGGCTCATTATATCATCTTCATAATATTTATCGAGTATCGGGGTTTCGAGGGTTTTAAAATCGGCATATTTTTCCTCAAAACAGAGCCGAATAAAGATAAATTTTATAAAATCTACCATTTTAATTTCATATTTCAAAAACGTTTCGCCGTTACGCAAGGAGCGACAAATTTTAAAATTGAAATTTTATACGTTAAGCTTAAAGTGTATAAAACTCCGATATTTAGGCAATGCAGACATGAATTTTTATCTTTTACTGCTATAATTCTCTCATAAATTTAAATTTTAAGATTAAAAAGTATTCTTAAGAATTTTATAAGACGGAGGAGATCTTGAATAGATTGATTTTGAAGATTTACGCGTGGCAAAATACCGCTACGCCATGGTTTTGGCTCTTTGTGATAAGCGCAGGCTATCTTGCGGTATCGTATTTTTTCTTTCAGCGCTGCCTTTTTATGTCGCCTACGCAGACGAGCGCCCTCGTGCGTCTGGGCTTTGCCGTAGCGGGCGTGGGCGCGCTCATCGGCTTGCTGCTGCCGTTTGACTTCATAACAAGGCTTGTTGCTTACGCGCTTGGCTTTGCGGGCACGATATACGGCTATTTACAAAGCTCCGCGCCGCACCCCGCCGCAGATACCGCAAATTGCCTCGCCGCACCCGCATTTCCTTTTGCGGCACCGCTTGATAGCCTGCTGCCGGAGCTATTTCGCCCCGCAAGTTGCACGGGCACCCCGTCCTTCCCCACAGGCACCGCGCTTAGCGATGTGCAGAGCTTTTTTGGCGGATTTTACGGCGAGGGATTTTATCTGGTGCCGAGCATTAAATTTGCAGACGCGGCGCAGTGCGCGCAGGTAGCGTTTGCGGCATTCGCGGCGATTTTAGCCGTGATGTTTGCGGGCTTTTTATACGGCAGATTTACGAGAAGTTTTTAAAATTTTAAGAAAGGATAAGCATGAAGTTTTTAAATTCTATTGCGGCCGTGGCGGCTCTTGCGGCTGCGATCGCAAGCTGTGCAAACGCCGAGGTTAAGGCGGGCGAGACGCTTTACGGCACGGTGCTAAAGCAGGTAAGCGTAAGCGGTGATTTGTCGCACAAGGACGGCAGGCTACTGCCTACGAATGCCATAGAGGTCTTGGAGGTTAAGGACGGAGTAGTGAAATTTTCGCTTACCGGCTATCAAAATCCAAAGGTGCCCAACGTTATTTATTTCACGCCTAAAGCGCGCATAATCGCGGTGGCGTTTTCGAAGCAGGCCAAATTTCAAAGCGAGAGTTTGGGCGAAGAGGACGGCTTTAATAAGGTTAAGATAACCGCCTACACCGACGAGGGCGCGCTAAGCGGCGACGTGGATAAAATTTTCGCCGAAGCCAAAGAAAAATTCGAAACCTCGTGTAGCGTCTGCCATGCCTTGCATCAGCCCGCAAGCTACGAAGCCAACAGATGGCCGGGCTACATCAAATCGATGCTTTCGCGCACGCCTATTAGCAAGGATGAGAGCTGGACGGTGGTGCAGTATCTGCAAAAGCACTCCAAGGACGTAAATTTAAAGGATATGAAATGAAAAGACGAAATTTTTTAAAGCTCGGCGCGGCGGTCTCGGCGCTTCCGCTCATTCCAAGCTCGATGCTTGCGGCAGATAAACTTACGGCGCTTAAGAAAAACGGCGAAATTTTAACCGCGGCGCGGTGGGGAATTTTAAAAGCAAGCGTTAAAAACGGCAAGATCATAAAATCCGCGCCGTGGAAGATCACCTCTAAAATTCCAAATACGCTTCAAAATACGATGGCGGATCTCGTTTATAACACGCGCATCAAAGCGCCGATGGTGCGAAAATCCTATCTCGCCGATCCCGATAATCCTAAGCCAGAGCTTCGCGGACTTGACGAATGGGTCGAGGTAAAATATGAAGACGCGATCAAACTCGTCGCGCGCGAGCTTAAAAAGACGCGCGAGCAAAAGGGCGCGGACTCGGTGTTTGCCGGCAGCTATGGCTGGCAAAGTACGGGCAACGTGCATGTCTCAAGGACGCTGCTTCATAGATTTATGAACTTAACCGGCGGCTTTACGGGCGTCACGGGCGATTACTCTACGGGCGCGGCACAGGTCATCATGCCGCACGTAACGGGCTCAAATCAGGTCTATGAGCAGCAAACCTCTTGGCCGGTGGTACTTGAAAATTCCAAAGTTGTAGTCTTTTGGGGATTAAATCCAATCTCTACGCTTCGCGTAGCGTGGACGAGCTCGGACGAGCAGGGATTTAAGTATTTCGAGCAGCTAAAAAACAGCGACAAAGAGATCATCATCATCGATCCGATCAAAACCGTAAGCGGCAAGTATTTCGAGGGTAAGGCGAAATGGATCGCCCCTCGCCCTAACACCGACGTAGCGATGATGTTAGGCATGGCGCAGCACCTATACTCGCAGGGTAAGTACGATAAGGAATTTTTGCAAAACTACACCGTGGGCTTTGAAAAATTCGTGCCGTACCTCACGGGGCAGAGCGACGGCGTGGCTAAGACGCCGGAGTGGGCTAGTGAAATTTGCGGCATTAGCGCGGACGTGATCAAAGAGCTTGCGATAAAATTTTACGAGAACCGCACGATGATAATGGCGGGTTGGGGTATCCAGCGCGCTCATCACGGCGAGCAGGTGCACTGGATGATCGTAACTCTATGTGCGATGCTAGGGCAGATCGGACTTGCAGGAGGCGGCTTTGGCTTTAGCTACCACTACGCTAACGGCGGCGCGCCTACCTGCGCGGGCGGCGTGATCGGCGGAATGAACGCGGCGAGCGTCGGCGTCGTTAAGGACGGCAAATTTTTAGGGCTTGTGCAAGATCAGAAGCAAGGCGGCGAAGCAGCCCAAGCGTGGCTGGTAAATACGGCGAAGGTTGCCTTTCCTTTAGCTCGTATCGCGGACGCGCTACTAAATCCTGGCAAGACGATCGACGCGAATGGCGAAAAGATCACCTATCCGAAGATTGACTTCATCTACTGGGTCGGCGGAAATCCTATCGTGCATCATCAAGACACCAACACCAACATAAAAGCTTGGCGCAAGCCGCGCACCATCGTAGTGAATGAAATTTACTGGACGCCTACTGCGAAGATGGCGGACATCGTGTTTCCGACCACGACGGAGTATGAGCGCAACGACATTACGATGAGCGGGGACTACTCCAACATGCACATCATTCCTATGAAGCAGGTCGTCGCTAAGCAGCACGGCGCGAAGGACGATTATCAAATTTTTACTGACCTTTGCAAGGCTTACGCTGAGGGGCTTGCCGAGGCTTATACGGACGGCGGCAAAACGGAGATGGATTGGATCAAAGAATTTTACGAAGGGGCAGCTAGCGCCGTGAATGCAAACACCGCTTTGGGAATACAGATGCCGAGCTTTGAGCAGTGGTGGGAGAAAAACGAGCCGACGGAATTTTACGAAACGCCAGAGAGTGCTGCGTACGTGACGTTTGAAGATTTTAGAAATGATCCCGTTTTGGAGGCTTTGGGAACGCCTAGCGGGTTAATTGAAATTTACTCCGATACGATCGCTGCGATGAACTACAAAGACTGCGGCGCGCATCCGATGTGGTTCGAGCCCGTCGAGTGGCTAGGTATGAAGGATAAGCCCGCGAAATTTCATCTGCTTAGCCTGCATCCGCTTGATCGCTTGCATTCGCAGCAGAGCAACACCTCAAATCGCAAGAGATACGCCGTCGCGGATCGCGAGCCGGTACTGATCAATACCGAGGATGCTAAGGAGCTCGGTATCAAGCAGGGCGATCTGGTGCGCGTGTATAACGCTCGCGGAGAAATTTTGGCGGGAGCCAACGTAAGCGACGACATAATGCGCGGCGTGGTGCAGATCTTTGAAGGCGCGTGGTACGATCCTAATGCCGAGGGGCTTTGCAAAAACGGAAATCCGAACGTACTTACGATCGATCTTCCTACGAGTGAGCTTGCCAACGGCAATATCGCGCACACGGCGCTGGTAGATATCGAGCTTTATAAACACAAGGCGGGCGAGGATATCAAACTAACCGCATTTATGCCGCCTAAAGGGGCGAAGTAGGGATTAGAAGCGGTCTGGGGTTTAAGACTGGCTCATTGCTGGCTTGGACTAGATACACCGATCCTCTACAGGCTTTAGCCAAACTCGCCGTGGTTTTGCTACGGCAAGGCATATCAATTTCGACTTGCCGCGGCTTTATATAGTCCGGCTGTGTATTGGGACCAATTTGCTTGCTACAGCCTCGCGACTGTAACGATAGGTCGCGGGGCTGATTTAAATTTTATAGCCTTGCGCTTGCAGTGATGACTGAGTTGATTTGACTTATCGTAACTTTGAGCTGTGGCAGGCTAGAGATAACAGCGAGCAATATTTGCCTCGCTGCCCCGCTCTACCCTATCTACTCGTGAAATTCTCGCTAAATTTAAGAACTTGCCGTTTGGGCTGGAATTTCAATCCAAACTAAAAAACCGCCTAAGCTTCCATTTAAAATTTTTCTTCGGAATTTGCGTATCGCTAAAATCGTCGCTGTAAATTTCGTTTTTATCGGTGAAATAGCCGCTGTTTTGAGCCTGCGGTATAAAGTCGGTCCGATCTTCTATTTTTACGTTTAGCGCCTTGAAATATTGCAGCAGCTCACGATACTCTTTTGCAGATACCGTATTTACTAAAAAGAAATTTCTGTTGTTAAATTTGATGACGAAATTTCTTTTTAGCAGCCAAGGTAAAATTTTGAAATTTACTGCTTTAAATCTGCACTGAATTTCAAAATTTTAAGCCATAAAATAAGATAAAATTTTAAAATTCTACGCCTTTTTTTGGTATGAAAGTTTTTATTTTGGGACAAATACTACCGCTTTGATATCGATGCTTTTGTACGTATTTTACTTATCTCCATAGTGAGTTTTACACTGAGCTATTTCTATGGCGCCATTAAATATCCTAAATACGAGCTGATTTTTTCCATCTATTCTAACACTATAAAGCCCCGATAAATTGCCCTTTAGCGCTTCGGGTTTGCCTATACAATCGTAGCCGTTACGCTCTATATCTAGGATTAACTTATTTATGCGCTTTAGAATATTTTTATCATTTTCCTGCCAATACAGATAATCTTTCCAAGCTTCTTGCGACCAGATTTTTTTCATTGATCCGCTTCTAACAAATCGTGCTCAATCCCGCTATTTTCCTTTAATTCGTCAAAAGAGCGCTTAAGATGAGATAAATTTTCGTGGCTGTAAAAGGGATCTGCCGTCAGCTCGAAAGGAATTTTGCGTTCTTGCAATACTTTTTTAGCAAATATTGTAAAAGCAGTAGTTAAATTTAGCCCCATTTCAGAGCATACTTCCTCTAATCCTTTTTTAAGCTCGGCATCCATTCTAAAATTTACGTTTATAGATCGCGTCATATTGTCTCCTTTTTGATTGCATTATACATTATTTATATGGATAATGCAATGATTTATAAATGTGCTTTGCTAAAATTCCATTACGAGAGAATACTATTAATGCTAAATCTAGCAAGATTTTAATTCAAAACGAAATATGCATACTAAGCGCGATTATGCATAAAAGTAGCGCCAGCGGGACATAAACAAAGCGCCCGATATCATACCAGAGCTTACCGCGAACCCTCTCTGCGCCCAGATTGATCTCATCTAAAATTTCATTCCGTTTGATTATCCAAAACCACGATATCGCGCCAATTACCGCTCCGATCGGAATGATATAAATCGATACGAAATCCATCCACGGCCCCCATGAACTTATCGCTTCCATACCAAGGCCCGCACCAAGGCAGATCGCGCACAATAACGCAAGCGTGAAGGCGCGGCTTAGCCTTGGAAACTTATGCATTAGCGATTCGGCGACTACTTCGAACATATTTTGAAGCGATGAAATTCCACCAAAAATCACGGCGGTAAATAAAATCACCGCAAAAATTCTACCACCTGCCATATCTTGTAAAATTTTAGGCAGAGTTACGAAAAGTAGCTTAGGTCCCGCCGCAGGATCCATTCCGTAAGCAAATACCGCAGGGATCATCACTAGCGCAGCTACCATCGCGGCTAGCGTGTCAAATAGCGCAGTATTTTTCGCTGCAGATACCACGTCTTCGTCCTTGGATAGATACGCGCCATAGACGATCATCCCTGAGCCCGTAATAGATAGCGAGAAAAATGCCTGTCCCATCGCAGAAATCCAAACCATCGGATCTGCTAGCTTAGTAAAATCGGCGCCGAAAAGAAACGCATATCCGCCTGCAGCGCCTTGCAGTGTCGCAACCCTAACCGCCAAAATTGCAAATAGCACGAAAAATAGCGGCATCATAATTTTATTCGTTTTTTCGATACTTTTGGCGCCGAAAAACAGCGTCAGCAACGTGCCTGCGACGATTATGCAGTGATAAGGCACCACGGAGTAGGGCGTCAGGGCAAAAGAGTTGAACCACGTATCGGTATTTTCGCTCATTAGCGAGCCGTCTATGGCTTGAACTAGCGCCTTTAAAACGTAGGCGATGATGACGGCATAGCCCACTGCAATACACATCGAACCGGCAAGTGGCAACCAGCCGATAACCTTACCGATAGCGCCCAGCCCGCGGCTTTTCCACGCGTATTCGTATGAGCCCAGCGTGCCTGTTTTGGCGCGGCGACCGATCGCGTATTCGGCGCTTAGGCCTACGTATGAAAACAGCGCTACGAAAAAAACGTAAATTAGCAAAAATGCGCCGCCGCCGTTCGTGCCGAGTTTATAAGGGAAGCCCCAGACATTTGCCATACCTACGGCGGAGCCCACGCAAGCGATGATAAAAGCCCAACGCGATGAGAATTTGTGTTTTGTCATAAAGCCATCCGTGCGAAAAATTTTCGTTATGGTAGCAAAAAGGAATTTAAGATTTATTTATGCGGAATTTTAAGGCGTGCCGATTTGATTACTTAGGAATTTTTAGAATTTAAAATCGCGAAGTTTTAAAGCAAGATTGGCGAAATTTTATGATCAAAATCGATAGAGTTAATTCTGCGATACTACGCGGCAAAATTTTATCTTTATAATTTTAGAATTTTACGCTTAGGCTTTGGCTTTAAAATTCGCTTAGCCTGGGCTTGCGGCGGGGATTGCTATTTAAGTTAGGCGAGAAATTTAGATCAATTGAAATTTTAAAATTCCGCAAAATTTTGAAATTTTCAAAATTTACGATCTCGCAAAATTTAAAAACAGGCTTATCAAGAAATTCTATCTAGCGCCGCTCTAGCAGAATTTTCGCGGTAGAATTTCGCCTTTCGTTTACAGCGCGCAGAAGGTTTATAAATAACACTTTTGTAAACCTTATAGGGCGCGGGCATTCCTGTGCTCGCTATTACGGCATCTATGTGGGAGCGGCGAATAAATTTTTGCCCTATATGGGGATTGAGAGCGTCGCAAGTGGCAGCATGTTTGAAATTTCCGGCGCACAGCATCGCAGGGCGGAATTTTATTAATCCACGCTCTTAGTTATTTTTCTCCGCTTCTTCGTTTTCTTTCGGCTGCGCGACTACTTTTTTGATCGCTTTTACGAGCGAAACTCTTGTGCCATCCATTCGCAGTACTTCGTAATCGCAGTTTTCATCGCTTATTTTATCGCCGATTTCAGGTAGGCTGCCGAAGAGATTAAAGACGTAGCCACCGATCGTTAGCTGCTCGGTCTCTTCGTCGAAGTCAATACCCATCACCTCCTCGACGCCTTCGATCTCGAAACGCCCTCTAAACTCAAAGGTATTCTCGTCTATACGTTTGAAATTTTGCGCATTCGCGTCGTGCTCGTCGTTGATGTCGCCAAAAATTTCTTCTATGATGTCTTCCATCGTCAAAAATCCCGCAGTGCCGCCGTATTCGTCGATGACGAGCGCGGCAAAAATGCGCTGCTTATTCATCATAGGTAAAATTTTAGAGATCGGGCTGTTTTCAGGCACGATGATGAGCTTGCGCACGATCTTATCGAAGCTTTTATCTCCCTTTTGCTGGATGATGTCGCGGATGTGGATGAGGCCTAGGACGTTATCTTTGCTGCCGTCGATATACGGAAAGCGCGTAAATTTCGACTGCAATACGGTTGCGTAGTTTTCGTCGTAGCTTTTTTGCTTATTTAGGCAAACTAGATCGCGCCTCGGCGTCATTATCTCTTTAGCGACGGTGTCGCTGAAATCGACGGCGTTTTTGATGATCTCGGTCTCGAGGCTATCGAGTACGCCGCCTTTTAGGCTCTCGCTTGCGATGATTTTGATCTCTTCGTCAGAAAGCGCGAGCTCGCTCTCTTTGGCGGGCTTTACGCCGATGATTTTAAGCGATACGGCAGCGATGAAGTCAAATGCCTTTATGATCGGAAAAAACATAATCCAAAAAATATGAAGCGGTCTGGAGATAAAAAGCACGATCTTCTCGGTTTTAGCAATAGCGATGGATTTTGGCACCAGCTCGCCGAGCACGACGTGAAATAGCGTAACGAGCGTAAAAGATATGACGAAGGCGATCGTATGTGCCGCCGCTCCGCCGCCTATGCCGATGGATCTTAGCGGCAGCTCGATCAGTCTCGATACCGCGGGCTCACCGATCCAGCCGAGGGCGAGCGAGCTTATCGTAATGCCTAGCTGAGTGGCGCTGAGGTAGGTGTCAAGGGAGTTTGAAATTTTAAAAGCGAGCTTTGCATTTGGAATTTTATCCTTGATAAGCTCTTCGAGGCGAGACTTCCTTACTTTGACGATTGAGAATTCCGAAAGAACAAAAAAAGCATTCATAAAGATGAATACAAAAGCTAAAACTAACATTAAAACCGAACTGTCCGTGTCCAAATTTTTTATCCTTTGAAATTTAAAAGTAAATATTTATGATTATATCTAAAAACGCTTTAAAATCCAAAAGATATGGAAAATGCCTCGCGCCCGCTCGTAGAATTTTGCGGTAATTTAAAATTTCGCGCCACGCCAGGCTTTTGTCTCAGCGAGATTTTATCGCGATAGAGCTTGCTCGCGGCGGCGGATAATCCTAGCGCCGCGCGCAAGTCCATTAAGAAATTTAAATGCGATGATAAAACCTGCTACTTAAAAAACCTCAGCGCGCAAACTCTAGCAAAATTTTGAATCACAAGACTATCTATTTCTTGTGGCGGCCTCGTAAAGCGGCAGAACTTTCGGCATCACCTCTTTTAGATCGGCGATGCGATCGTCGTTTGAAGGGTGCGTGGACATAAATTTAAGTGGATGACTCTCGTTTAGCTTATTCATCTTCTCCCAGACGTTTATCGCCGCCCTCGGATCGTATCCTGCGCGCGCCATCAGCTCGACGCCCATCAGATCGGCCTCCGTCTCATGCGTGCGCGAAAACGGCAGCGTGAATGTGTATTGAGCCGCCATGTTCAAAGCCGCTGAGCCTAGATCTCCAAGCCCTGCTGCGGAGCTTGCTACAGCGATACCGACATCTTTCATCTGTTCAGTCGAGGCTCGCTCGCGACTGTGTTCGCGCAGTGCGTGCGACATCTCGTGCCCCAAAATAGCAGCCAGCTCGGCATCAGTAAGCTTTAGTTTTTCGATGATGCCCGTATATACGACGATGCGACCGCCAGGCATGCACCAAGCATTGATCGTAGGGTCGTTGATGACGTTTACCTGCCAGTTCCATTTCAGTGCGTCTTTGCGAAATGCGCCAACTTGAGCGATTAGGCGCCTCGAGATACCTCTAACGCGATCAGTTAGCTTTTTATCAGTATTTAGGACGTGCTTGGCGTTTGCTTGGGCGGTAATCTGCCTGTAGGCAAGCGCGGCACTTTGATCCATTTCAGCTTCGCTTACTGTGATGAATTGCGAGCGGTCGATGCCTACGGCGCCGCCTTGCGTGGTGCTCGCGCAGCCGCTAAAAATCATCATCGCAGCAAAGGATATTAAAAGAGCTATTTTTTTCATCTTTTCTCCTTAAAATTTTGCGGCGATTTTAGCGAAATTTGATTAAATTTTTAGAATTTTATTTTGGATTGCCGGATTTTGCAGACGCGATCTATTTGGAATTTGTCCTGAAATTTAAGGATGCCCGTCGCCTTTAAAATAGGATTGGGCTTTGTAATTTAGGGATAAAATTTAGCGGTGATTTCGCAGAATTTTATCGCGGCGTAAACGAGGCATTGCTGTGTGAAAGTAGTGGGTTTAATCCAAGCGTGGCGCTGTATAAACAAGGCGCCTCTGCGCCTAAATAAAGCGGGGGCGCGGTTTTAAATTTATGCTGCGTAGGCTACGATAAATCCGGCGGAATTTTATTTGCACTAAGCGCTCGGTTTGGGCGGATAAGAGCAATTTGAAATTTATGTTTTCGCACAAGGCCGTTTTTGGTTTGGGCAGATAAGAGCAGTTTGAAATTTGCGCAATCAAATCGCGCGATAAAATGGGCTCGGATGTCGCTATGATTTGAGGTGAGTCGCGCTAATCTTTGCAATGCAAAATTCTAATTGTTAGCTTAGTGGTAGCTCCTCACATCGCATCTTACGCTGTAGCGGAATCGCGTTTTATTAGAATTGAAATGATCACAGAAATGTCAAACGCCATAAGTGCTTTTTCTTAGAATTTATCTCGCGAAATTTCATTTGCGCGTCGGGATAAAATTTCAAATTGCAAGTCGCACCGTATCATTTTGGATGGAATTTTAAAATTTTACGTGTTTAGAATTTTAAAATTCGGCTACGCAAATCTACGCGATGAAATTTTAAGCTTAAAAATCCGCGCCGTTTTTGGAATTTTATATATGCTCTGACAGCTATAAAATTTTACACTTAGAATTTTATCGCTGCGGCAAGATTTGGTTGGACCGGGGTCTCGCATCGCCGTAGGATTTTTGGCGGCACGGAATTTTGCAGCACGCATCTAAATTTAGCTATGCAAAATTCGTAAAATTCTTTATCAGTATGGAATTTTACAGCGCCGTTAAAACACATAAAGAATTCTGCGCAGGCCTCGCAAACTCTAACGAAAACTCCATTATTTGGAGGGTGCGGACTTTAAAGCAAGCGAGTAAATTTTGCAGCGCAAAGCAGCGAGCGCCGAGTGTTCGCCGCTAGGGATTTCGCACCTGTGGCGCCCATTTAGTCCTTTTTGGACTTTAGCTTGGCGATCGTTTCTTTTGCAGCCTCGTAAGCCTTAGCGCTCATCTCGCGCGCCCTTTCGCTTACGTTCTTGGCGACGTCAGAGCTTTTTAGCTCGGCAAATTTTTGGCTCATCTTCTTTTCAAACTCGCTAAGCTCTTTTTTGATTGCGTCCAGTTTCTCGTCCAGATCGAGGTTTTCGATGATTTTGGCGCTTTTTTGGCTCAGCTCTTGAGTGATTTCGCGCGCTTTGGCGCTCGCCTTTTTTGCGCGCTCGCCAAGCTCGATCTCGCCGATTTTGGCGCTTAGTTGCTCGGCAAGATCGCTTGAAATTTTTCTAAATTTAGCCAGGTAGCCGCCGAATTCTTCATCGGCGATCCTCGCGATCTCGCTTTTAGCGGGCTCCTCCGAGCTTGCGACCGCGTCGCTTAGCACGGCGCTAAATAGCTCGCTCATCTGCGAAATTTGAAGTCTTTCGTTCTCTAGGCTCTGTGCGTCGCTTGCTGGCGAGAAACTTAGCTCGTCGCGGTATCTTTCGGCGGCTTTGTTTATGCCGTCGTAGCAGCCTAAAATCGCGCCTCTAATCAGCGCAGAGGCGGTATTTTTGCTCTCGTTTGCGACGAAAATCGCGCGATTTATGATGATTTTTGAAATTTCTTTAGTGCGGAATTTCGTAAATTCTCCGTCGCAGATAGCCGAAAATGCGATGTTTTTCGCCGTTTCGTGCGCGGTATCCTCGATGTCGGTTCCGCTTTCGAGCACGCTTATGAAGGCTAGTTCGCTTGCTTCTTTTAGCACGTCCGCAAGCGGAAGTTTGCTCGCGATCGCTCGCTGTAGCGCCGAGCCTATGCGTTCTTTTAGCTCCGCTTCGCTTGCGTTTTGCAGCGCGGTATCCAGATCATCGTAGCTGCGCAAAACAAGTGCTTTAATAGCCTTTTGCTTACAAGCGATCTTTTTGCGCAGATCGTCGTAGTCGTAGATGAGCTTGTAAAGCCCCTGCTCGTCCTCGTCGCACAGCGCCTTTTTAACGCCGTTAAGTAGGGCTTCTGCCGTCTCATCGCTAAGCGCGCCCGCGTCTTTTAACTCGGCTGCGAAGTCTAGGATTAATTGCGTGCTTTTGGCGCTTTTACTCTCGTCGTCAAGCTCACACAAAGCCTTCGTGGCTTCTTGCAAGGCGAGCTCTTGCACATATGAGGCTAGCTCGGCTTGTGAAATTTGCGCGAGATCGGTGCCGAATTTTTTGATTATTGCTTCTTTCATTTCATCTCCTGTCACAATACATATTTAAAGTGGACTTTTAAGCGCTCGAAAATTTCGTTTCGATGCAAGTCGTCTTTAACGAAAACGCTTACGTTGAAGCTCATATATTTGCCGCCGTTTGAAAAGCGCGAAAAGTCTATTTTGTAATTTTCGCCCTTTAAAATTTCATCGATCTGCTCGCGCTTTTGGGTAGTCGCGTCTAGGACTACTTTATATTCCCAAAAGAGCGGATAGTCGATTTTTGGCTTTTCAGCCCCTAATATACACGCCACTCTTGCCCCCCTCTTTGCGTTGCAGCACGATGTCGGTAATCTGCATCGATTTATCTATCGCTTTTAGCATATCATAAATCGTCAGTAGCCCCACGCTCACGCCCGTTAGCGCTTCCATCTCGACGCCCGTTTTGCCCGTGATTTTTACAGTTACGAAAAGCTTAAATGCGCACTCGCTCGCAAGCTCCTCAATATCGGTTTTAATCGAAGTAATCGTAAGCGGATGGGTCATGGGTATGAGTTCGCTCGTCTTTTTAGCGCCCATTATCGCGGCAACGACGGCAGTTTGAAGCACGGGGCCTTTTTTGGCCGTGTTTTGCTTGACGGCGGCAAAAGCCTCCGCGCTCATTCGTATGATGCCGCTAGCGGTGGCTACGCGCTCGCTATCATCCTTGGCGCCGACATCTACCATGCGTGGCATATTGTTTTCGTCGATATGTGTAAGCATAAAATTCCTTGCAGTTTTTGGCGGGATTATAGCAGAATTTCGGGCATAAAAAAAGCCCGAGCTTTTAAACTCGGGCTTCATACAAAAAGGAGGTTTTATCTTGTCGGACAAAGACGATTATACTACCTAAACAGTAAATAGAAATAAAATATATCCTTTTTAGGCGAACTCTTTCGCGCTTAATTTATAGCCGTTTTTAAAATTTAATGGCATGCTATGGCGCGCTATGTGGGAATTTGAATGGGTAGCAAAATAAAACCGAGCCAAAGAGCGACTAAATTTAAAGCGGACGTTAAAGAGCAAAGACAAAATTTAAAGCAGAGTTTGTGGTTATTTTGGCTCAATATGGACGATCAAAAGAGCAGAGCAGAGCGCTCTGCAGAGGCAGCATAAATAAAATGCTACAAAGAAGCGGCTTAAATTTAAACGCCGTCTTGCTCTAAATTTAAGCTCGTTTTGCCTAAGCTCAAGACCTCGCGCGCAATGCAGTATAAATTTAAATTCTTCACGCGAGCGCTGTAGTGCGCAGGCGCGGATTAAAATAGCGCGCGCGAATTTAAACATCGCCGCGTTAAAATCCGGCCTGTATTTTAAATTTAGCCTAGTTTAAATTTTAAACGTTTTTAGCAGGCTGCCTAAATTTAACCCCTTGTCTTCGCCGTTTGCGCCGCCTCCTAAAAGATCGCCCAAAAAGCTACTTGCGTCGTTGATATCGATTTTGCCATCGCCGTTAAGGTCGAGCTTGGCGCTTGCGATTTTGCCGATCAGCGCGCTAAAATCCACGCCTTTGCTATCGACAGTGTTTGCTTGCACGTCCTCGCCGCCGCCCAAAAGTCCGCCCAGCATCGAGCCTAGCGAGCTAGATCCGCCGCTTTCGTTTTTGCTTAAAAAATTTGAGCTGATGCCCGCAATTATCGCATTTATCTGATCGTCGGGCAGGTCCACGCCTAAAAATTTTTCGATAAAAGCGACCGGACCGCTTTGAAATTCTCTTAAATTTTTATCGTCGCTTTTGAGCGCAGAGACCATATTTACAAGTCCGTTTATGTCCATTTACGCCTCCTTGATCTTGGCTTTCGGAGCCTGTTTTACGATAAGCTCTATTACTTTTAGAGCGTCCGCTTTGGCTTCAAAATCTTTGCTAACGGCGATGATCTGTCCGTTGCTGGCCGTTAGGCGAAAGCGAACCTTGTCTGCTTTATCGGTGTAAAGCTCAAATTTTGGATTGTTTAGCTTTTCTCCGCCCGCGATTTGATCCTCGATCTTATTTAGTGCGGCGTTTTTTGCGACGCTTTCGATGCCGTTTTTGCAAGCGGCCTTGCTCGTGTAAACCTCGGAGGTACATAGCACGTGTCCGTCATAAAGTAGATCGAATTTGCAGCCGTCTTTGGCGTCTTTGATTAAAAACTCAGCCATTTTTCATCCTTTCGTAGAAGATATCGTTATTTTAGCTAAAATTTTAATAAATATTTTTAATAGGTGCGGAATTTTCTGCTAAAATTGCGCACAAATTTCATTTACAAAGGAACATAATGATAAAGGCTCTACGTTTTAGCTTGATTTTAGCTGCTACTTTAGGATTTGGTGCGGATGATAGCGATGCATTATTTAAGGACATAAGGACGCGTCTGGGTTGCAATCTAGCCGCACAGGACTGCGAGACTAACGCTGGCGGGCAGAAGGCGCTCTTTAGCGTGGCGCGCCATCCGATCGAAGCGGGAGCAAACGAGCTAAAAATAAGCGGAATTTCGCGTGAGCTGAAAAATCCGAGCGTTAAAATTTCGGGCGTGAGTATGAATATGGGCAATGCGGAATTCCCGCTAAAGCGCAGCGCAGACGGCTATGAAGCGATGCTTGACGTTGCAGTGTGCACGCATGCCGTAATGCGCTACAAGCTTGAAATTTACGAGGATGGCGAGCCTAGTGGGCTTTTTGTGTATTTTGATCTGCGAAAGCGTGCTACGGATCGAGACCGCGGCGAAGACATCCACTTGCATCACCACGAGCATTAGACGCGCCCCGTTTGTGCGCGGGGAAAATTTACGCTTTTTTGAGACGTCTGCTAAAATTTACACGTTGCTCGAAAAAAATTTTATAAATTCTAAAGCGTCGCTCGCGATAAATTTTATGTATCTTTCGAGCGACGCACGTCGCGGGCAGATACGGGTGCCTGTGCGGCTCGCCGTAACGACCTGGGCGCGCTTCATGGGCGTTTGCAAGCACGTCATTATAAAAATCCCTGCGATTTACCGTACATTCGCCGCATATGTTTCGTAACCGCTACCGCAGCACATCAAATTTAGCCCCTCGCCGCCTTTAAATTTTAAAATTTTTAAAATTCGCTTGCGTTTCATACGCCTAACCTATGCGGAATTTTGAAATTCCTTGTATAATCTGAAACAAATTTTAAATCTAAGGAAAGCCATGCAAATATTAAGACAAAAGCACTTTAGCGGCGAGCGCGCGCTATTTTGCGCAAAGGATCTGCGGATCGAAAATTCCGTCTTCGGCGAGGGCGAGTCGCCGCTAAAACACAGCGCAAATATCGTCGCGCAAAACTGTAAATTTGAGTGGAAATATCCGTTTTGGTACGCCGAAAATATCCGCGCGCAGGACTGCTTATTCGACGAGGTCGCGCGCGCAGGGATCTGGTATAGCCGCGGCGTAGTGCTAAAAGACTGCCTCTACGGCGCGCCCAAGGGGCTTCGCCGCGTAAAAGATGCCGCGCTGCAAAACGTAGAATTTCATGATGCGCAAGAGACCTTGTGGCACTGCAGCGACGTGTCGCTTAAAAACGTTACCGCAAAGGGCGCGTATTTTGGGCTTGATTGCGAAAACTTAAGCATCGAAAATCTATCGCTCTTCGGGGATTACTGCTTTGACGGCTGTAGAAACGTAACGATCAAAAACTCCAAACTCCTATCCAAGGACGCGTTTTGGAACTGCGAAAATATCCTCATCGAGGACTGCTTCATCGCGGGCGAATACTTCGGCTGGAATTCTAAAAACGTAAAGCTGCGAAACTGCAAGATAGAGAGCCTGCAGGGCTTTTGCTATATGCAAAATTTACTCTTGCAAGACTGCGAGCTTATAAATACGACGCTAGCGTTTGAATACAGCGACGTCCGTGCCGAGGTAAAAGGCGCAATCGATAGCGTCAAAAATCCAAGCAGCGGGCTAATTCGCGCGGTAAGCATCGGCGAACTGATCCTAGACGGCGCAACGGACGCGTCTAAAACTGAAATCATTACTGAATTAAGGGCGTAAGATGGGACTTTTTGATTTTATAAGTGGCAAGGAGAAATACGACTTCGACACTCTGCCAAACCGCCGCGGCACGAAGTCGCTTAAATGGGACGTAGGCGAGAACGAGCTTCCGATGTGGGTCGCGGATATGGACTTTGCCGTAGCGCCCGAGATCATCGAGGCTCTGCAAAAGCGGCTAAATGAGCGGGTTTTGGGCTATTCGATTATCGATGATGAGTGGCGTAGCGCGTATCAAGGCTGGTGGCTCGCGCGCCACGATTATGAAATCCAAAAGGAGTGGCTGATCTATGCCGGCGGCACGCTGCCTGCGATCGATTCGATCATCCGTAAGCTCACCTCGCCCGCCGAAAACGTGCTGCTGATGAGCCCCGTTTATAACTGCTTTTACTACTGCATCAAAAATGCCGCCCGCGTGTCGATAGAAAACGAGCTTGCCTACGCTAACGGTGATTATAGCATCGATTGGGAGGATCTACAGGCTAAGCTCGCCGATCCACAGACGACGCTTTTTATCCTTTGCAACCCTCACAATCCGGTCGGCCGCACCTTTAGCAGGGACGATCTCGCCCGTATCGGCGAACTGTGCGAGAAGCACGGCGTGACGGTGCTTAGCGATGAGGTGCATTGCGATCTGACCGAGCCGGGCGTGCGTTACACGCCATTTGCTGCGGCAAGTAAAATTTGCGAGAGGATCTCGGCCAGCATAATCGCGCCAACCAAGGCGTTTAACATCGCAGGGCTGCAAAGCGCGGCAGTTTT
This sequence comes from uncultured Campylobacter sp., assembly GCF_937973075.1. GTDB lineage: Bacteria > Campylobacterota > Campylobacteria > Campylobacterales > Campylobacteraceae > Campylobacter_B. The sequence continues at coordinate 41,273 of NZ_CALBWL010000026.1, forward strand.
TGCCGCGGATAAGCGCTTGCGTCATAAAATTTCAAAGGCGCTAAATTCCGACGACATCGCCGAGCCGAATTTTTTCGGCGTCCAGGGCGCTATCGCCGCATTTACGAAGGGTGCGGCGTGGCTGGATGCTCTGCGCGAATACCTCAGCGAAAATCGTAAATTCGCGACGGAATTTATCGCGCGTGAGCTTCCGCAGGTGCGCGTCGTGCCGCAAGACGCGACCTATCTGATGTGGCTTGATGCGGGCGCTTACACGCAGGATAGCGCGGAGCTTGCGCGCTTCATCCGCGAAAAAACAGGGCTGTATCTCTCCTGCGGCGCGCAATACGGCAAGGGCGGCGAGAAATTTTTGCGCCTAAATATCGCGACCTCTAGGGCGCTGCTAAAAGACGGGCTAGGACGGCTGAAAGAGGTGCTAAAGATTTGCCTGCATTAAACGAACTACGGCGCGGTAAAGACGAAATTTAAAATTTTATGGCGGCCAAATTTAAAGCGGCGGATTAAATTTTAAAATTTTGCGACAGGGCGCAAGCTTTACGCTAAATTTAGCGGCGATCAGGCGGCGCGCGAACGTTTAAATTACGCGCGACAAATAAACCGGCGGTTAAATGCGTTACAAAAGGCGGATTATGGATAGAAACGGCGATCTACAGGAGCTTTACCTACTTGAAAAACGGCGCGAAAAGTTCGCGCGCATTAGCAAGCTCGTCTCATTTTTGATAACCCTGCTGCTAGTCGGGTTTTACCTGTTTTTAAACACGAGGGCGGAGCCTGTCTCATTTGATACGAATTGGCTCATAGTCGCGCTTTTCATCATCTTCCCGGTTTTAAACGGACTGCTTTACCGTCTATTTTGCAGCTTGAGCTCTAGCAAAAACGGTGACGCGCAGCGCGCAAATTTTGATAAATTTAGCGGCTTTGATACAGCGCAAGATACGGACGCATTAGGGCAGGGCGCGGCGCAAGATGGTCAAATTTTAAGCGCTGATGCGAAAGAGAGGCAGGTATTAAAAGCCGAAGCGGGCGAGGGTAGAGGCTTTAAAGACAGCAATAGCCGCATGAGCGCTATTTACGGGAGGTTTGAGCCCAAAGCCGCCGAAGAAGAGGGCGGGAGCGAAAAAGACGGAGTAGTCGGGTCAAAATTTAACTTTCTAGCCGATCTACAGAGCCTAGAGGATGAGCGCGCGGCGCTGCAAAAAGCGGTGAAAAAGGCCGGTCTAATCGCCGCTGCCGTAGGGACCGGCGTGGGCGCGCTGGTGGCGCGCTTTTGGGACGAAGCGGCGGCCGGCGTATTTTTCGGCATCTCCGTTTACGGCGTCGTGAGCGCTCTTTTGACGGCGAGTAAAAGACGGAATTTCAGATCAAATTTTAAAAGCAGGATCGTCGCGAGCATCGCAAAAAGCTTCGGACTTAGCTACGATGAAAGTGACGGGCTGGGGACGGACAAGTTTTTTGAAATTTACGACTGCTACATAAACGAGCAATCGAGCGAGGATATGATGAGCGGGGAAGTGCAGGGCGTGCGCGTTAGATTTAGCGACTTTTATGCCGCCGAAAAGGTGCGCACCAAAAACGGCACTCGCACCGACGTAAAATTCCACGGAGTGCTTTTCGTCGCGGATTTTCACAAAAGGCTTAACTGCGAGGTGCGGGTGTGCCACAAAAACTCGCGAAATCTGCGCAAATACGGGCAGCGAGCGAATATGGACGACGTGAAATTTGAGGAGTTTTTCGACGTCTATACGACCGATCAGGTAGGCGCGAGATACGCCCTAACGCCGCTTTTGATGCAGCGACTGACGGAGGTTTATCTAAGACTGGGCTCGCAGATAAACGCGGTGCTAAGGGAGGATAAAATTTACGTGGCGATCGAGACCTGGCGCGATAATTTCGAGCCTAGAATCGACTGCTCGCTAAAGCAGGATGCCACGATAGCGCTTTACGTAGATGAGATCGGTGCGCTTGTGAGTATCGTGAGCGAGCTAAATTTGAACCGCAAAATTTGGAGCGAATGAGGCGGGCGGCGGCGCGGTGGAGTATGGCGGAGGCGGCGGGCTGCATACGGCTCCGGCGACACACAGATATGCAGACAAAGTGCGCGGGATCGTAGGTTTAGCGGCACAGATGCGCTGTATAGCTGAGCGTGGAAATGGATGCGTTGCGCGGATTGTGCGTTTAGGTGGACATGTGATCGCTCCTTCGCGCGAGCCAATCGAAAGATAGAACGCACGCGGGAGGCGTTCGTATAAGATTTTGCAGGCTGCATGAGCCGATAAATTTTTAAATTCCCGCTCCGTTTAACGAGCAGGCGCTTGCGATTTATCATCGCTTGCACGGCAAAATTTTTATCGCACGAGCAGTTTGCGTTGGAATTTTACTATTGCTTGAAATTTTATGCCGCCGTGCGCGACTTAAATTTTGCCGCGACGACCCGCGCTAAGCTTGCATTTTGGCTCGGCTAAATTTTGTCGTGCGGAAGCAAAACTTTGCTGCTAGATCGATAAATTTAGCTAGCTTATAAAAGCACTCGCCGCCTATGGGCGCGTTTATAGGCGCCGTTTCTGTAAAGCTACAACGCCTCGTCGCTGCGAGCTTGCGGGGCTTAGTAAAATCGCTCCGCTAAGCTAGACGGCGAATCTAAATTTATAACTTCCCGCCCTCGATTACGACGTCGTCAGCCTTGATGTCGTCGCCGTATACCGGCGCTAGCGTCGCATCGTAGTCGGCGTGGAAAAATTTCTCATCCTCGAGCTTTACGATTAGATCGTCAAGCCATTTGCGAAGCTCGTCGTTGCCCTTTTTGACCGCAGGCGCGATGACGTCCTGATCGCCCAGCGAGCGGATACCTACCTTAAAGCCAGGGTTTGACTTAGTCCACGCGAACAAAAGCGTATTATCATGCGCGATCGCATCGCCCCTGCCATCCAGCATCGCACCGAAAGTCTCGGTATTTTGGTCAAATTTTAAAAGCTTGATCTCGGGATGGTTTTTCGTAAAATACAGATCTGCGGTTGTGCCTTTGTTGATTAAAAGCGTTTTGTCCTTAAGCTGCGAAACGTCGGTGATATCGCCGTCCTTGCTCGCGACGCCGAGGGCTACCTTCATATACGGCAGTGCGAAATCCACGACCTCTTTACGCTCCGGTGTGACGGTAAAATTTGCAAGCGTGATATCGACCTTATCCGACGCCAAAAATTCCGCGCGATTGGCGGCCTCTACGAGCACGAACTGCACCTTGCTCTCATCGCCTAAGAGCTCCTTTGCGATACGTTTTGCAAAATACACGTCATATCCCGCGTTTTTGCCCGCCTCATCGATGTAGCCAAACGGTGGCTTGTCGCCGAAAACCGCGATCCTTACTACGCCGCGCTTTTTAATCCCGTCGATATAACTTTGCGGCGCGGCGGAACCTTGCGCGGAATTTGAAGAGCCTTTGCCCTCGTCGTTGCAACCTGCGAAAAATAACGCACCTAAGATAAAAAGCGTGCTTAGCGTTTTTTTCATCTTTTCTCCTTTATTAAAATTTATTTTTTAAATTCGAACATATTTAGAAATTTCTTCGCGCGCTCGCTCTTTGGAGCGGTAAAGAACGCCTCCGGTTTGTTAATCTCCACGATGCTTCCCTCGTCCATAAAAACTATGCGATCGGCTACAGCGCGTGCAAAGCCCATCTCGTGCGTTACGATTAGCATCGTCTGCCCCTCTTTGGCGAGATTTAGCATTACATCGAGCACCTCGCGCACGATCTCGGGATCAAGTGCTGCGGTAACCTCGTCAAAAAGCATGATCTTGGGCTTCATCACCAGGCTTCGTACGATTGCGATACGCTGCTTCTGCCCGCCACTAAGCTCTTTGGGGTAGGCTCGCTCTTTATTTTCTAGTCCTACGATTTTGAGCCAATGCCTGGCTAGCTCTACAGCTTGCTCGCGTGGTACGCCTTGGACTTTCACGGGACCTAGGATTATATTATGTAGCACATTTAAGTGGTCGAAGAGCTCGTAGCTTTGAAAGACCATACCGATCTTTTGTCTGATCCTGCGCCACTCTTTGAAATTTTGATCGATCCGCTCGCCCTCTATTATAAAATTTCCGCTTTGTACCGGCTCTAACCCGTTTATCGTGCGAAGTAGGGTGCTTTTACCGCAGCCGCTAGGGCCTAGGATTACCACGACTTCGCCCTGCGCGACGCTAAGACTGACGTCTTTTAGCGCGTGCAGCTCGCCGTAAAATTTATTGATTTTATGAAGTTCTAAAATTCCCATCAGCTCCACCTGTTTTCTAGTTTTTTCGAAAGCGCCGAGATCGGATAGCAGATCAAAAAATATACGAAAAATATCGCTCCGTAGATGATTAGCGGCGCGTAATTGTCGCGGAAGACATTCACTTCGATGATCTGCTGGCCTACTTTGACGAGCTCGATGACGCCGATTAGTACGGCGATCGAGGTTGTTTTTATCATCCTGCTGAATAAATTTATCGTTGCGGGCACCAGGCGTCTCATCGCAAGAGGCAGGATGACGTAGAGATAAATTTGAGATCTGCTAAATGCGAGCGCTTCGGCGCTTTCAAACTGATGCTTAGGGATGCTAAGCACGGCGCCGCGCACCAGATCCATCATCTCAAAAACGCCCCAGATACTAAAGACGATGATCGAAGCCGCGATATTTGAGATGTGGATGCCAAATGCCTTGCTCGCGCCAAAATATACGATGAATAGCCAAACGATGGGCGGCATGATGCGCACGATCTCCAGGCAAATTTTAAGCGGGATGTATAAGGCTCTGCGCCCAGAGGCCATTAAAATTCCAAGCACCAAGCCTAGAGCGAGCGAAACCGCGATCGAGATGAGCGCGATTTGCAGCGTGATCCCAAGCCCGCCAAGAAGCCTGATTAAATTTTCGCCGCTTAAGAGTTCCATCGCTAGCCTCTCATATACGCAAGGCGCTTTTCAAGCAGCGTAAGCGCTAGCGAAAGCGGCAGGATTATGATCAGATACGAAACGCTTAGCATAAATAGCGCCTCGTTCGTCTTATAATACAGCCCGATCACGTCCTTTGCGGCATAAACGAGATCGGCAAGCGCTACGATGCTAACGATCGAAGTTTCTTTAAGCAGAAAGATTATGTTTGCGCTGATGGAGGGCAGGGCGATCGCAAAGGCGCGCGGCAGCACGACGTAAAAGACTATCTGCGCTTCGCTTAGCCCCAGGCTCATAGCGCTTTCAATCTGGGATTTTTTTATCGCCTCAAAACCGAGCCTAAAGCTCTCGCTCATATAGCTTCCGCCTAAAAACGCAAGACCTACGATCGCGCAGGTAAAGCCAGAAATTTGAACGCCCAGCTTCGGCAGACCGTAGTATAGAAAAAATAGCTGAATTAAAAGCGGAGTGTTGCGCGACAGCTCGATATATGCGCTCACAAGTGGGCTTAACAACGGCAATCTTTTATATTTTATCAGCGTGCAGATAAAACCGATGATGATGGATAGTAAAATTCCGTAAAATGCGAGCTTCAGCGTTAAAACACCCGCCTTTACGAACATCGGGCTAAATTTAGCTATAAAATCAAAATCCATAAATTCTTCTTTCCATAAAATATGCGTATTATACAGATAACTGATTAAAATAGTATTAAATCAGAATTTTTTTATAAAAATTCCGAAAATTTAGGAGTTTAAAAATATATCTTATAAATATATTTAGTCCGAGCAGATACCCGGACTATAAAATTTTTAACGTAATTTTACGAGTAAAAAATATACGCGTAGCCGGAAACTAAAATCGCGGAAAATATCGCTAAAATTCCGCCGCTTCGTACCATCTCTATTTGTCGGATGCGTCCCGTACCGAAAACCAAAGCATTTGGCGGCGTCGCTACCGGCATTACGAAAGCGCAGCTCGCGCCCACGCCGATGATGATCGTAAGAGTTTCTTTCGGTAGTCCCATCTGAGCCGCTACACCCGCAAATACGGGCACTAAAAGCGCAGCAGAGGCGGTATTGCTTGTAAATTCCGTAAGGCAGATGATGAAAACTGCTGTTACCAAAAGTACGATGTAAGTAGGCGCTCCGCCGAAAGTGTGCGCGACTAGATCGCCAAGCACCTTAGAAGCTCCGGAATCGCCTAAAACCGCACTTAGCGTAAGTCCACCGCCGAAAAGCAACAGCACGCCCCACTCGGTGTTTTCGGCGATGTCGTGCCATTTAGCAAGCCCTAGTATGACGATTACGACTGCCGAGCAGATGGCGACGTAAGCATCATCCACTTTAAAGCCCACAAGGGCTGAAATTTGTTTCGAAAATATCCAACCAAGCGCCGTTAGAGCAAATACGACGATCGTAATAATGCGCTCGCGCGTCCAAGGGATATGCTCCAGATCCATCTCTATTTTATGGCTTAAATTTGGCTTGAAAATTATATAAAGCACCACAAGCATTATTGGCAGCATCACGCACATTAGCGGCAAACCTACCTTCATCCAGTCCGCGAAGCTGTAGTACAAGGCTTGAGCCACGATTAAATTTGGCGGAGATCCCACGAGCGTGCCCAGACCTCCGATGCTTGCAGAATACGCGATGCCTAAAAGCAAAAACACGAGCGTGCCGCGATCTTTGCTCTCGTCCATGTTGGCGCAAATTCCAAGCGCGATTGGAAGCATCATAGCAGCAGTTGCGGTGTTTGAAACCCACATTGAAAGGATCGCCGTAGCAAGGCAGATTAAAATCGCAGCCACGCCCAAGCGACCGCCTGCGCGGGCGATTAGCCACATCGCGATCTTTTTATCGAGCTTTTGCATATGCAGAGCCGTTGCCAGAGCAAAACCGCCGAAAAAGGTAAAGATCGTAGGGTTTGCAAAATTTGCAAGCGTGCTTTTGATGGTGGCAGCCGTGAAAGTGCCATCTTTAGCGAATTTGCCAAGTCCGATAGCTACCGCAAGCACCGGCACCATAAGCGCGGTTACCGTGATATGCACGGCCTCTGTAAGCCACATAATCGCGATAAAAGCAAGTAACGCAAGGCCTTTTTTGACATTGGGCTCAAATGGTAACGCGGCATATAGCGCAAAGCCCACTGCAGCGGCAATCGCCATAATGATGACGCCGCGCTTAGGAAACGGCACGGTGTCGGTGAGCCTGTCTAAACCCAGCTCGTCTACGTCTGAGTCCAGTGGTCCTTGTAAGCGGGAGTTGCGTAACTCCACTTTGTGTTCTTCCATAGATACTCCTTTTTTGGATTTGGCTTATGATACAAAAATGAGGCGGGAATTTTATAAATTCCAGATCAAATCGTCTTAAATTTTTAAAAGTGCAGTTACTATCGGTAACATGGTACTTATCTCGTGTGTAAATTTTAAATTATACATAAAAACGAACAACTAAGTAAGCGCTTTAAATTTCATCACAGATTATTTTTTAATGACACCCGAGATTAAATTTGTTAACTGCTCAAGGGGAGGCGGCGTAGAATTTCGTCGAATTCCGTGCTGGCAATCAAGATAGAATTCTGTCCTTAGTAAGCGAGATAAAATTTTATCCAATGCGAGTGAGATAAAATTCCAAGTCTTGTCGCGAAATTCATCGAAATTTCAAAAAAAGGATATTATAATCGGCAAATTTTAAATGCGCTTGTAAGCGAGCTTGGCGGAAAATACTTAAAGATAGCAAGCGGTAAAATGGCAAAAGCGGCGGCGGTGGAAAGCCCGAAATTATAAATTGTAAGGAGAAAATGTGAAAAACAAAATTTTAATCGCGGCGTTTGCCGCTGCGGTGTGCGCAAGCTCAAGCTTCGGCGAGGGGATATTTTTAGGGTTAGAAGGAGATTATTCTTTTAAATCCAGCATCACTACTAAATGGTCTGACGAGGAAGATTCTGGCACGAATAAAGATAATAAGGGGCAGGCTGCGCTCGGCTTTAAAGGCGGCTATGATTTTGGTATAGCTAGGGCGTACGGCGAGTACTTGTATGATTTCAAAGCTTCGAAAACTGGCACTGACGAGGAGGACATCATATTTAAACACGAGTGGAATAAGCATAGCTTGCTCGTAGGCGGGGATTTTACGCCTGAGATTACAAACGGCTTTAAACTCGTAGCAGGCGCTTATACAGGAGTTTCATTTTTGAAATATAAAATTTATTCGTATGACGAATCTAACGGAAGCAGCGATTCGCTTTCAAAGACTCTGCCTGGCTGGGCAATCGGCGCAAGACTGGGCGGGCTATATAGCTTTGACGAGCATAACGAGATCGAGTTTGGCTACAAAGCGGACTACACGAGATACAAGGCTAGTAAGCTTGGAGAAGGCGTAGACAAGGTATATGAGACCAACCATGGAATTTATCTGGGGTATAACTTTAAATTTTAAAAATTCTAACGTGCTAGCGCAGGATGGGGCGAACGAACTCCCGCTCCATCCATTTTAAATTCCAAATAATTATTAGACGTCAAATCGCAGGATTGTTTAATCCGAAATTTGCTAGCAATTCAGACGTAATTATATGATAATCAAGGGTGCTGCCGGTACTAGACATCAAATTTTACCCGCTTACGCGTATAAAATTTTAAAATTTTTAAAAATATCATTACACAAGCTTAATTTCCTATTTTTAGTGCTATCTGGTAAGCACTTAAATTGATGGAATTCATGAAATTTTACTCAATCCGCTTTTTTCTAAGAATCGTTAAAATCTCAAGTTGAAAAAGCGGAATTTTATCAATGTCCCCATTTGCCACTTTAAATTTGTTTCATAATTGTTTCGGATATCTCACGACCCCTAGTTCGAGTACGACACAGAAAATGCTATTTTGCTTTATGGAAATCTCGCATTTACATCTTCGGGATTAGCACTTAAATTTTGCGGTAAAATTCTAAAACTACTACACCTAAGAATTTTACCGTTTTAAAGCATTAAATTTTTACGATTTTAAGGTTAGTTGCAACCGTAGAAAAATTCGCGGTAAAAGTGGCGGATGCCTGTCGTGCGGATTTAGATGCTAGATTAATCCGCAAGCGCTACGCTTTTACTAAAATTTTATCTTTATCAAAATTTTAAAATTTCAATCGCTGTTTTTAAAGTGCTTCGGCGCAAACATAAATTTCTAGCCACTTCGCTATATTTTGTAGGCCCGTTCGGAGCTTTAAAATAGCAAGCCACGTGTCTGCTATTTGCCAAAAACCCTAGCGAAAATCGCGTCCACGTTTTTGGTGTAATATCCGTAGTCAAAGCACTCTTTGATCTCGCTTTCGCTTAGCTTTTCTCGTAGCTTTGTATCTGCTAGCAGATTTTGCAAAAATAGGCTATGCCCTTGCTCATCTATAGCTTTTTTGCCCTCTTGCAGATCCGCCCAGACCTTCATCGCATTACGCTGCACGATTTTATAAGCATCCTCTCTGCTAACTCCTCGTTTAGGCAGCTCTAGCAGTACGCGCTGCGAAAACACGAGCCCACCGGTTAAATTTAGATTTCTCATCATATTTTCGGGATATACGAGCAGTTTTTCGATCAAGCTCGTCAAGCGATTTAGCATAAAATCAGCAGTTATAAAGCCATCAGGGAGGATAAATCGCTCGACCGAGCTATGGCTGATGTCGCGTTCGTGCCATAGCGCTACATCCTCCATCGCGGGTATTGCGAAGCTGCGGATCATACGGCATAGTCCCGTTACGTTTTCGCTAAGCACAGGATTTCGTTTGTGTGGCATCGCAGAGCTGCCCTTTTGACCTGGGCTAAAAAATTCCTCTGCCTCATAAACCTCGGTGCGTTGATAGTGGCGGATTGCGATGGCGATCTTTTCGCAGCTGGAAGCTAAGATCGCAAGTGCGCTCATTACCTGTGCGTAGCGATCGCGCTGGATGACTTGATTGGACGCGGGGGCGGGCTTTAACCCCAAATATTCACACACTAGCTCTTCCAGCTCTAGTGGAGCGTGGGCGAAATTTCCCATCGCACCGCTTATTTTACCGTAGCTGATGACGCTTTTTGCATGTTGTAAAAGCTCTAGCGCGCGATTTATCTCATCATACCAGACCGCAAGCACGAGCCCGAAAGTGATCGGCTCGCCGTGGATACCGTGGCTGCGCCCGACCATCAGCGTCATTTTATGCTTCATGGCTTGAGATTTTATCGCGGCTTTTAAATTTTGCACATCCTCAATGATGAGCTCCATGCTTTCTTTGATTTGTAGCGCGACGGCAGTATCGATGCAGTCACTACTAGTCATGCCGTAATGCACGAAGCGGCTCTCCTGCCCAAGGCTCTCACTCACGCTCGTTAGAAACGCGATGACGTCGTGCTTGGTCGTCTTTTCGATCTCATCTATCCGCTCGATCTTAAAGCTTGCGTTTTGTAGAATTTTATCTTTATCGCAGTCGCTTATTAGACCTAGTTTATTCCACGCCTTAACCGCCGCAAGTTCGACTTTTAGCCACGCGTCGTATTTGGCTTGCAAGCTCCATTTTTCAGACATCTCTTTTCTTGCGTATCTTTCGACCATTTTAGTAGCCTTTCGGTTAGAATTTCTTGTATAATGATGGTAAAAATTATATAAAAATGGGGCTGAAAGTTTAATATGGGTTATGAGAAAAGAAGCTTGGGAAGCTTTGAGGGACGCAAAATTTACGAAATTCTGCTTAGCCTCGGATACGATATGAAATCCGCGCAGCGCATCTGTGACAAGCATCGCTTAACCGATGCAGAGGATCGGAATTTGCATAAAAACTCCGTCGCGCACGGAGAAATTTTTTTGATCGATTACAAATGCGAGCCGCGCGGACTGAAGCCGATCTTTGAGTGCGATGCGTTTGCGGCATTTGACAAACCAAGCGGAATTCTTAGCCATCCAAGTGGACGTAACTCGCCTTATAATATGTATGACGAGATCTGGTCGCTATACGGGCAGGACGCGTGCGTGGCGCACAGGCTCGATCTCGAAACCAGCGGCGTTTTGATCGTCGCTAAGGATAAAGACGCGGCGCGCGAGCTTAAAGAGTGCTTCGAACAGCGTAGAGTGATGAAAAGCTATCTAGCGCTCGTACGAGGGGATTTGAGAGAGGGCTTGCGAGGGGATTTGCAAAGTGTTGCTTGCAATGGTGAGATAGAGAATTGCTATGCTCTAGGCTTTGATGAAATTTGCGGATCAAAATTTGCGGACGATGCTGTGAGTTTACCAGATAACGTATCGGATCTGCGCGATACACTAGCTCTAAAAGGAGCAGGCGATAAATTTGGATTTAATATCTTGTCCAATGGTGCGAGTAGGGGATTATGGTGCAGCACTCTATCTGGCGGCGCGCAGGCTAAATTTAAATCTGGCGCTCCCACTGGCGATGTTGGCAGCGGATCTGAATTTGATGCCTTATCTGTGGCTAAATCTTTGCCGGCTACTTCTACGGGCTACGTAAATTTGAAAAAATTCGAGCCTACAAAATACGCAAAATTTAGCGAAAAACTGAAATTTTTAAAGGATTTTGAGGGATTTGTGATCGATGCTCCGATTGCTCCTAGCGACGAGTTTGCCGATCTTAAAATTCGTATGAAAATATCGCGCGACGGCAAGGAGGCGATCACGCTGATACGCCCGCTACGATATTTCTCGGACATGGACGCTAGCCTGATCGAGTGCTATCCGCTGACGGGTAGGCAGCATCAGATCAGGCTGCATCTATTTGCCGCGGGCGCGCCGATACTGGGAGAGCCGCTGTATGGGCTTTCGCGAGAGCAAGTGGAGCGGATATTGGATAAAAAGATGGATGAGACGGAGCGGATCAGGACGACAGGGGCGCCGAGATTGTTACTGCACGCGAATGCGATTTGCTTTGAACTGAGTGGCGAACGATACGAGATAAAAACCGAATTTGACGCCGCAAGAGAGTTTTATAATCTTGCGAAATCGGTAAAATTTAAGTAACTCAATAAAATTTTGAGGTGGCGGCGATTATTTTTATGACCAGAATTTTGCTTTTGCCGGTTTTTATAAAATTTTGTGGTTACAACGGCGTTAATTATTAATTTCTCATCTATAGTTATTTGAAAATTTTAAGACGATTTTATTTTTCGATAGCTATATTGGGAAAAAGCGTTACAGCTATAAAAGCACGTAATTCAGCTTAGCTAGACGGTGGGTTTCATATATTTTTATTTTCGGCAGCGAAGATTACGGTAAATTTGAGCTCAGAGCGCATAAATATTGGATGTTTCAAGATAAGTTGGGCGGTAGTATAAAAGATTTTAAATCCGATGTTGATTCTTTTAAAAAATGCAATAAAGAATATGGAATATTTAAAAGAGAATTTGACGAATACGCCAATTTTATATTTAAGCAAAAGGACGGGGCGGGAAGCTCTGTTAATTTAGAAAGCTCGGCATTGATAGCAAGCATAGGGAGCAAAACGGTAGTTGCTTCTTTTGTGGAATATTGCAAGAGGGTACTTGGTTTGGGCATAGACCGTAGCATAGAACAAAAACAAACAATAGAAATATCGCAAGATATTGGCATGAGACTTGGATTGTAATTGTTAATTTCTATGAAAATTTGAAATATTAAGGGTAGATAAGAAGGAATTCGCGGATAATTTCCGCCTTTGTAATCTTGGATTTTTTAAGCAGCGATCTGTCTAAGAAAACGCCGATCTCATCCATTATTTTTTGCGCGTCCATTGCTGCTCCTTTATAAATTTTTTGCCGATCTGCCTTACGGTCTGAAAATAATCGCCGAATTTTTCCTCTACTTGTTCGAAATTTTATCGGCACTGATACCACTTTGAGCCGGAATTTTACCTTGCTCGTTTCTTTGCTTGAGCTGTCCGCACGCCGCACTGATATCTAGCCCCTTGCTCTGCCGGATCGTGCAAGTAATGCCGTGTGCGCATAGATAGTCCTGAAATTTTACCATATTTTCGGGGCTTGGTCTGCCAAAGCTCGAGCCTTCGTGCGGATTAAAATAGATCAGATTTACTTTTGCGCGAATGCCGTGCAGAAGCTTCACTAGCGTTTTGGCATCGCTTGAACGGTCATTTATCCCATCGATCATTAGATATTCAAACATCACGCGTTTTCGCAGATCGATTGGGAACTCGCGCACCGCCTGCATGATCGATGCAATATTGTAGGCACGATTTATAGGCATTAGTTTTTCACGCAGTTCGTCATCCACTGCATGCAGTGAGATCGCGAGTAGCACGCCAAGATCCATTTCGCCAAGCTTTTTTATCTGCGTAGAAAGTCCGCTCGTACTTATCGTTTGGCGACGCGGCGCTATGGCGAGTCCATCGTTTTCTTTTAAAATTTGCACGGCTTTGGCAACGTTGTCTAGGTTATTAAGCGGTTCGCCCATCCCCATATACACGACATTGACGCGGCGTTCGTACGGGATCGCGTTCATTTTCTTGATGAGCCAAATTTGAGCCACGATTTCGCCTGGAGTTAAATTTCGTACGAAACCACCTTTTGCTGTCAGACAGAAGCTGCAGCCAATTTTGCAACCCACTTGCGAACTTACGCAGATTGAGTAGCGCGCGTGTCTTATAATTTTTTCGTTTTCATCTCGCAGCTCATCCTTCATCGGTAGCAGGACACTTTCTATCGTCTTGCCGTCTTTGAGAGCGAAAAGGTATTTGATACTGCCATCGCTACTTGTTTCGGATCTGATACATTTAAGCGGGTCTAAATAAAAATTTTGAGCTAAACCTTGACGGATCTCTTTTGGTAGATTTAGCATTAGTGCAAAGTCATCTACATTCTTTTTGTAAATCCATTCGTAAATTTGTTTGGCTCTAAATTTTGGTTCGACGAAATTTTCAAGCTCTTTCATCGTAAAATCAAAGATGTTTTTCAAATTAATGCCTTAGTTTTTAGATATTTAGTTAAATTTTCTTTTGCGGCGGCGTGATTTTTTAAAAAATCCGTGTGAGCAGTTGAATCACAAAAATTCGTCGCACAAAAAATTCCGTAAGCGGGAATTTGAAATTTTTGAGCTACCTTGAGAACCGCAAAAAATTCCATATTTTCTAAAAAATAACCTCGCTCAAAGAATTTTAGTGCGGATTTTTTATCGGTCGTGATAAAAGTTGAGCTATTAGTTATTGTTTCATATGAAACATTGGTAGAATTCCTAGCTAAAATTTCATAGTTAATTGGAGAGTATGAAAGTTCATAAAGCGCCGATATCTCGCAGTTTGCAGCCGATCTGCTTTCATAAATTTTTAGAATTTCACCCTCTTTGTATAGCCCTGCAGAACCCACGAAAATGATTTCGCTCGGCAAGCTTTGTCTATTTTCACATAAAAATTTAGTCAAATTTATACTCATATCCACTAGCCCCACGCCCATAGGCAGGGCAAAATCAAAAATTTCATTTCGTCCGGCAGAGATTATCATTTATGGATCCACGCTTTCGTTATTTTTCACTAATCATAGCAAAATGACGATAAATTTAAAGCTAAATTTTGAAATTTTTTCGTCGTAAAGTATCGGATGAAATTAAAATAAATCGAGTAAATATCTATGAGAGCTGTACCTTTATCTTCCATAATGGTAGTAGTGCAGGTGGCGGGTAGAAGATGGAAAAGTATCATAAAAAAAGCTTATAATTTAGCTAAAACGAAGAAATTTTATCTAAGCAAAAACGATGCTTGCAAAAAACTTGCAAGATAATAAAGGCTGAAATAAAATTAATTATTTGGTCGCTTTGGCGGCTAAGTTTCAACCCTGCGGTATAAATCTGACCAAATTTACAGTCTCACTTCAATATTTTGTTTTTGCAAATACGCTTTTAGTGCCTTGATTTCGATTTCTCTGAAGTGAAAAATCGATGCCGCCAGGCATGCGTCCGCACCCGCTAAAAATGCGTCTTTGAAGTGCTCTATTTTACCAGCACCGCCGCTTGCGATCACAGGGATATCAAGCGCGCTAAAAATCCGCGTCAAATTTAACTCAAATCCATTTTTAACGCCGTCGCAGTCCATCGACGTGAGTAAAATTTCGCCTGCACCACGTTCCTGCGCTTCTTTCGCCCAAGCAAGCGCATCTTTGCCCGTGTCTAGCCTACCGCCGTTTATAAACACGCTATAGCCGCAAAACTCGCAGTTTCCAGTTAAAATTTCATCCTGCGCGCCGCGTGAGATCTCTCCAAAATTCCGCGCCTCACCGCCTAAATTTGTGTCTGGATTTCGCATGCCGCCGTGTAAATCTCCGTTTGAATTCCTCGCCTCGCCATATAAATCGCCACGCGAAATTTCACTAGAATTTCGTTTCGCGTCGATCGCGACTACGACGCACTGCGAGCCGAATTTATTCGCCGCTTCGTCTATTAAATTCGGATTTTTTATCGCGGCGGAGTTGAGACTGATCTTATCGCAGCCGACGTTTAGCAGGCGAGAGATGTCATCGATCGTGCGGATGCCGCCGCCCACGGTCAGCGGGATAAAAAGCTCGCGCGCAACCCGTTCCACGACGTCCACGATCGTATCGCGCCCCAGATGCGACGCCGTGATATCTAGGAAGCACAGCTCATCCGCGCCCTCTTCGTTGTAGCGTTTGGCGACCTGCACCGGATCGCCCGCATCCACGAGACCTACGAAATTTACGCCCTTTACTACTCGTCCGTCTTTGACGTCTAGGCATGGGATTATGCGTTTTGCGAATCTATTCAAAGTAGCCCTTCGGAATAAAATTTTTTATGATTTTAGCCAAATTTTACTTAACATAATGACTTTATAAGTAAAATTTGGCTAGACTCTCGCGATGATTAGGGCGAAAAAAGAGTTCGGGCAAAATTTTTTAAAGGACGAAACCGTTTTAAGCAAGATCATCCAAGCGATTCCCGAGAATGTACAGAATGTCGTTGAGATCGGGGCTGGCTTAGGTGATTTAACTCGTAAGCTTTTGGAATTTTACAGATTAAAAAGTTTCGAGATAGATGAAGATTTATATCAAATTTTAAGCGCTAAATTTGCGCAGCAGATCGCTAGCGGCGAGCTTAAGCTCGTTTTGGGCGATGCTTTGCGGATTTGGCAGCAGCGGGGTCTTGGCTGCGGCGAATATTTTTTGGTCGCAAATTTGCCCTACTACGTCGCTACGAAGATGATTTTGCAGGCGATCGACGATGAGCTATGCGGCGGATTTTTGGTGATGATCCAAAAGGAGGTCGCTTTAAAATTCTGCGCCAAAGCCGGGCAGAGCGATTTTAGCGCTCTTTCGATCCTGGCCGATCTTGCGGGCGGCTGCGAGCTTTTGTTTGACGTTGAGCCCAGCTGCTTCGAGCCCGCGCCGAAGGTGACCTCATCGGTAATCAGGCTCGTAAAAGGCAAAAATTTTAAGCCAGGCACCGAGATAAACGCAGACGGCCTCGGCGTAAAAAGTTGCGCCCGCTTCCAAAATCTCGATGAATACGAGAAATTTAAAAGCTTTTTACGCGTATCTTTCAGCGCGCCGCGAAAGACGCTTATTAAAAATTTAAGCGCAAAATTTGATAAAGGCTTAGCCGAAGAGATCTTTTTAAATTTGAAAATTCCGCCTACAGTTCGGGCGCACGAGTTAAATTCCACCCTTTTTTTAGAAATTTTTAAAAATTTAAAGGCAAAAGATGGAAGAAAACAGAAATGAAAACGGCGTCGAACGACTCAAAAAAAGCAATCGCTATAAAAAACGCAAGGAAAATCTAAAAAAATCTATCGCAAGCGAAGGCTCTGCGGGCGATGTGGAATTCGGCGGCGAGCACGAAAATGGCTCTCGCAAAAATAAAGGTGCGAAAAACGGGCAAAATTCCGCTCGTTCAAAGGGTTCAAAAAACGGCTCTCATAAGGGATCAAATTCTGCGGGTGGTTCGTCAAGCGGCAGTTCAAACGCCGTGCATTCAAACGGCGCGAGTGGTGCGCATTTCGGCGGTGCATATCCAAAAAGCAACGAAAACGGCGCGGGCGGTTCAAATTTAAACCGCGACGGTCGTGCAAAGCCAAGCGGCAATAACGCAAAAGGCGCAAATTCTAACGCCTCAGACGATACAAACTCTTCGGATTCGCAGAAAAAGAAAAAGCATAAAAAGCGCTCAAATATGCCAAAGAGCCTCACGGGCAACGAGCCGTGGCAAAAGGCGATGGAAGAGGCGATCGCGGAAAATAAGCTGATCCACGAGGAGCGCCTGCACCCGCTTAAAGACGCTAATCGCAGCGATGAGACGGTGCGTATCACGCCGCTTGGCGGACTGGGCGAGATCGGCGCGAATATGACCGTTTTTGAGACCAATACGAGTGCGATCATCGTGGACGTGGGCATGAGCTTTCCCGAGGAGAGTATGCTTGGCGTGGATATTTTGATCCCCGACTTCGATTATGTTCGCAAGATAAAAAACAAGATCAAGGGCATCATTATCACGCACGCGCATGAGGATCATATCGGCGCGATGCCATATTTTTTCAAAGAATTTCAATTTCCGATCTACGCTACGCCGCTTCCTTTGGGGATGATAAGCAATAAATTTGAAGAGCACGGCCTTAAAGCCGAGCGCAGCTACTTCCGCCCAGTACAGAAGCGTCAGCTCTATCAGATCGGCGATTTTGAGGTCGAGTTTATCCACATAACGCACTCGATCATCGACGCAAGTGCGCTTGCGATCACAACGAAAGCAGGCACAATCATCCATACGGGCGATTTTAAGATCGATCACACGCCGATTGACGGCTATCCGACCGATCTGAACCGCCTGGCGTATTACGGCGATCGCGGAGTTATGCTTTTGATGAGCGATAGCACAAACTCGCACAAAGAGGGGATTACAAAGTCCGAGAGCTCGGTAGGCAAGACCTTTGATACGATATTCTCAAGCTGTAAGGGGCGAGTGATAATGAGTACCTTCAGCTCAAACATCCACCGCGTCTATCAGGCTATAGAGCGCGGCGTAAAATATGGCCGCAAGGTTTGCGTCATCGGGCGAAGCATGGAGCGAAATTTATTTACCGCGATGGAGCTCGGCTATGTAAATTTAGACAAAAAAATCTTCGTCGATGCCGATCAGGTCTCCAAATACCCCGATAATGAGGTTTTAATCGTTACTACTGGCTCGCAGGGCGAGACGATGAGCGCGCTGTACCGCATGGCGACGGATGAGCACAAATACATTAAAATCAAATCAACCGATCAGGTAATCATCAGTGCCAAGGCGATCCCGGGCAACGAAAGCAGCGTCTCAACTGTGCTTAACTACCTGCTAAAAAGCGGCGCAAAGGTCGCGTATCAGGACTTCAGCGAGATACACGTAAGCGGGCACGCCTCGATCGAGGAGCAAAAACTCATGCTGCGCCTGATAAAGCCGAAATTTTTTCTACCCGTGCACGGCGAATACAACCACATCGTAAAACACAAAGAAACCGCGATGGAATGCGGTATCGATGAGAAAAATATCTATCTGATGAACGACGGCGATCAGATGGAGGTTTGCGAAAAATATCTAAAGCGCGTCAAGACCGTCAAGACGGGCAAGGTTTTTATCGATAATCAGATCAACAAGCAGATCTCCGACGAGATCGTCAAGCACCGTCAAAATTTAGCTGATGCGGGCGTCGCGGTAATCATCGCGCAGATCGACAAAAACGAAAAAAGGCTCATCCAGACGCGCGTCATCACCTACGGGCTCGTTGCCGATAACCAAACGGCGCACTTTACCAAAGAGATGCAGGGCATCATCGAGCAGTTTTTAGCGAATTTAAAAGATGAAATTTTGCTCGATCACTGGGCGCTGGAGGGCAAGATTCGCCAGGCTGTGCGAAAGCACATCTTTAGAAAGATCAAAAAATATCCGACCATTGTGCCGGTGATTTATTTGATGTAAGCGAGGCTAAATTTAGCGTGCAAGGCGGATTCGATCTGCGGCGGGCAAGTGAAATTTTAA
The DNA here is from genome assembly GCF_937973075.1 of uncultured Campylobacter sp. Classification (GTDB taxonomy): domain Bacteria; phylum Campylobacterota; class Campylobacteria; order Campylobacterales; family Campylobacteraceae; genus Campylobacter_B. The sequence continues at coordinate 60,151 of NZ_CALBWL010000026.1, forward strand.
TGGCGCCGGTTAGCGCTCGGGTCTGAAATTTTGCGATGTGAGCGAGCTTTGCAGCGTTGGAATTTCAAAGCGGCAAGTAAAATTTCGAGCGCAAAATTTCGGCGTAAAGCAAAATTTAAAGATCGTCTAGCAAGCCTGCGGTGAGCAGGCAGGGGAGCGCGGCGATTTTGTAGATTAGAATTTTATGGTGTAAATTTCAAAGGCGTGAAATTTTAGCTAGCTCAAATTTAGACGCGGCGCAAAGAGGCACAAAATGAAGGCAAATTTTAAAAAGAAGGTTGAATGAGTGAAATTTTAGATACGGCACGAGAGGTGCTGAGGCTCGAAGGAGCGGAGCTTTTGCGGCATGTGGATCTTATCGGCGGCGAAATTGAGCGAGCCGTAAACTTGATCCTAGCTTGCAAGGGCAAGGTAATCGTCACCGGCGCGGGTAAGAGCGGACACATAGGCGCCAAGATCGCTGCGACGCTTGCCAGCACCGGCACGCCGTCGTTTTTCGTCCACCCTACCGAGGCGCTGCACGGAGATTTGGGCATGATCGGCAAGGACGATATGGTGCTTGCGATCAGCTTTAGCGGCGAGAGCGAGGAGCTGGTTAGAATTCTGCCTCATCTCAAACGCTTCGGCGTGAAGATCATCGCGATGGCGCGCGATAAAAACAGCTCGCTCGGTAAGGTTAGCGATGAGTTCATAAGCCTTGGTATCGTCAAAGAGGCTTGCCCGCTAGGTGCCGCGCCTACGGTTTCTACGACGCTAACACTTGCGTTAGGAGACGCGTTAGCGATCTGTTTGATGAGACAGCGTAGATTCGGTAAAGAAGATTTTGCAAATTTTCATCCCGGTGGAAGCCTAGGCAAGCGACTTTTCGTCAAAGTAAAGGACGTGATGCAAAGTAAAAATTTGCCGCTCGCAAACCGTAACGCCAGCCTAAAACAAGCTATCGACGTTATGACGCACGGAAAGCTCGGCACCGTCTTGTTAGTGAACGAAAAGGGCGCGCTTGAGGCGATTTTAAGTGATGGCGATCTGCGGCGTGCGCTGATGCGAGAGGATTTTGACATCAATGACGGCGCGCTAAAATATGCCACCAAAAACCCTAAAATGCTGGATGATAAAAATATGCTCGCAATAGATGCGTTAAATTTGATCGAGCAATTCAAAATTCAAGTCCTACCCGTAGTCGAAAATGGCGTGCCCGCGGGGATCTTGCATATTCACGATCTAACGAGCTTGGGACTAAAATAATGCAAAAGATGCGTCTGAATAAATTTATCTCCCATAACACCGGCTACTCGCGCCGTGAGGCGGACGAGCTGATCAAGCAGGGCAAAGTTAGCATTAACGGTCGCGTCGTTAGCGATTTTATAGAGGTTAGCGGCGAGGAGAAGATCCGCATAGGCTTGCGCCTTATCAAGCCCAAGACGGAATTTACGATGATCGTTTATAACAAACGCAAAGGCGAGTTAGTTACTAAAAAAGACGATCGCGGCAGGCGGACGATTTACGATAGCTTGCCGGAGGGGTTTAGTAGATTTGTTAGCGTAGGGCGTTTGGATTTTGCAAGCGAAGGGCTTTTGCTGCTAACCGATGCGCCCGCGATCGCTACGGCGCTGATGAACAGCGACATCGAGCGAGAGTACTATCTAAAGGTAAAAGGCGAGGTGGGGGATGAGGTGGTAACGGCGATCCGCGAAGGCTTTTTCGCCGCAGATGCGAGCAAAGGCGCGCACGCTAAAAGCAAGATCAAATCGATGGAATTTAAACCCTTTTTGGGCTACCGCATAATGCCTAGCAGCGGCGGTTATACGAAGATAAAGGCGATCATTAACGAGGGGCAAAATCGCGAGCTGCGTAGATTTTTCGGCTATTTTGATCTGGATGTCGTGGAGCTTAAGCGCACGGCATTCGGAAGAATAACTCTTGGGATGTTAAAACCCGGCAAATGGCGCTATTTCGATCAGAGCGAATACGAAGACCTGCGTGATTTTTTGAAAGAAAACAAAATCCGCTATTAAATTTAAGAAAAGAGGCGAAATGAGCTCAAAAACAAACGCCGCACGCGTACTGGACGGTCTGAAAATCCCTTATGAGATTAAAGAATACGCGGTTGATCCTTTAAATTTAGATGCGGTACACGTGGCAAACAGCGTGAGCGAGCCGATCGAGCGGGTCTATAAAACGATAGTTTGCACGGCGGATCACGAATATGTCGTAGCCTGCCTGCAAGGCGATCTAAATCTCGATCTCAAGGCGCTCGCGCACATCTGCGGTGCGAAGCGGTGCGAGCTGATGGATTTGAAGGATTTGCAAAAAATCACCGGCTACGTCAGGGGCGGCTGCTCGCCGCTTGGGATGAAAAAACACTTCCGCACCTTCATCGACGAGCGAGCGCTAACGCAGGAGAAAATTTACGTTAGCGCAGGCGTGCGCGGAAAACAGATCGCTCTTGCGCCTAAGGACCTCATAACTGCCACTGAAGCGCAAATTTGCAAAATAACGCATGACTAACGCAGCGTTACTTTTGTCGCCACTTGCGTAAGTAACGCCGGTGGCAAGCTAGTTAAAATTTACACTGCGAAATTTAGACTTTTAAAATTTGGCATTGCGCCGTAAAATTTTATTGTTAAAATTCTCAGTACCGCATGCCGCAAGATATCTCAAACAAGATGACGAGTACGCAGGGCAGGGCGCGGCAAGTCTCTTTTAAGAACGCGCTCTTTGCGCGTGATCCGTTTTATTCACTATAAATTTAGACTCACGGCGTTTGGAGTCGTTTGCGATGAAATTTTAAAATTCCATCGCAAATTTTCTATATCTCGCGCCTATTTTTTGAAAAGCTCAGAGACGTTTGGGGCTTGCTTTTCTTGCTCGCTGGCGGCGAAAAATTCCGCTTTGGCGAAGTTGAAAACGTTAGCGATGATGTTAGTAGGGAACATCTCGCAGGCGTTATTATAAACCGTAACGGCGCCGTTATAAGCGCGGCGTGCGGCACTGATCTGCTCCTCGCACTCGCCTAACGCGTTTTGTAGCTTGACAAACGATTCGTTAGCTTTGAGGTTTGGATACGCCTCCACCGCGATGCGGATCTGTCCTAAAAGAGCCGAAATTTCGCTATTTAACTTAAATTTGTCCGCGTTAGAAGCCGCGTTGATCGCTTGCGAGCGAAGTTCGCTGACGCGCGTTAGTACGGAGTTTTCGTGGCTCATGTATTCGCGCGTGGCGCTAACTAAATTTGGGATGAGATCGTAGCGCTTTTTAAGTTGTGTATCGACGGTGGAAGCGACATTTCGCACCTGGTTGCGCTTGGCGATGAACGAGTTATAAACGCCCACTAACGCCAAAACTAACAAAACTATGACGACTAATAAAATCAAAGCCGCATTCATTTTCTCTCCTTTTAAAGTGTTTCAATTAAAAATAAGAATATTTAGCTATACTTGCCGTTTCTTTATTCGTGTCAAGGTAGCTCAGCTGGTTAGAGCGCTGGTCTCATAAGCCGGAGGTCGAGAGTTCAAGTCTCTCTCTTGACACCATCTTCAAATTACCTTTAAGAGCGCAACGGCGCTTCAAAAAAGTTGGAAATTATATCTTACTTATACTTGAAAAATAATGAAAATTAGCAAAAGTAGAAAATTTATCTTATTGATACGCCTTTAATACAACCTAAATTTAAATGTTCGCCGAGATAAAATTCGTTCTTAATTGCCGGCAATTAAGCGAGAGTATTGCTAGTCTAAAACGCAAAAGCTCATTTTGTAGTATAATTTTCACAAAATATTATAAAGGCTATCCATGCTTAAATACTTAGAATTAGGCGTTTGCGGTATAGATCTGAAGCCCTCTCATTCTTTTATCGGCTCGATGATTCGGGGCACTTTTGGATATGCCCTTAGGCGGGTAAGCTGTCCTTATATAGGCGCAAACTGCGAGGAATGTGGCATTTCGAGCGAATGCGTGTATAGCGAATTTTTTGAAAACGTATCGGACACGCCAAATTTCAGGCTGGATATCGATCTTAATCAAAAGAGCTTTGATTTTAAAATTTTACTTTTCGAGCACGCCGTAAGTTATCTGCCTCACGTTGCTATCACTATCCAAAATATGCAAGAAATCGGACTTGGAGCAAATAGAAATAAATTCAAATTTACCCATTTGCGCCTAAACGGCGAAATCGTAGAGCCTAAATTTCTACTTTCAAATAAAGTTGAAACGCTAAATTTCACGCCAGATTTCACCGCGGGCGATTATGAAATTTCGCTTCTTACTCCGCTTCGTATAAAGCAAAAAAATACCCTCGTCCGCCGCGATATCGATTTTAAATCCTTCATTCGCCAAATCGCTATGAGATTTGAGAACATAACGCGCGAGCCTATGGATAAATTCGAAGTCAAATTTGATCGCTTCAAGCAGGATTTGAGATTTTACGATCTTAACCGATACTCAAACCGCCAGCATACTAAAATGCAATTTGGCGGCGTACTCGGACGGATGCGAGCTTTCGGGCTTGACGAGCGCTCGGCAAAGCTTTTGCAACTCGCTCAAATTACAGGAGTCGGTAAAAGCACCGTTTTCGGACTAGGCAAGATAAAGGTAGATCGGATCTAATTTTGCGTCGTAAAATTGCAAAATCGTAAAAAAAGGAGCTTCATGTTTGATCTAAGTTTAGAGGATATTTTTACCGCAGGCGCCTTTGAATACGCGCTAAAAAGGCTAAAGCGCACGGCTTTGGGGCTTGATGGACTTAGCGCTGAGGATATTTGTTCGGGCGAATTTTATGCTGAGCTAAAGAGTGAAATTTTTAGCCTTTCTTATTCGCCGCAGCCCTTAAAACGAGCCTTTATCCCAAAAGAAGCCAAAGACGAGCTTCGCAAGCTCGCCGTGCCCTCGCTAAAAGATAAATTTGCGCAAAATATCCTCACTCGCGAGCTTTCAGGCTATTTTGATAAAAGCTTTTCAAACCGCTCTTATGCTTATCGAAGCGGCAAATCCTACGCCAATGCAATTTATCGTGCCCGCGATTTTTTTCAAATTTTCAGCTTCGCCGTCAAAACCGACATCAAAGATTTCTTTGAAAATATCGATCACGAAAAATTGCTTGAAATTTTATGCGCAAATATCCGTGATGCTCGCATCATTAGACTCATTGAGCTTTGGATCAAAAACGGAATTTTTGAACGCTTTGATTACCGCGCTCATGCAAAAGGCGTTCATCAAGGCGACGTCCTAAGCCCGCTGCTTTCGAATATCTACCTAAATCAAATGGATAAATTTTTAGAAAACTCGAGCGTAGAATTCGTCCGATACGCCGATGATTTCGTTATGTTTTTTGTTTCATATGAAGCCGCCGAGAGAGGGCTTGCACGCCTGAAAGATTTTTTAAAAACCATAAGCTTATCTCTAAACGAAGCCAAAACCTCCATTCACGGAAAAGATAGCGAATTTGTCTTTTTGGGCGTAAGCTTTAAGGGCACAAATTTAAGCATCGGCGAGGAAAAATTTAAGCGCATTCTAGCCAAACTCGCAAGCTCTGCCAAAAAGCAGGCGATAGGCCAAAGCGTAGAAAATTTAAACGCCTATGTGTATCATCTAAAAGCCATTTCGCTTAAGCTTTTCTCGCCTTCGCAAAAAGATAGGTTTTGCTTGCATTTTGGCGAGGTCGTAACGAGCCTAATACGCAGATTTCTAAAAACCGCAGACAAGCGGACGCTAGCAGAAGCCTTAATCAACCTAAACTTCCCCTACGAGCTAGGCAAAACGGCTAGAAAGGCTAAAATTCTAACCTACTTTAAAAACGCCAAGCGCCCCACCGTCAAATCCGTCCAAAACGCTCTTGAGGCTAAAAAGCGCGAATACCTAAAAACCTTCTCGCAAAGCTCGATTATCCACATCACGACGCCTTTTTACTTCCTCGCTCTGTCGCAAGGAAAGCTCGTGCTAAAAAGCAAAGGCATTATCAAGCACAAATTCTCCATAAATCAAATCAGCCAGATCATCATCAACGCTCAGATTTCATTAAGTTCCGCCGTCATCAAAGAGTGCGCCAAAAAGAAAATTTCCATAAATTTCATCGACGAAAAGACAAATCTCAGCTACGCCACGCTCGTTAGCGCAAATTCTGCCATACCCAAAACCGCCGCTTCGCAAATTTCGCTGCTAACGACCAAAAAATCACTCCGCATCGCTCAGCAGTTCATCATCGGCAAGCTAAAAAATCAGATCAACTATCTAAAATATCTAGGCAAATACCATAAAAATCTAGACGCCGAAATTAAAGCGATGCAAGAAATTTTAAAGCTCCGCGTCCCTGGCGCCGCAAGCGTAAGCGAGCTTATGGGCTTTGAAGGAAGCGCCGCAAACTCCTACTGGCAGGCTATCGCAAAAGCGATCGACTACGAGTTTGGCTTTAGTGCGCGAGTGACGCAGGGCGCTACCGACATCGTAAATTCCGCCCTAAACTACGGCTACGCGATCCTTTATTCAAAAATTTTAAAATCCATTGCCGCCGCGGGTCTGTCGCCGCACGTATCCTATCTGCACGCGCTTGATGAGCAAAAGCCTACTCTCGCCTTCGATCTCATCGAGGAATTTCGAGCCTTCATTGTCGATCGCGCCGTAATCTCGATGGTCAATAAAAACGAGCCCTTTGAGATAAAAGACGGGCTCCTATCTGTCGCAACCAGGCAAAATATCGCCAAAAACGTAAATGAAAAGCTCTTCGCTTGCACGCAGTACAGAGGCGAACAGCTAAAAGCGCAGGATATCATAGATAGGCAAGCCTACGCCTTAAAACGCGCCGTAACCCAAAACGAAAAATATAAGCCTTTCATCGGGAGATTTCAATGAATTTAATCATCTGCTACGACGTTTGCAAAACTAAGCGCCGCAACAAACTCGCCGCCTTGCTAGAAGGCTACGGGCTGCGGGCGAACTACTCGGTATTTGAGCTAGACGTCTCCGAGCGCGAATACGTCCTCATAAAAGATCGCATCGCCCGCATCATTGAGCCCAAAACCGACAAAGTCCTATTCTACCGCATCTGCAAAACTTGTATGGCTAAAAGCGAGAGCCTAGGTGAAGGCGAGATATTTCGCTCTCCTGATGCCTACGTCTAAGCCCCATTTTTAGGGATTTGATTTTCGGACTTTTTCAAATTCTAAAAGTCCGATTTTAGCGTGCTTTAATATTTTACTAAGTTTCAAAATGTCCGCAAAGCTCAAATTTCGCTCGCGCCAAAAGCCCTTTCTCGGACTTCCGCTATTTAGCCTATTTTTAAAGTCCCATTTTTAGGGCTTTTTACGTTTGCGGAATTTAGCAGAAATTCGAAAAAGCCTAAAATTTTAATTTTTGCGTTTAGATTTTCGGACTTTTGCGCTTGCGTAAAGACGCTTAAATCCACACTTTTAAGCCCACCCTAAGCAAAAACCTCGAAATTTGAAATTAATTTTTCGCCCCTTTCTCGGACTTTTTCGCGTTTTGTGATATAATGGCGCTCGCAAATAGTTCTTTAAAAACTCATTGTCAATTTTAATGCGGTTTTTGGGCTATTTGATTAGAATTTCCCCGATCTAGGGGATTGAAACTATATTCTGACAATGGATTCATTGAAACCACATTATATTTGATTAGAATTTCCCCGATCTAGGGGATTGAAACAATGTATTCCATCACACTCTCCTTAACTGAGTATCATATTTGATTAGAATTTCCCCGATCTAGGGGATTGAAACATCCTCTACGCTCCAAACCAATCCCCGCTGATATAATTTGATTAGAATTTCCCCGATCTAGGGGATTGAAACATACACCATAGTAGTTACCTAGCATCATCTTAGGTGTAATTTGATTAGAATTTCCCCGATCTAGGGGATTGAAACCCTACACATAACTTTAACAAACTTATTAACTTCCTCTAAGGTTTATTTGATTAGAATTTCCCCGATCTAGGGGATTGAAACGACATCCCAATCTAAATTCAAAAATTTGTTGTTTTCGGATTTGATTAGAATTTCCCCGATTTAGGGGATTGAAACGTTCATGGCTTGCAACTGAATTTGCCCAAGCAGTTTCATCTGATTAGAATTTCCCCGATTTAGGGGATTGAAACAAATCGCCTTCGATGTCTAAGCCAAAAGCATTCATATTAATCTGATTAGAATTTCCCCGATTTAGGGGATTGAAACGACGAATCAATGATCGTTCCATCTAAATCGACAGCGATCACATCTGATTAGAATTTCCCAGATCTAGGGGATTGAAACAACGTTGATTGCTCTTCATTACGTCCCACTTAAGTTCGCTATTTGATTAGAATTTCCCCGATCTAGGGGATTGAAACACTTCCGATAATTTAGAAGTGTGAGATTTCTCAAGCAAACCAGAAATTTGATTAGAATTTCCCCGATCTAGGGGATTGAAACACTGCTGAAGATATGGTATCCTCATCTCCATAAATTTGATTAGAATTTTCCCGATCTAGGGGATTGAAACCTATAAGAATTTCCATATTCGTCAAAGATATCACATTTGATTAGAATTTCCCCGATCTAGGGGATTGAAACAATACTTTTCCAACACCCTTTAGATAGTCTCCCATTGATTTGATTAGAATTTCCCCGATTTAGGGGATTGAAACTTTCCGTTATACCCTTGCGGGAATTCTTTTATTTCAGCTTCTATTATTTGATTAGAATTTCCCCGATCTAGGGGATTGAAACCTTTTAGAAGTTCCTCTGCTTTTTTCATAAATGTCCTTATTTGATTAGAATTTCCCCGATCTAGGGGATTGAAACTAGACGAATATTCGTTCGTCAACATTTTCTCTCCTATTTGATTAGAATTTCCCCGATCTAGGGGATTGAAACTTGTTTACCCAGACCCAATACATTGAAGGGTTCCAACGATTTGATTAGAATTTCCCCGATCTAGGGGATTGAAACATAGCCACTCGGTATCTTGATAAGTCAAGTGCGAAACGATCTGATTAGAATTTCCCCGATTTGGGGGATTGGGACAAACGAGTTTTGCCTCGGATAATGCTGTGTAATCGCGCTGATTTGATCAAATTTCAAGATATACGACTAAAATTTAATGGATTTTTTAAAAGCACTCCGTAAATTGACAGAATTTGACAACTAAACTCCTTATAATCACGCTCAAAGTTGATATGGCGGGTTTGAATTCTATGAGTAATTTTGTTATTTTTCGAAAAAGAATTTTAAAACAAAGGAGAAAGTATGAAAATTTTGTTTAAAGTGTTTTTACTCGGTTTGATCGGAGTTGTATTTTCCGGTTGTTTTATCGTAATGCCGCCTGATAAAGAAACGGTAATGGCTCAGCAGCTAGATGTTTGGTGTATCCTTAGAGAGAATAAGGATAAGGAAAGATATGAGGAATCTATACGTAAAGCAAAGTCGTTCCTTGATAAAGATAAGTATGGAGATAGAGTTCAAATAGCTCCAAGAGGAGAGTATAGCGTTTCGCTATTAGATAGAGCTTTTAGTGGTGACAATCACCCGGGACTATACTGGCGTGAATATGGTTTGGTGTATAAGCCGATAACTTGTGATAGGGAAAATAAAAAGCTTAATATGGTTGTAGAGATTACACCTCATAAAGTTAAAGCTCAGAATGAGAAAGATAAGATGGAGGGAGACGCTTACACTTTTATTGATTCTTTTAAAAAACAAACGGCTGAAGCACTTTATTCTTCTAAAGAAATAGGAGAGCTAATGGAATTGAGTTCATCGCTCGATCTAATCTTTATTGACTATGAAACAAGGAAAGAGATCGATAAAAGTACTTATGATTTTGCGGGCTACAAAGCGTATAATGAAAAGTAGGTATAAGTTCAACTACCTGACAATTGATTATCGAGTATTCGCCGGGAGAGTTAAATAAGATAGCTAATTTTTGCTTTGCTTCAATTGGAAGGCGATGCGATAGATAGTAGAATAACAGGCTTTTCAAATTGCCCGATTGTTTATAAATTTAAAGGAAGGAAAATGTTATGAGAACACTGTTTTTAGTATTAATTGCTATATTTTTAATAGGATGTGTAGAACCGGACCCGGAAAGCTACTACGGAAGGATTAACAGAAAAGATGAGTTTACGACTAACTTCCAAAGTAGAAGGCTAGCCAATGAGCTAATCGTCTTATTTGATATGGGCGAAAAATCTCAATATGGAAACGATTACTTTGATAATTCGCTTAAGATAGCCGATTACGAAAACGATGTAAAGCTCTCGGAAGTTAAAAGCTTTTTAGCTTCAAAAGGAGCTGCGCCGTTACGCGTTTATGAGCGCGCAGTTAAGAGTAGCGGGAAAAATAAGTTTAAGAGGTATTCAGGTAGGCTGAATGCCGAAGTCGTTTCTCTAGTTCCTTTTGATACTCAGTTTCGAAAAGCGCAAAAGAACTGCTTTGACGGAACCTCGCTATGCTTATTTGATGAATTCCCGTTACTTACAGAAACGGATGTTGAGGGCGATGTTGCTTCTATGATGATCAACTTTGTTGAGCTTAAGGCGGCTTTCAATAACTATCAGGATAGCTTTACGCCGGTAAAGATTACCATCCATACCGCAACCTATACTGGTGCGAAACTCAATGCTATCTTAAGTAAAATTCCGAAAAAAGCATTTGAAAATAATGAGTTAAACTAAATAAGAGAGTCGGATGAATGAGGTAGAATGGATCAATAAATACGGCTTTTGCTAGGAATGGTTTTAGGTAGCGAGGAATTCGGTTAGAATTTCCCCTATCTAGGGGACTGGTTCCTCTTTGCACCCAAAATTTTCAATCTACCCTCCCCTGATTTAATTAAAATTTCCCTCTCATTTTTCAAAGTTTCCCCTTGGCTGACAGAATCTGACACTACGGCTCACTATAATTGCGCTCAAACTCGGAGGTAAAACGCCGACGAGATCAATTAAGGGAGTTGTAATGAAAAAGATTGTGTTGTCGCTAGCAGCGGCTGGAGTTATGAGTGGCGCTTTGGCGCAAGAGGTGCCGAATTTAGCAAATATCGCGCCGAGCAATTGCGGCTCGTATGTCCCTACGCTTGATTTTTACATCAAAGGCAAGGATATAACGGACAGTGTGTCTTTTGCGGCAGGACTAGACAATAAATTCGGTCTAGCTCGAGGCGTCGCTTCGGCTAGTTCATTTTGCGTAATTTTTCAAAAAATAATTTAAGTCTAGTTGCGATAAAATTTCAAAAATATAACACGAAGGAGGCAAGATGGCTAAATACCTATACGGTGCAAGTATCCAGGGTATACAAGAGTATATTTACGCCACTGGAAGCTGGAAAGAGCAAACTAAACAAAAAAGCCGGAAAAAGACAGAGACTATCAAGATACGTTAAAGATAATGGAGATGCTAAAGGAATTTAAAAAATGACGCATTACGAAAAAAGAAATTTTCAAAAAATAATCGTTTCGCTTTTGGGAAGCTCTCTTTTAGAGCGTAAGGCGTTTTTTATCATCGCGGGAGTATTACTGTTTTTCGCTTGGTTGCCGGACGGAATGTCGTCGCTACTAGATAAAATTTTCGGCGGCGAAATTTTAAAATGGAGCGCCAAAGACGGCACTATGCTGGTTCAAATTTTAGGCTCTATAGTGATTTTTGGGGTAATCAAACGAATAATTCCCAAAGACATCCCTAATGTCGATATATGTATAAATGATAGACCCAAAAGGGCTAAAGTTCTAGTGCTATTTTTAAGCGAAAATAATGGCGGAATAGAAGAAATTTTGAAATTTAAAACTATCGATGAGTATGGAAGAAATAATTATAGAATGCCGCTTACGGCGATAGATTATCATAAAGACAAGCTTGAAAAGATAATAATCACTTGTTCTGAAAAATCTCACGGCGATAGAGATAAATTTTTAAAATGCGTGCAAAATCTCTTTGGTAAGGAGATTGCGGATATGGCGAATGTACGATATATAAAGAATTTCGAAGATGCAAAAAGCGTCTATAAATTTTTAGAAAGCGTATATAGCCAGCTTGGGCAAGAGGGCTTTACGGAAGACGACATTGTATTTGATGTCACGGGAGGACAAAAGGCGATAAGTATAGCCGGAGCGATATTTGCGATACCCAACGACAGGCATTTGCAGTACGTTTCCACTAGCGATTATACTGTCAAACACTATGATTTAACCTATATGCAAAATGAGGAGTAAAATATGAAAGTTGTAACGATTTTAGGAAAAGGTTATGTTAAGGAGGCCGAAGAAAGATCGATCTATGAATACGATGAGAAGCTTAAAAATTCGTATTCTTTAAAAAAGCAAAGATATACGAATATGCTTCCGCTTTTGATAGATAATTTCGGCGTTCAAAATATCGTACCTATTTTTACTGAAGATGCGAGAGATGATCAAATAAAAGTTTTAGAAAAGGAATTTAAAACAAGCCATATCGAGATATTTAACAATAAGAATTTCATTAGAGGCGATACGGATTTTTATGAAATTCTACGTATTATAAATGAAGCAACCAACGAAGACAATGAATATATAATCGATCTAACTCACGGCTTTAGGCATATTCCTATTTTAGCTACCATCTCACTTATATCTCAAAGCTTAAGCGATACGAATAAAATCAAACATATATTTTTTGCGAAAGAGATAATAAATCAAAAAGAGTATGAAATTATCGATTTAAAAGAATACTTAGAGCTTGCAAATATGTCGTATATGCTCGAAACATTCGATAAAAATTATACCGTTTCATTTGTAGCCGCGTTTGAAAACGAGGATTTTGAAAATTTAAGAGGCGAGCTAACAAAATTTTCGAATGATATTCTTGCGAATTCATTAAAAGCGCTCGAAAATCGTTTTGACGTAGTTTTGCAATACATAGAAAATATCAAAAAGAACGAGCAAATTTTTACTTTCAGAACCAGTCTTGATAAAATCAAAGAACATATAGAAAATTTAAAGCAGATCAGCACAAAGATAGATTATCAAAAGTTATACGAAATGGCAAAAGTACTTAATAAAAAGGGCTACTTATTAAACGCTATAACATTGCTATTTGAAGGGATTGGATATTATTGCGTAAGCGGTCTAGAAAAAATTAGTCCCAAAGTAGAAGCTTACGTGAGAGAATTTAAAAATAGTGGATTTTTTGACTCTTATGATTTAACCAATCAATCTAGAAATTTAATAAAAATCGGCAGGGAGATGAAATCTTATTTATTTGGCACAGAAAAGGCGCAAACTCATTTTGGACTTAGCGAGAAAAAAGCTAAGGAATATCTAGGCGATATAAAAAATTCGATCTGCAATAAACTAGAAAGAATTCCGGATATAGAAGAATTTAAGAATTTTATCATTGCGGCTGAAAAATTAAGAAATAATCTAGCTCACGGAAACAGTAGCGATGAAATAGCAAATACAAAGTTAAATTTCAAACGGCTTTTAGAAGACTATAAAAAATTCTGCATAAAGGATGATATTTTAGGGGTAAGCGCGTGAAAACCCTATTCGCCCTAATAAACCACACCTTGACGTCGGAGCAAGAAGAAGATGCGAGGAATAATTTAAATGTTGATAAATTCATAAACATAACCGATGCGAGGTGGAGCGATATCGATCCGTCCGATAAAAGCGTAATAAAATTTGTTGAAACTTATAAAAACAAACTCAAAAAGCAAGCAAAAGCGGGCGACGTATTGCTGGTGCAGGGTGATTTCGGAGCGACTTATAATATGATAAGGTTTGCTAAAAATATGGGTCTGATAGCTGTGTATGCGACTACTAACCGCATCATAAGTGAGCAGGTAGAAAACGGCAAAGTCGTGATTAAACGAGAATTTAAACACGCAAGATTTAGAGAATACGAGGAGTTATAATGTCATCAGATGCAGACAATAAAACGATAGTTATCTTTGAAATTTTAAAAAAGCTAGTTGCAAAGCAAGAAATTTATCTTACCGATACAGAGCTTTTAGATGAGTTAAGGATTAAGGAAAGAACGCTTAGAAGGTATATGGGCGAAATCGACAAGCTATTTCCAGACGCTTTTAGGATAGAAAGCAAGCTCATAGGGCATGGCAAGAGACCGGTAAAAGTATTAAGAGTATATGACAAAAACAAAGATATAATCGGCGTTTTAAAATGTCTTTTAGAATATGGCAATGATCTAGGCTGGTTAATTAGTTTATTAAACGCAAATGATCCTAGGTTGTTTAACGATTTAGATAAACATGAAAAAGAGAAGGTATCTAAACAATTAAAAGAGGATTCGGACGTATTTTTATTTAGAACCAATCCTTTGGAGGTTTTGCAAGATGGGCTAAGTAAAAGATATTTGAGCGAGCTTCGCAATGCCGTTAAAAATAAAGAATGTCGAAATATCAAGTATAAATATATCGGTGAAATGGAGAATTTAATCGACGCAAAATGCCTAAAAATAGTTTTTACAGATAGTAATTGGTATTTGGCTATCGAGGATGCTGATGGAAATTTTAGGCTTTTAAGAGTGGCTTTTATCGTATCGCTTAGTAAAAGCTCGAAAAAATACGAAGGAAAGATCTTGAAGGAATACGAAACGTATTTTAATAAGATACAAAACGCTATGAGCTTGCCCTCCGAGACAACGCGAATAGCGCTATTAAAAGCTTCTCCGAAAGTGGCTATATATTTTAAGGAGGGTATGAAGCTGTTTTTCCCAACTCAAAAATTTAAAAAGAAGCTAGATGATGGTAGCATTATTTTTAGCATAGATTTTACTCAAGATATGGAGATATTGCCGTTTATAAAAAAGTGGCTTCCAGATATCGAGATACTAGAACCAAAAGATCTGAGAGAAACCTTTAAAGAGCAATTAAAAGCGGCTCTTGATATATTAAGTGAGTAGAAAAGGCACGCGTTGTCGCGCTAATAGTGAAACGAAATTTACCCTGAGTCTATTCACGCACCACGAAGCGGTAAAATTTTAGAGTGTTTGATGAAATTTAGGACGCACAAAGCCTCGCCGCAATCTCATATAAAGATCGTGTGCCGTAGGCGGCAGTGGCAAGATCATAATGCTATACAGAGCGGATTTGCACGAGCATAAATTTATAGGCGAGTGATAAAATCTAATTAAAATTTAACGCAAAATCTCATAAAATTCTGCTCGGCGGATTTTTGCAAATAACGTACCGTCATCAATGTCGTAAGACCGCTTAAAGCTTTTAGACGTTTAGATAAAATTTTAAACTGCGGATATCCATCTAATCATAGCGACCCAAACGCCCAATGCAAATATTTTTAAGCAAGAATTGCGCGCTTACGAATCGCATTAAAAGTGCAAAATGCCAAAGCCTCTCAGATTATCTTGGACGAAAGCGGAGCCGAAAAGCTTCTAGGCGCAGGTGATATGCTAGTAAAACTAAGTGGCTCGCAGCCGCAGCATATATTTGCGCCGTATTTAAGCAAAGGCGATATTAAACGGCTTTTAGAGCTAAAATAGATCGCTGATTTTATCACAATATGCTAGGATAAAAATAGCTAAAAGCTCCACAAATCCTATGTCGCAAAATTTGCATCGCTACAAAAATTTTATAAATTTCATGGTTTAAATGCCCTTGAAATTTCAAATAGAATTTTGTCGCAGCGGTTGCGGCGTAGTAGCGCATAAATTTAAAGCGGAATTCCAAAATTTCGCGGCGGCGCAAAGCCTCTGTATTTGCGGATTTAAAGTCAAATTTTAGAATTTAATCCTGCTAGATATTTTCGTTTAATTTCAGACTTTTTACGATAGAGAGAAAGAATAGAAGCTCGTGCTTGATAGACGCGGCGGGATCAAAGCCAAATACGCTGCGATCCACGCTAGGCTCGAAACTATCGTATCCCGTGTGGATGAAAATATAGACGTTTTTGCCCGAAAAGCTTAAACTGATCGGTCCGCCGGCACCGCTTCTAAAGCGAAGCAAGCGCCGCATAAAGGCGGGTGTGAGGGCATACATTGCAGACACCGCATCGGCGCTATATACGCTAAATGCGGAGCTAAACTCGCTACCATTCATCGCGATCTTCTTAAGTCCGCCAAGCGTTGGCCTAGCGCTGAGCGAAGGCAGGATCACCGCCACCGAGTTTACGCGCTTTTTAAATTCTGCGTAGAAAAATATCCCCCTGCTGCTACGTCGTTCGTCAGTATGAGTCACACAAACATCCGCAAAGCTGAAAAATACTCCGTCATAAACGCCTGAAATTTTATCTTCGCAATCAAAATAGCTTATGCCGTCCACAAATAGGCCGCTAGCGCGCAGATATGCCGGCCGAAACGAGCCTGAAATTTCGTAGCGATAACCTAGGCTTGCAATATAGGGCGCAATATATTGGTGTTTAAAGACGCGGACGAATTTTTTGGATCTGTTGTATTTGATCCGCTCCAGCACGGCATCTGCGATATTAAACAAAGAAAGGCAGATGGTTACGAGTGCGATGACGAAGCGCAAGGTATCATTCTCGCACATTTCTACGCCTTTGGCAAGCATCCACAGCAAGGTGCAAAAGATAAATACGCGCACTATATTTGCATCTTTATTCACTACTCTAAAAGAGATGCTGCCGCAGCTAAATACCACTATGATCCAGCAGAGGCCTACTGCTGCTTCTTGATCTCTAAGATTGAAAAATAGCCACAGCGCCGAGGCTAGCGCCGCTAGTGCTATTATCGAAAACGCCGTGCCTTTGCGCTGCTCCGCCTCATCCAGGATGCCGAGCCTTAGTTTTTCCAGTTCGTTGGCGGTCATCTTTCTCTTTCTAAATTTAGCTAGTAAATTTTAAAATTTAATACTTAGAGTTCGCCCCCAAAATTTAAAGAACTAAGCTTTAAATTTACAAAATTCCGCTCTTTTAAATTTAGCGCGAATCTCTGCGCTAAATTTAGCTTTGGCACAAAATTTCTACGATCACCTGCGGCAATAGCTCATGTTCGATCTCGTGGATTTTGGCTTCGTAAGCTTCAAAGCTCATGCCCGCGCTCTTTTCAAACGCGCGCTGAGCGATGATCGCGCCGCCGTCAAGCTCCTCGCTGACCCAGTGCACGCTCACGCCACCTACCTTCATATCGCTCTCAAAGCTCTGCTTAATCGCGTGCGCGCCCTTAAAAAGCGGCAGCAGCGACGGGTGTAGGTTTATCGCGCGAACTCTGCTCGTAAAAACTGGCGTAAGAATCCGCATAAAGCCCGCAAGTACCGTAAGCTCCGCGCCGCTTTTTTCGATCTCGCGCACGAGGGCGGCGTCGAATTCCTCGCGGCTAGCGAAATCTTTATGATTTAGGATCACGCTTTGAAGTCCGAATTTCGCGGCCTTTGCGATACCGCCGGCGTCCGCTTTGTTGCTTAGCGTTAGCACGACTTCGATCTTAGTTTTGCCAAAAACCTTGCCGTGCAGCTTCTGCAGGATCGCCTCCAAATTTGAGCCGCTGCCGCTAAAAAGCACGGCGAGCTTTTTCACAACCATTTTACCTCCTCGATGAGATCGAGCGGATTTAGCGCGTAGGAATTTTTGGCGAAGGCTCGCGCAGCGAGTGCGTGGGCTAGGACGCCGCAGATCGAGGCCTGCAGAGGCAAGTAGCCTTGCGCGAGCAGCCCGCCGATGAGCCCTGCAAGCACGTCGCCGCTGCCGCCCTTTGCGAGCGCGGCGCTGCCCTTGTCGCAGACATAGATAATGCCCGCTTGGGCGATGAGCGTGTTTGCGCCCTTTAACACGAGTACGCCGCTAAATTTTTCGCTCCACGCCTGCGCAAGCTCGAAGCGCCGCTCTTGCAGCTCGCTCACGCTAAGATCTGCGATACCTGCGATCTTTAAAAGCGAGCAAAACTCCTTCGGATGGGGCGTTAGGATTAAATTTGAATTGGCGTTTAGCAGGCTTAAAATTTCGCGCTCGTAGCACAGATCGGCGTCGATGACGCAGCTTTTGCCCCGCAGCGCGGCAAGATCGATCTTCTGCTCTCCGAGGCCGCAGCCGCAGACTACGACCCGCGCGGCATCGAATGAGCTTTTTTGCATCAAAATTGGGCTTAAATTTAATGGCTCCTTACTAACGACGCTAACGAGCCCGCTGCCGATCGCGTGAGCCGCCAGAGCTGCCATCTGCGCCGCTCCGCTCATCTGCCCGCTTACGACGTAGGTGTGCCCGAAGTCGCCCTTGTTGGTGTTTTGTTTCCTGCGCAGCGGTAGCTTCAGATCGCTTTTTTGAAGTAGAAAATATTCGCTCCGCTCCTCAAAATTTGAGCGCGAAATTCCAAGATTTGCGACCTTGATCCGCCCTACGTAATCCTTTACTGCGTCCGAAAACAGCGCGAGTTTGAGCGCTCCCATCGCGATCGTCAGATCCGTGCAAAACGCACCGCCTAAAATGCGCCCGCTCTTATCGATACCGCTTGGGACATCGACTGCGATTTTTAGGGATTTCGCGCTATTTGCGATAGATAAAATTTCACAAATTTCAGCGCTTATCGGTTTATTCAAACCGCTGCCGAAAATTCCGTCGATTATGCAGTCTGCGCTTGTAATCTTATCGCGCAGGACGCCGCTTGGATTGTCGCATTCGTTGCCTAGCTTGCCGAAATCGCTGCCGTGCTCCGCGGTTTCAAATTTAGCGCTCGTAAATTTCGCGCATAATTTATCGCCGCCGCCCGAAATGTTTGCGCCGTTTAGGCTTTCGTGCTCGTTATCGGGCTTGTCATCACAAGAGCTGGTGCCCTTTAAAGAGGAGCCGCTTGCGCTTTCATGCGTGCAGATGTCCTTGCTAGATGCGTTGTCTGCGTGCCCGCAATCGTCTTTTGCGCTCGCGATGTCGATAAGCCTAACGCCCGCAGCCCGCGCCGCATCAGCTTGAAATTTACCCGCCGCGCTTCTGTTTTGAAGAACGCAAAGCGCCGTGCAGCTAAAATCGCCGCTTAGCTTTCGCAGTGCCGCCATCGCGTCCGCGCCGTTATTTCCGCCGCCGCAAAGCGCCAAAATGCGCGAACCCTTTTTGAGTCGCTTTCTGATCTCGCGCTCGATCCTGCCTGCGGCGTTTTCCATTAAAATTTGCTCGCCAAGTCCAAATTTTGCGCTCGCTCGCGCGTCAAGCTCCTCGGTGCTAAAGAAAATTTTTTTCAAATTTCGCTCCTTATGCGAAAGCTAAGAGCCTCCAAAATATGCGCCTTAGCGATGATTTCGGCGCCTGCTAGATCGGCGATCGTGCGCGCGAGCTTTAGCGTCTTATTCACGCCGCGCTGCGAAAGATCGTAGCGGGTGATCGCCGTTTGCAAAACGTCCCGCGCAGCGCTTTCGCAGATACAAAATTTTTCAGTTTCCTCGTCGCGCAGCTTTGCGTTTAGCTCGCTCTGTCCGCGAGCCTTCTGCGCGCGAAAGGCTCGCAGCACCGCATCCGCCATCTCCTCGCTGCAAACGTCGCTTCTATCGTCCGCACCGGTCTCGTCCATCGCGACATATATGTCGATGCGATCAAGCAGCGGCGCGGAGATCGTGTTTTTGTAGCGCCTGATGTCGTTTAGCGAGCAGGTGCAGGTTAGGTTTTTGGAGAATAGATTTCCGCACGGGCAGGGGTTTTGCGCCGCGACGAAGATAAATTTCGTTTGGTATTCGACCTTGGAATTTACGCGCGAAATCAAAATTCTATTATCTTCTAACGGCTCGCGCAGGCTCTCTAAAATTTGCTTACCGAAGTGCGGCAGCTCGTCGAAAAACAGCTCGCCGCCGTTTGCGAGCGCGACCTCGCCGATCTTTGCGCCGCTACTGCCGCCGCCGAAAATAGAGCTGCGCGTGCTGGTGTGGTGCGGCGAGCGGAAAGGACGCAGCGCGCTAAAATCGACGTCTTTGTTATTTAGCGACTCGTAGGCGCACGAGAGCAGCACTTCGCCTAGGCTCTGCGGAGGCAGAATTCTGGCTATCCGCTTTGCGCACATGCTTTTGCCACAGCCCGGGCTGCCCTCAAAGAGGATGTTGTGCATGCCGCACGCGGCGATCAGGCTCGCGCGCTTGGCGCGTTTTTGTCCTTTGACGTCTTTGAAATCAAGCGAAAAATCGCGGTTGGGAACGTAAGCTTGCCCGTCAATCTCCACGACGTTTTTAAAAAGCGGATGGGTTTCTCGCATGAGCCTGCTTGCGGCGAACTCTTCATCTAAAAAAAATCTGACCGCATCGCTTAGGCTACCTACCACATAGACGTCATAGTTTGGGATCGTGCAGGCCTTTAGAGCAATGCTTTGCGGTACTAAAATTTTAGCGCGCTTCACCTTCGTGCTTAAAAAAAGCAGGATCGAAAAGAGGCTCGCCGTACTCTTTAGGCTGCCGTCTAAACCGAGCTCGCCGAAGACGAAGAAATCGCCGTCGATGCGCTCTTTTTGCAGCGCGATGAGAAGTGCAATCGCAAGATCGAAGTGCGAGCCGTTTTTGGGCGTGTCGGAGGGGGAGAGATTTATGATGATTTTGGACGCGGGAAATTTAAAATTTAGGCTCACAAGCGCCGCTTTTACGCGGCTTTCACTCTCTTTTATCGTAGCGCCCGCAAGACCGACGATATTAAATCCCGGCAGCCCCCGCACGAATGTCGACTCGACCTCTACGGGGATCAGTGCATCCGTGAAGGCAGCGCATTTTAGGGATTTCATTTCGATTTTTCTTTTAGACTTTTTTTGAATTCTTTATCAAATTTTTTGCGTTTATTGTATCCGATGCGCTCGATGAAAAGATGTCCGTCGAGGTGGTCCATCTCGTGCTGTATACAGACGGCTAGCAGTTCGCTAGCGTCCATTTCGTGGGTATTGCCGGTGCGGTCTTGAAACTGTACCGTGATAAACTCGGCGCGCGTGACGTCCTCGTAAAAGCCGGGCACCGACAAGCAGCCCTCCTGAAATACGACCTCGCCCTCCTTTTTTAAAATTTGCGGATTGATGATCTCGATGAGGTCTTTTTTGTCTTGGATTTTTTCCTCATTGGCTAAATTTATGATCAAAGCGCGCACGGGCCTGCCTACCTGGATGGCGGCAAGGCCTATGCCGTTTTTTGCGATCATCGTCTCATACATATCATCCAAAAGCTCGCCCAGCGCCGCGTCGAATTTCACGACCTCGGTCGATCTTTGATAAAGCTTTTTATTCGGATAGGTAAGGACGTCCAGGATCATCTATTTAAAGCTCTTTTGAAGTACTTGATCGATCAGTCCGTATTGCACGGCATCCTCGGCGCTCATGAAAAAGTCGCGATCGGTGTCCTTTTCGACCTGCGCGAGATCTTTGCCGGAATTTTGCGAAAGAATGCCATTTAAAATTTCTTTCATTCGTAAAATTTCTTTAGCTTGGATCTCGATGTCGGTAGCTTGGCCTTGCGCGCCGCCGAGGGGCTGGTGGATCATTATACGCGAGTTTGGAAGCGCGTAGCGTTTACCTTTTGCGCCGCAGCTTAGCAAAAACGCTCCCATCGACGCCGCTTGCCCGATACAGATCGTGCTCACGTCGGGTTTGATGTAATTCATCGTGTCATAAATGCTAAATCCGCTCGTAACCACGCCGCCAGGGGAGTTGATGTATAGATAGATATCCTTATCCGGGTCTTCCGCTTCCAAAAACAGAAGCTGCGCGACGATCGAGCTTGCTACCGCATCGTCAATCTCGCCGCTAAGCATTACGATGCGGTCTTTTAGCAGCCTCGAGTAGATGTCGTAGCTGCGCTCTCCGCGACTAGTTTGTTCGATAACGTAAGGAATCACCATCTATTCGCCCTTCTCTTCTTTTTTGCCCTGTTTGGAGAAAATATCGTTAAATAGCTTCTCTTCGATCAGCGCCATTTTGACGGCCGGTAGCATGCCGTTGTTGCGGTATCTATCTAGGTGCTCTTTCGGGTTTGCGCCATAGGTATAGGCCTCCATATAGACCGCTTGGACTAGTTCCTGATCGCTCACGTCGATCTTGCGCTTTTTGGCTAGCTCGTCGATTAAGAATGTAAGTTTTACGCTGTTTTCGGCAGCCTTTCTAAATTCTTCGCGCTTTTTATCCAGGGCGTCTTTGTTGTTTTTAAATTCCTCGATCTGCTCTTTTGAAAAGCCGCTCCATGCGTTGTTAAACTGCAAATTAATCTCTTGCTCGACGATCGCTTTTGGAAGTGCGAAGTTAAATTTTTCGGCGAGCGCGTCGGCAAATTTAGGCTTTAGATCCTCGTTTATCAGCTTTTGAAGCTTATCGTTTTTGATGCGCTCTTTAATGCGCGCTTCAAATTTCTCCTTGCTCGGCTCTTTCTCGCCCGGAAGCGCTTGCTTTAGCTCCTCTTCGCCGAGCTCCTTGGCAGGTTTTTTAGCCTGAATTTCATGAAGCTTGACTTTAAAAATCGCGTCCTTGCCGGCTAAGCTTTTCGCACCGTAATCTTGCGGAAATTTAACCGCTACGTCGCGCTCCTCGCCCACTCTAAGTCCGATCATTCCGTCTTCAAAGCCCGGGATGAATTGATTTGAGCCGATCTGAAGGACATAGTCCTGCGCCTTGCCGCCGTCGAATGGCTTGCCGTCCACGAAGCCTTCGAAGTCGAATTTTGCAAAATCGTCTTTGGCTAGAATTTTTTTATTGGTTTTAGAAAGCGGAGCGATCATCTGCAAAAATTCCGCCACTTTCTCGTCAATCTCTTTTTGGCTAACGCGCGGGCTGCTAAACTTAGGGATCAGCTCCTCGTACCCTTCTACGCTAACTTCTGGTCTGAAAGAAATTTCGATCTGCACATCGATGTCGCCTTCTTTTTCGTCAAATTTAGAAAAGACCGGCTCGGATAAAATTTCATCTTGTTTTTTCTTTAAAATTTTAAGAGACTCGTCAATCATATTTTTAAGAAGCTCCTGCTTTGCATCGCCCTCAAGCTGCTTGCCGTATCGCTTCAAAACCACCGCGGTAGGCACTTTGCCCTGTCTGAATCCGTCGATTCTTAGCTGCTTGGAGGCCTTTTTGGCTAGCTCTTCTACTTTAGCTGCGATCTGCTTTGCTTCGATCTTGCTCGCAGCTACCGCATTTGCGGCATCTTTCATTTTTGCTTTTACTTCCATAAAATTCCTTTAGAAAATTTAAAAATAGCTCGTAATATATCAAAAAATTTCTTATTTAAAGTATAAATTCCTAAAATTTGCCGAGCCTAAGCGGCTCGCGGCTTTTAAATTTTAAAATTTTTAAGAGCCCGCCTTGAAATTTAAAGCGGGCTTGAGGCTAAAATTTTACCGACACGTTAAACATAAACTGCCGCGCGTAGCCCATCTGAATAGGTATCACGCTCGTGGTCGTGCCGGTCGAGGATGAGGTATAGTATTTTTTGTCGGTTAAATTTTTGACGTTGAACGAAAAATTCGTATCATAGCCCGAAATTTTAGTATCGTAGCTCACGAAGGCGTCATAAACTACGGCGTGAGGCAGCTTAAACGCCGTTCCTGCGGGCACGCTCGGTAGGTTCGTGCGCATATAGTAGGTGTACCACGAGCCGAAATATCGCGCGCCGCCGCCCAGTCTAAGCCCCTTTGCGCCTAGATGCGCAAAATCGTAGTTGGCAAATAGGCTTGCTTGGTGCTTTGGCGTCGCTTCCAGCGGTTTGCCGATTAGCACCGCAAAAGCGCCGTCGTCCTCGCGCACCCTCGTTTTGGTGTATGCGTAGCTCGCCGACATGCTAAGCCCCTGCGTCACGCGCCCGTTTATATCGAGCTCAAATCCTCGCGAGCGAGCCTTGCCGATCGTCTCGCTTATATTATTTACCGTTCGCAGGATGTTTCTTTTATCGATATTAAACACCGCCGCGCCCGCAGTGACGCGATCGTTTTGAAATTTAGTGCCGAACTCCACGGATTTACCTTCCTCCGGCTTTAGATCGCCGCCTATCGCCTCGCCTATGGACATCTGCGGCGTGAAGCTTTGTGCGTAGTTGGTATATACCGACCACTGCGGGCTTAACAGGTACAAAAGCCCGCCCTGATAGGTCGTAGCGGCCTTTTTCTGATCGGTGCTGTTCGGTCCTTGCCAGCTTTGTTTGGCTACTTGATCGTAAAATTCCCTACGCACGCCCAAAGAAAGTATCAACTCGTCGGTTAAATTTATATTATCTTGCGTGTAAAGCCCGATCGTTCTTAGCTTTTGATATTGTATTTTTGGCTCTCTATCGTTCGTTAAGACGGCGCCCGAAGCGGTCTGTCCGGTAAGCATATTGATGCGTCCAGCGGTGCCTTTTAGAGCGCCCGGACGGTATCTGTAGTAGTTTTTGTAATCCGTGCCGAAAAGAACGTCGTGCTTAAGCGGGCCCGTTTCAAATTTGCCGTTTAGCGTGACGCTTGCTGCGTGCGTGCGGTGTATGAAATTATCGTAGTAGTTATACGATCGCGTCGTGCCGGTAAGGCCTTGGGGCGTGAATGGATTGTTCGGACGGACGTAGCCGTATTCGTGCTTGCTGCGCGAGAAAGCGTAGGCGCCTTTCAATATCCAATCCTCGTTAAATTCCTTCTCAAAGCCGAAATCAACCGTATCGAGCTTGCTTTGTAGTTTATTTACCGGCTCGTCGAAGCGGACTTTGCCGCTGCCGTAAATTTTACCCGTACTCGGCACCAAAAATGCGCCGCGATCCACAGGATCGGTAGAGCGGCTATGGGTGTAGCCTAAGTTTATCGAATAATCGTCTCCTTGATACGCAAGCGACGGCGCAAAGAGCGTGTTTTTTATACCGCCGAAATTTCGCCAATAATCCTTCGCGTAGTAATCGAATATAAATCTATACGCAAAGCCGCTATCTGCGATCGGTCCCGTGGTATCAAATCCCGCGTCCCAATAGTTGCGGTTGCCCAGCCCGCCCCAAAGCTCATTTATAAACTCATACTGCGGCTTTTTGGTTACCATGTTTATGACGCCGCCCGGTTGCTGCGCACCGTAGAGCATGCTTGCGGGCCCTTTTAGAACCTCGACGCTTTGAATGGTTTTGTTGAAATTGTGCATCACGGCGCCCGGTACGCCGTTGCGCATAATCGAGCCGTCGCGACCCTCGCCGAAGCCGCGCTTGATGATCGCATCGAAAATATTTCCCGTCGTATTTGCGTAGCTTATGCCGCTTACGTTTTGCAGCGATTCGGCTAAGGTTTCTGGCTTTTTGTCCTTTAGATGCTGCTGCGTTACGACATTTACGGTTTGCGGAATTTCTAAAATTCTCTTAGTCGTCTTGCCGATCTCGCTGCGTACGGCGCGGTAACCGTCGTCGTTATTCGCCCATTCTACGACCTCGATATCGCCTAGGTTTTCGCCCGAGGCGGAGTTTGCTGCGGCATTTTGTTCGGCGCAAGCAAAGGAAAAAAGCGCCAAAGCCGCGCCGAAACTCATCTTAAATTTCATTACCGAACTCCTTGTAGATAAAGCTTATCGAAACGGCGGATTTTAAACAAAAATTTCTTAAATTTAAATATATTATCATTAACATAATGAGATTGATAAAATTTCGCGCGGAATTTTAAAATTTATCAGCGTTATAAAAGGCGTTTTTGAGTAATATCGCGCATCGATTTTTAAGGAATTGCTAAAAATGGACGAAAAAAGCCGAGTAAAATTTGAAAATTGCGTGTCGCAGATGCTTG
This sequence comes from uncultured Campylobacter sp., assembly GCF_937973075.1. GTDB lineage: Bacteria > Campylobacterota > Campylobacteria > Campylobacterales > Campylobacteraceae > Campylobacter_B. The sequence continues at coordinate 85,742 of NZ_CALBWL010000026.1, forward strand.
AAATTTTAGGCGAGGATCCGAAGCGTGACGGGCTTGCAAAGACGCCTGAGCGCGTAGCTAAAGCCTATGAGTTTCTAACTAGCGGCTACGAGCTGGACCCAAAAGAAATTTTAAACGACGCGCTGTTTGATAGCAGCAACAACGAGATGGTTTTGATAAAAGATATAGAATTTTATAGCCTCTGCGAGCACCATCTGCTGCCTATCATCGGGCGCGCGCATGTAGCGTATATCCCGAATAAAAAGGTCGTGGGGCTTAGCAAAATTCCGCGTATGGTAAATATTTTCGCGCGCAGGCTGCAGATCCAAGAGCAGCTTACCGAGCAGATCGCAGGCGCTATAGAGGAGGTTATCCATCCGCTCGGCGTGGGCGTGGTGCTTCAAGCGCGACACATGTGCATGGAGATGCGCGGCGTGCAAAAGATCAACTCGACCACGACTACGTCGGCACTGCGGGGGCTTTTTATCAGCCGAAACGACACGCGCAAGGAATTTTTCGATCTGATCAACTCCCCGAAAGCTTTTGGTTTTTAAAACGGTAAGCGTTAAAGAAAAATTTAGCAATTATGTTATATTATCGTGCGAAATTGATAAAAGAGCGAAATTGTCTGATTAAATTTCAGGCAAATTTTAGAAAGGAATTTTATGCAGCGCGTTTATTTGGATAATAACGCCACTACGATGGTCGATCCCGAAGTTTTTGAGGAGATGAAGCCGTTTTTTTGCGATAAATACGGCAATCCAAACTCCCTTCACAGCTTCGGTAGCGAGACCCATCCCGCGCTAAGAACTGCGATGGATAGGCTCTATGCGGGACTCGGCGCTGCGGACGCGGACGATATCGTCATCACGAGCTGTGCGACCGAGAGCAACAACTGGGTTTTAAAAGGAATTTACTACGATAAAATTCTAACCGGCGAGAAAGATAATATCGTCATAAGCTCCGTCGAGCACCCCGCAATCAGCGCGACCTGTGCTTTTTTAGAAAAAATTTGCGGCGTAAAGATTACTCGTCTGGGCGTCGATAAAGACGGACTAATCAATCTTAATGAGCTTAGCCAAAAGATCAACGACAAAACTGCGCTTGTTAGCGTGATGTGGGCAAATAATGAAACCGGCACGATCTTCCCCGTAAAAAAAATCGCACAAATCGCACACGAGCATGGCGCGCTATATCATGCCGACGCGGTGCAAGCGATAGGTAAGATAAAGGTAAACGTGCGCGATGCGGACGTGGATTTTTTAAGCCTTTCCGGGCATAAATTTCACGCTCCAAAGGGCGTCGGCGCACTCTACATCAAAGATAGCAAGCCGCTTACGAGCCTGCTTCACGGCGGCGAGCAGATGGGTGGGCGCCGCAGCGGCACGCTAAATGTCGCGGGCATCGTGGGGCTCGGCAAAGCCTTGGAGCTAGCGAATAAATTTATAGATTTTGAGCGCACTCAGGTAAGCAGACTGCGCGATAAGCTGGAGGACGCGCTTTTACAAATTCCAAACGTAAGCGTCGTGGGCGACCGAAGCATTCGCGTGCCAAACACCATCCTCGCCTCGATCCAAGGCGTCGAAGGAGAGGCGATGCTGTGGGATCTAAATAAAGCCGGCATTGCCGCTTCTACTGGCTCTGCGTGTGCGAGCGAGGCGCTTGAGAATAACCCGATAATGGAAGCGATCGGCGCAGATAAGGAGCTGGCGCATACGGCGCTAAGACTTTCGCTGTCGCGCTTTACGACGGAGGCGGAGATCGATTACGCGATCGAACATATTGGTAAAGCTATCGCCCGTCTGCGCGGGATTTCAAGCACGTTTGCTTATGCGCCGCAAGGTTATGAGAAAAATAAAGGATAAAAAATGGCAAAAAATAGTTTGATAAACGGCTCGATCTGGGAGCAATACTCGCAAAAAGTGCAGGACCGCATGAATAATCCTCGCTATATGGGCGAGATCACCGAGGAGGAAGCGAAGGCTAGAGGTGGTAAGCTAGTGGTCGCAGACTTCGGCGCCGAGAGCTGCGGCGATGCGGTGCGGCTGTACTGGCTGATAGATCCTAAGACCGATAGAATTTTAGACGCTAAATTTAAAAGCTTCGGCTGCGGCACGGCGATTGCGAGTTCGGACACGATGGCTGAGCTTTGCATCGGAAAGACCGTCGATCAAGCGGTGAAGATTACAAATTTAGACGTGGAGCACGCGATGCGCGATAACCCCGATGAGCCCGCCGTGCCGCCGCAAAAGATGCACTGCTCGGTAATGGCATACGACGTCATCAAGCAGGCCGCTGCGAATTATAAGGGCATCGATCCCGCGCATTTTGAGGATGAGATCATCGTGTGCGACTGTGCGCGCGTAAGCCTCGGCACGATCAAAGAAGTTATCCGCCTAAACGACCTTCACACGGTCGAAGAGATCACGCAATACACCAAAGCAGGTGCGTTTTGTAAATCCTGCGTGCGCCCGGGCGGACACGAGGAGAAGGATTACTATCTGGTCGATATTTTAAAGCAAACCAGAGAGGAGATGGAGCGAGAGAGGCTTCAAGCTCAAGCCGAGGCGAGCGCCGCTACTGGCGCGAAAGCGGGAGCTGAGATGAGCTTTGAGCAGCTAAATTTGATCGGTAAATTTAAAGCTGTCGAAGGGGTGCTTGACGAAGATATTCGCCCGATGCTTCAGATGGACGGCGGTAATCTCGACGTCATCGACATCAGGCCCGCAGACGACGGCAAAACCGATATCTACATCCGCTACTTAGGCGCTTGTAGCGGCTGCGCCAGCGGTGCGAGCGGTACGCTGTATGCGATAGAAAACGTCTTGCAAGAAAACCTTAGCCCAAACATCCGCGTGATGCCGATCTAGGGCTATTACTGCTACGTTTGCATCTTAGCTTAGTCTTACGAAATTTAAGAGCTTAAGCTTCTGCGCAACAGCGGAGCTAAATTCCGCCCCTTAGCTAAATCCGCAATTAGACGCTAAATCTGCGTAGAATTTCGCCGTTTGCTTTTAAAAATATCACAAATTTTGCTAAGGTTTTCTAACGCGAAATTCATCCGTAAATTTTGTCTATAAAAATTTAATTAAAAAGCTTTTTATTTCGCTCGTGTAAGTTTTTTATGAGATTTCGTTTGTAAATTGGACGTAGAATTTCTCCGCGAATTTCATCTTTTTATAAATTTAGATGAAAATGCGCCATAAATCGCAGAATTTTAGCTGGCTATAATTTCTTTTTATTATAATTGCGCCTTATTTCAACTAAAAGGGGAGCAAATGAAAGTATTTGTTTTGGCGGCTCTGCTACTTGGTTTTCTATCTGCAAATTCTTTGGATCAGATCAAAAAAGATAGGCTCGTTCGCATCGGTGTATATAACGATCAGCCGCCGTTTAGTGCGCTCGTAGACGGCAAATACAGGGGATTTGAGATTACTCTTGGCGAAAAGCTCGGTAAGGAGATTTTCGGCGATAATCCTGGCAAGGTAAAATTTATCCCGATCACGGCTTCAAGACGCATTAGCGCTTTACAGCGCAATGAAGCGGATATGGTGATTGCGACCTTTACTCCTACGCCCACGCGAGCGAAAAAAGTAGATTTTTCGGAGCCTTATTTTAAGGTGCAGGTAGGTGTGCTAGCCAAAAAAGACGAAAATGTCACGAGCTTCGATCAGCTGCGCAAAAAGAGGATTTTTGTCATCAAACACTCTCCTATTCACAATTTCTTACGCAAAGCGGGCTTTAGAAAGAATTTAAACTTTTGCGCCAGTTCGGCTAAATGTTACCGCGCTTTTAAGAGGGCGAAAAATGCCGTGCATGTCGATGATAATCTAATCCTGCACGCATACGCGATCATCGATAATAAAACGCAGGTTGCTTTGGATGGTCTAGGCAAACAAACTTACAATGCAATCGCCGTACAGAAGGGTAATAATGCGCTGCTAGAGCTAATCAATACATCTTTGGCAGGACTAAAAAAAGATGGATTTTTGGATAAGACTTTTGATGATACGCTCGGGATTTTTTATCATGGCACGATCGATAAGAAGGAATTCTTGGTTGAATAAAATTTCGTGCAGAATTTAACGTGCGCTTGACTTCCGCGCAAAATTCGGTTCATTGTAATGATAGAGCGAGAAAAATACGTTGCGGGCTTAATTTGCTTTTAGAATTCTGTCTTGATTTTGCTTACCTCTCCTAAAGCACAAATTTATCGAAATTGGTGAGGCTATTTAAAACGCGCGCACCACTAGCGCGAAATTCCATTTTCGGAAGTAAAATTTTTAAGCGATTCGGCTGCATTTAAAATCTACGCAACTTTTATAGAGTCTGTTTCAATTTTGCGTTTCACAAAACCCGCGCTAGCTTGTAAATTTCTATTTTTCAGCTCCAAATACCTGCTCCGTCGCTACAACTTTATGATTTAAATTTCAAAAATCCTCTAAAAGGAGTTAAACCTCCAAGCGCTATTATCGCCTCAGTATGGAGAATTTAAAATTTACGTCCTACATCAAAGGCAAATCTTATGCAAAATCGGTGCTAAATGAGCAGGCGGAGCAAATAATTTCAAATTTAGCGGTATCTGTCTTATCAGGTGCCACGAAGCTGCATATCACAAAGACGCGGCGAATACAAAAAATGGTCGTAAAATTTTACCTCAAGAGCCAATCTTGATCTATTTCACCAGCTCGTAATTATACTCTTTAGTGCCGTCGAGTAGATTTGTGACGTTATAGCCTCGCTCGTTTAGGGCTTTGGCTAGCTTGGCGCTGCGGTTGCCGCTGTAGCAGTGCGTGATTATCTTTTTGTCTTTGTTGGCCTCAAGCACGTCCTTGTAGTTTTCTAAAGGCTCGCCGTATGGGATATTTATCGCGCCTTTCATATGTCCTGCGTCGTAGTCTTGCTTCTGCCTAGCGTCGATGATCAGCACGTTTGGATCATTTGCTATTTTCAAAAACCCCTCCGCGTTTATGCTGCCGACCTTATACAGCTCGTAGTCGTACTGCTTCACGCCAGGCGCGTTCATAAGCACACTGAAGCCTTTTTGTTTAAGCAGATCAAGCGCCTTGCCGCTGCGATTGCCCGTATTGCAATAAAGCACGACGTTTTTATCTTTATAGGCGTTTATCTCATCCAGTCTGCTTTCAAGCTCTCCAAGCGGGATGTTGATCGCGTGTTTTATGTGGCCCGCAGCGTACTCGTCCGCACTTCTGACGTCAATGACCAGATAATTTTCTTTCGCCCTATTGTCCTCCTCTATCACCGATAGCGCTGCGCCGCTTATGGCGTAGCCGTTAGGCTGTTGCATCTCGGCGCCGCAAGTCGCAAAAGATCCCAATGCCGCCAGCAAAACCGCGCTTTTTAAAATTTTGTGAGAAATAAATTTCATATGTTTCCTTTGAATTTTAGCTTTTAAAGCGGGAGATTATATCAAAAATTTAGCTAAATAGTGTGAATTTACGCCGTTAGCAGATGCGAACGATCAAGTAGGCGGTTTGCTTGCAAAAGCAAAAGAGCGATAAAATTTAATAAGGTCGGACTTGCGCCCGAGCAATACCAAAAGATAGGGGTTAAAATATATAGACCGCCACAATAAACGCTCTTAGGCAAAAGCCGCCCGCAAGCACGCCGCATTCGTTATAAACACAGCTTTTTATCTCCTCGCCGTCGCCGTGCGCAGAGGCTTGCTCGTAACGCTGCTCGCCGCCTTAGCCTGCAAAGTCCGCGCTTGAACTATAAAATTTTAACCTCTAGCTCGAGCGCGACGCCGAAGCACTGCAAAACCCGCTTGTGAGCGAGCTCTATCAGGCTCATCACATCCTCAAAGCTCGCGCCACCGAAATTTATGATGAAATTGGCATGTTGCTCGCTAAATTTCGCGCCGCCGATCACGTGACCTTTAAGCCCCGCCGCTTCGATCAGCCTGCCTGCAGCGTCATTCGGCGGATTTTTAAAGCAGCTTCCAAAGCTTGCTCCCTTTGGCTGGTTGGCGCGCTTGGCAGCGAAATCCGCGGCGAGTTCGGCATCAAAGCCGCGCGAAATTTTAAACTCGGCGCCCAAAATCGGCTCCTCAATCCCGCTTCTTCGGTAGGCGAAGCTTATCCGCTCGCACTCCACCCAGCCGCGAGCTAGGCGCACGGCAAGCAGGCTATCGCTAATGCTCGCGCCGGCGAGCCCTGCGTTCATTTTGATTAGCCCGCCGAGCTGCCCTGGGATGTTGCGCAAAAACTCAAAGCCGCCGATGTTTTGCTTTTTGGCGAAGTTGTAAATTTTACCCGACTTCGTCACAGCCCCGATGCTAAGGACATCGCCGCTTAAGCTTATGCGATCGAACTCCTCGCTTAGCATCGCAAGGTGCGGCGGCGCGGGCGAGATGAGCAGATTATTGCCGCCGCCGATGATCGCGCGCTCGCGGATACTCTCAAACTCCGCAAAATCGGCCTCGTCTTTTAAAATTTGCACCGCGAAACTCCCGCCGATGCGCACGGAGGTGTATTTGCTAAAATCTATCTGCTTTGTTTTCAAAATTTTACCTTTTAAATTTCATTTCTAAATTTCGAGCTTGCCGCTCGCCGCGTATCGTTTTAAAATTTAGCGATACCGCCGCGCCGCACGGTGCAAAACGCGAACGCTATCTTAAAATTTAACGCTGCTGCGATTAAATTTAGCTCGCTTTCGATACGTTTTCAGCGGTGCGCTACGTCGCACGCGCAACTCGCACTCTGCGGTACAAAATACAGCCGCGCAATGTACCTCCGCGTATAAAATTTCATCGCCGCGCAGCCGTAAATTAAGGCGGCACATTACGCGGCGACAAATAGCGCTACAGCGCGGTCGATTGACGAACTTGGCGACGATCCGCGGAAGGCTCGGCGTTAAATTTGCGCGCAAATTTAAATCCACGTCGCCCTCTACGGCTAAATTTCAAAAGCGGATTACCGCACGTCAAAAACGATATAAAATTCTACCGCGCGTCTGCTTTTACGTCGAAGTAAATTTTAGCCGAGGCGCGAACCCCTTAACGCCTAGAAATTTAGCCGAAACGAAGGGGCAGTGTTTCGAGCAAAATCAGCCGAAACAAGGCTCAAATTTCAGCTAAATTTTAACCTCGCCCGGCCCTACATTGGGTTTTGCCCGCCGCAGTCCGCAAAGCGGATCTCGTTATATTCGCGCGGGATAAAATTCTCCTGCGCGCTAAGCGGCGCAGGGTAAAAACCGCGCTCGTAACCAAGCTCAAACAGCCTATCCAGCGCCCTTATCTGTACCCCCGAAAGCTCGATCGAGGCCTCGTTAGCATAAAGGCTCAGATATTTTTCGAGCTTTGCATCGTCCACGCGGATGAGATTTCGCTCCATCAGCATGTGCGACAAAAAGGGCTTGTGCGCGGTGGCGATACGCACGCCTTCGGTTAGCACGCGCTCGCACTCGGTGGCGTCCGTTATCGGCAAGCTGCGGCGAACCGCCATACCGCCTAGCGGCAACGGCAGATTTTCGCCCGCTAGCTCGCTCCAGATATCCCAGATCTCGCGCTCCACCCAAAGCTCGTCCGAAAAGTCCAAAATGCTCTCGTGTATCAGCACGCCCGCGTCCACCTCGCCGCTTAAGACCGCGCCCTCAATCTGCAGAAAGTTTTTATAAACTATGCGCGCCTGCGGGTATGCCATGCGAAAAAGCAGGGCATTTGTCGTGTGTTTGCCGCTGAGCGCGACTTTGAAATTTCGCTTTAAAACCGCGCCCTTTTTCTTAACTAGCTTTGGCCCGTAGCCTTCGCCGAAGCTTACCGCCGTGCGCAAAAGCGCGTATTCGTCGTAGATCAGCGGATATAGCGCGAAGCTAATCGCCGTGGCCTCATATGTGCCCTTTAGCGCCTCGTCGTTTAGCGTCTGGATATCAAGCGCGGTGGCGCTAAGCTTTAGATTTTTTGAGCTTACCCAACCAAAATCAATCGCCTTATACATAAAAATATCGTCGGCGTCGGGCGAGTGAGCGACGTTTATATGCTTAAAAATCTTCAAATTTTATCCTTTTTGCTCCGCTTTAAATTTTGCGCGCGGCGCGCAGCTTGATTTTGAATATTGCAAAATTATAGTGAAATTTTGCTACAGCCCTCATAAAAATGCGGAATTTCTAAAGAAAAACGTGAAAAATTAAGCCCGTTTAAAAGGCTAAATTTAATGCTCTCCGCTTGCCGCGCAGAGCTTTTACGCTCCTTAAAAATTTCAAATTCCGATGCCGCGCCGAATTTGCGCGAATAATCAAAAATTCATTTCAAATTTGGTAAAATCAAATGAATTTATTTTTAAGGAAAAACATGGACGAGGGAAAGAAAAAGACGCTGGATGCGGCACTAAAATCGATCGACAAAGCTTTCGGCAAGGGCACGCTCGTGCGGCTGGGCGACAAGCAGGTCGAGCCGATAGATGCCATCTCTACGGGCTCTGTAGGGCTTGACATCGCGCTTGGCATCGGCGGCGTGCCGAAAGGGCGTATCATCGAGATTTACGGGCCGGAGAGCTCGGGAAAGACGACGCTCACGCTTCACATCATCGCCGAGTGCCAAAAGGCGGGCGGAATTTGCGCATTTGTAGACGCCGAACACGCGCTAGACGTAAAATACGCTTCAAATTTAGGCGTCGATACCGACAATCTCTACGTCTCTCAACCCGACTTCGGCGAGCAGGCGCTTGATATCGTAGAAACCCTAGCAAAAAGCGGCGCGATCGATCTTATCGTCGTTGATAGCGTCGCTGCGCTCACGCCGAAAAACGAGATCGAGGGCGATATGGGCGATCAGCACGTGGGGCTTCAAGCGCGACTTATGAGCCAAGCGCTGCGCAAACTCGCCGGCGTCGTGCACAAGATGAACACGACGGTGATCTTTATCAATCAAATCCGTATGAAGATCGGCGCGATGGGCTACGGCACGCCAGAGACGACAACCGGCGGCAATGCGCTTAAATTTTACGCTTCGGTGCGCATCGATATACGCAAGATCGCTACTTTAAAACAAAACGAAGAGAGCATCGGCAACCGCGCCAAGGTCAAGGTCGTGAAAAACAAGGTGGCGCCGCCGTTTAAGATCGCGGAATTTGACATAATGTTCGGCAAGGGCATCAGTAAGGTGGGTGAGTTGATCGATTACGGCGTCAAGCTCGATATCGTCGATAAAAGCGGCGCATGGTTCAGCTATGGCGACACCAAGCTGGGTCAAGGGCGCGAAAATGCTAAAATTTATCTAGAGAATAACCCTGCTGTCGCCGAAGAGATCACTGCAAAGATCCGCGAGCAGATGGGCAGCGTAAATTTCAGCGCAGACGCGGACGATGAAGAAAATTTACAAAGTGGAGATGAATGATGATTTATATCGAAGATGTTTATGCGATAGAGGTACTTGACAGCCGCGGCAATCCGACCGTGAAAGCGACCGTGGCTTTAAGCGACGGCACCATAGCAAGCGCGATAGTGCCAAGCGGCGCAAGCACGGGCAAACGCGAGGCGCTAGAGCTTCGCGATGGGGGCGATAGATACTGCGGCAAGGGCGTGCTAAAGGCGGTAGAAAACGTAAATTCGCAGATCGCCGAAGCCGTGATCGGACTTGATGCGTTTGATCAAAAAGCACTTGATGATGAGATGAGAGAGCTTGACGGCACCGATAACTACTCAAGCTTGGGCGCAAATGCGGTACTTGGCGTATCTATGGCGGTAGCGCGCGCGGCGGCTAAAAGCCTTGACATGCCTTTGTACCGCTATCTTGGCGGCGCAAATGCTAGCGTGCTACCCGTGCCGATGTTTAATATCATCAACGGCGGCGCGCACGCGAACAACAGCGTGGATTTTCAAGAATTTATGATTATGCCGTTTGGATTTGATAAATTTAGCGACGCGCTGCGAGCGGCGACTGAGATTTACCACACGCTAAAAGGCCTTTTAAACGCGGCCGGCCACAGCACGGCGGTGGGCGACGAGGGCGGATTTGCGCCGAACTTAAACGACAACGAAGAGCCGATCAAGCTAATCATGCAAGCGATCGAAAAAGCAGGCTACAAAGCAGGCGAGCAGATCAAATTAGCCCTTGACGTCGCAGCTAGCGAGCTGTACGAAAACGGTAAATATAAGCTAGAAGGTAAGGAATTTTCAAGCGAAGAGCTGATAGAGCGATACGCACGTCTTTGCGAGAAGTATCCGATATTTTCGATCGAAGACGGCCTAAGCGAGGACGACTGGGCTGGCTGGGCGAAGCTAACGAGCAAGCTTGGCTCTAAAGTGCAGCTCGTGGGTGACGATCTATTTGTAACGAATGAGAAAATTTTACGCGAAGGCATCGCCAAAGGCGTAGGCAACGCGATTTTAATAAAGCCAAATCAAATCGGCACGGTTAGCCAAACTATGCAGACGATCCGCCTAGCTCAGCGCAAAGGCTACCGCTGCGTGATGAGCCACAGAAGCGGCGAGAGCGAGGATAGCTTTATCGCAGACTTCGCCGTCGCGATGAATACGGGTCAAATCAAGACGGGCGCGACCTCAAGAAGCGAACGCAACGCTAAATACAACCGCCTGCTTGAGATCGAGCGCGAGACGGACGAGTTTTTGGGAAATCAAATTTAAAATGTTTTTTAAAAAGAAGTCCAAACGGGGCTTAAAAGGCGGCGCGCAGCGCACCTATGCGGACGGAGCGGATTATACGGACACGCAAGGCGGATATTCAGACGCAGACTTTGACGAGGACGATTTTTTTGACGATGATGAATTTTATAGCGATGAAAATTTTGGCGGAGGCTTTAGCGCGGTAGGGGCTGGCTTCCGCCAAAATCGTAGCGGCGCTTCGCGCAGTATAGACGAAACAGGCTCTGCCTCTGATGCCGGAGGCGGCGGCTCTAATTTAAGTGCTAAAAGCTCCGCTGCAAGCGGAAACTACGAAGGCAGCGCGCAAGCAGACGCGGGTTTTTACGGCTCAGAATTTATTGGAGGCGGCGATTTAAAGAATGCAGAATTATACGCGAAAGAAAACCACTTCCCAAACGACGCGGATTTTGCGGCTCAAAGTGCAGACTACAGCTCTCAAGGCACGGGCTTTGCGGCACAAGATATAAATCCTGCCACGCAAGGATTTTCTTTTACACCGCAAAACGCAGATCCTGCCGCTAAAAAAGCTTTAAAGAAGCGTAAAAATTTAAAAGAACGGCTGAATTTTATCAATCCGTTTTCGCCGCTTAAACAGATTTTTGCAGCTCTTGCACTGATCGTCTGCGTTGTTTTTGCAGGCATCTTTGTGGGTGACGTGCTATTTGGCAAGCGATCGTTTGAAGTGCTGCGCCAGCTGCAAAAAGAAAAGGCGTTTTTATTCACCGACGTCGAGCGGCTAAAAGAGGAAAACGCTGAGCTGCAAAAGCTTTATTTAGAGCGTCGCTCGCTCGATCCGGACCTTAAAAAATGAGAAAAATTTTTTTGCTAATTTTGGGTCTCTGTGCTTTTTTAAACGCAGAGAATTTAAATAGCGCAAATTCAAACGCTACGAAACCTAGCATCGTCGCGGTAAAAGAGCAAAATTCTACCGATTCGGCGATTAAAGAGCCAAAAACAGGTGCACAAAGCCCAAACGCTAAAAAGCAAGCTGTAATGAAACCTGAAACATCTAAAAGCCCTACCGCAGCAATGCAAAAAAGCGCCGCAGAAGCAAATTCTAGCGTCAAAGTAAGCGTCGCCAAAAAAGCCGTGAGCGTACAGCTCTCGCAGACCGAAAAAAAAGCTCCTGCGCCCAAAGCGGGCATCGGTGCTCCTTCACAGGTTATAAAAACGGAACGAAACTCTTCTGCGCAGCATTCAGCTGCGACGCTTCCGCCTCCTGATGAGTTACCGATCGTGCCAGAAGTAAGCGAGTTAAATTCTACAATGGTGCAAAATTTTAAGGCGGCACAGAATTCTACAGCGCAAAATTCTACGGTGCAAAACTCCACTATGCAACAAAACGCGCAATCTGCTTCGCAAAATTCCAATCCGGCGCAAAGCTCCGCCGCCACGCTACAAAATACGCCCGCGCCTAAAAATTTTACGCAGCAAACCTTTGCGCTTCCTTCAGACGCTCTTACGATCGAAAGCCTGATCGTGCGATATAGGGACGACGACGGGGTCCTGCACGAAAAGATCGTTGATATCAATCGCTCGATTGATTGGCACGATGACTTCGTGCTAAGTGCTAGCGCCAAACCCGCGCTACATAGGGCACTGGACGTCTCGGTTACTTCGACTGATCCAAATTTACAAAAGCAGGTCTCGCAAAGTGGTATCACACCTAGCTTCGCGCCGCGCCTGGAGCTGCCGTTAGAGACGCTTAAATTTGATGACGGACTAAAATTTGTCATCCGCAAAGACAGCGTGCAGCTCATCACCGCAGACGATTTCAAAAGCTCCGACGCAAATGCTTCGGGCGCGCTTGAAGCGGAGTTTTGGCGCCAAGAGATCCCGCTTAGCGGCGCGAGCTTTGCTGTAAATATCGGCGGCTTTAGCGACATCAACGTCACCAAAGAGGATGGCTACTACCGCATCGGCGTGCGCTCGCATGAGGGCAACCTCAGCATCAGACGCAAAGATGGCGGGTATTTAATCTACAAAAATTCTAATTAAGGAGAGACTATGACACATTTAGAGATTATGAAATTTCGCCACGCGTGCAAAATTTTTGACGAGAATAAAAAGATCGGTAAAGCCGATTTTGACGCTATTTTGCAGGCAGGCATCTTAGCACCTAGTTCTACGGGGCTAGAGCAATGGGACTTTTTGGTTGTGCAAAACAAGGCGCTGCGCGAGCAGATCCGCGAAAAATCGTGGAATCAGCCGCAGATCACCTCTTGCTCACATCTGGTCGTGATTTTAGCAAAGATCAAGGACATAAAGCTAGGAAGTGATTATATCGAGCGAATGATTACACGCAGAAAAGACGAAGCGCCCAAATATATCGGCGACAGGCATAAATTTTATCAAGATTTTTTAAGCGGTTATTTTCACAACGACGATGAGGAGCTATTTAATTGGTCGCACGCGCAGTGCATGTTCGCAGCACTTGCGATGATGAACGAGGCTGCAAGCCGCGGCATCGACAGCTGCCCTATGGAGGGCTTTGATCGCGCAGCACTCGGAGAGATTTTGAATCTAAAATGGAATGAGCGCCGCGTGGCGCTGCTCGTGCCTTTCGGCTACCGCGTAAATCCGCAGCCGCAAAAGATCCGCCGCAGCATGGATGACGTAGTAAAGTGGATCGAATAAGCTGGCAAGCGCTTTTGAAGCGCTAAGCTTGAGGCGCAATAAATTCCAAAGTCTAGTGCAAAAACGTGGCACGCGAGTTTTTTAGGAATTTACCGCGCTTTAGCCTTTTTTCTCGCCCGCAAATCTTGTGCGGCGAGATTTAAAATTTTATAAAATCACCCAAAATTTAAACGAAGGAGCGAGCGTGAAAAAAATGTGGGAGGGGCGCTTTAGCGAGGCGAGTTCGGCGCTTTTGGAGGAGTTTAACGCCTCGATCGGCTTTGATAGGGCGCTTTGGCAGGAGGATATCGCAGGCAGCAAGGCGCACGCTCGGATGCTCGGCGCCTGCGGGATTTTAAAGCAGGGCGAGAGCGAAAAGATCGCCGCGGGGCTTGATGCCGTATTTGAAGAGATAAAAAGCGGTAAATTTGAGTTTAAAACCGCCGACGAGGACATCCACATGGCGGTCGAAAAGCGCCTAAGCGAGCTCATCGGAAGCGATCTTGGCGGAAGGCTGCACACCGCGCGCAGCAGAAACGATCAGGTCGCGCTTGATTTTCGCCTATACGTGCTTAAAAGCGGTGCCGCGATCGCCGAAAAAATCCGCGAGCTAGTAGAGGCTCTGCGAGATATAGCTAGCGAGCACGCGGACACGCTGATGCCCGGCTATACGCACCTTCAGCACGCCCAGCCCGTGAGCCTTGCCTATCATTTGCTAGCTTACGCGTTTATGTTTCGCCGCGACTACGAGCGCTTTGCCAGCTCGCGCGAGCGAAATAATCTCTGTCCGCTAGGCTCCGCCGCGCTTGCGGGCACGCCGCATCCGATAAACCGCGAGCTGGCCGCGCAGCAGCTCGGCTTTGCGGGAGTGACGCCAAATGCGATGGACAGCGTCAGCGATCGCGATTTTGCGCTGGAGATCTTGTTTAACGTAAGCTTGCTGATGACGCATGCGTCGCGCCTGTGCGAGGAGCTCATTTTGTGGAGCTCGCAGGAGTTCGGATTCGTCACGATCAGCGACGCGTATAGCACGGGCAGCTCGATCATGCCGCAGAAGAAAAACCCCGACGTCGCCGAGCTAATACGGGGCAAAACGGGGCGCGTAAACGGCAATCTCGTCGCGCTGCTAACGGTGATGAAGGGCTTGCCGCTAGCCTACAACAAAGACATGCAGGAGGATAAGGAGGGCGTTTTTGACAGCGTCGCCACCGCGCTTGCGAGCCTTGAAATTTTAAAACAGATGCTAAAAACGGCTAAATTTAACGAGCAAAATATGCTAGCGATGACGAAGCACGGGCACCTCACGGCGACAGATCTGGCCGATTATCTCGTGCGGGAGAAAAACGTACCGTTTCGCCAGGCGCACTTCATCACGGGCAAGGCCGTGGCGTATGCGGAAAATTTGGGTTTGGATCTTAGCGAGCTAAACGCGCAGCAGCTTGCTAGCGTGGATGAAAGCTTGGACGCAGGCGCGGTTAAATTTCTTGATCTAAACGCTTCTAAGGAGGCGCGCAAGTCGCAAGGCGGCACGGCAAATGTGAGCGTGGCGGCACAGATTGAAATTTTAAACGAGTGGCTGAAAGGCTAAATTTAAAGGGCTAAGGCGGCGAAATTTTAAAATTTAGCGCTCGTAGTTTTGAAATTTCGTAGCCGCGGTTTTAAATTTTAAAATTTGGCGAGCTCGACGATCTGTACGGACACATACACGGGCTGGGCGGGATTAACAAGTGGTGGCGTGTTGGCTGTGTGCGGAACGGACTTTGTAACGAGATTTTGAAATTTCAGTCGCAGTCTGCGAAATAAAATTTTAAAAGCAGGGCTCGAACAAAGCGATGAATTTAAATTTGACGCTTCGCTTGCGAGATAAAATTTTAAAAAGCGTACCGCAGCTAAGCTGCCTAAACGCGACTGAAAAGCGGAGGGGCTTTACGCGCGGGTTTTAACCGGTGCCGAGGGCGGCGCAGAGCAGAATTGAATTTGAACTCAAAGATTAATTACGGCGGATCGGATTTTTTCGGGAGCGGAATTTAATCGAAGCAAATTTAAACATGGAGGGCGTTTTGATATATCTGGTGTCTAATACGAGATTTGAGCATCCGCAGGTGAGGCAGCTTGCGGTCTGCGAGATAAAATTTCTCAAATTTAGCCTGCCTGCGCAGATTGGCGCGCTAATTTTTACCTCCAAAAATGCGGTGGCGGCGATAAAATTTAATGAAATTTCGATTGATTTAGATATCCCCATTTACGCTATCGGCGAGCCGTGCGCTGCGGCTGCGCGCGAGTTTGGATTTCGCGATATTTTTGTGGCGCGGCACGGGCACGGAAATGAGTTTGCCGCCGAGATCGCGCCGCTCTTGCAGGGCAGAGACGCGCTGTATCTGCGTGCGCGCGAGACAGTATCGAAGCTGGAGCAAATTCTATCTAGCGCCGGCGTGCGGCTGCAAAGCGTGATCGCCTACGAAAATTCTATCCTCAGCCTCCCCGCCGCCGCAAAGCCGCCGCAAGGCAGTACGCTGATTTTTACCTCGCCTAAAAACGTGCGCGGCTTTACCGAAAATTTCGGCTGGGACGGGGGCTACAGGGCGGTCTGTATCGGTAGAACGACGGCGAGCGTTTTGAACGAGTTTTGCGAGCCGATAATCTGCGAAAGAATGTCAATAAAATCCTGCGTCGATCTGGCGCTTTTGCCATAGTTTAAGCAAATTTTGACTATAATTTTGCCCAAGCCTGGGTGAAGCGAGAGCGTTTTATATGAGGGTTCAACATATTTGTATAAGCGACGACGTGAGAGGTCCGTGTGACGCGGCTCGGCTCGAGCTTTTTTTAAAGTTACGGGTTGCGACCTAGAGATTTTTCCTAGTTGCAAGATTGGCTTTGTTTGAGCCGATTCTTTTTACGCAACGCTCACTTGGGTTTTTTACGTTACGGAGGCTTCATTGAATATCCTAATAATCGGCGGCGGCGGTAGAGAATACGCGATCGGGCTAAGACTTCGCGAGGATAAAAACGTTTTAAATCTGTATTTTGCTCCGGGAAACGGCGCTACAAAGGCGCTCGGTAAAAATTTAGATTTAAAAGATTTTGATGAACTTGCGCTCTTTGCGAAAAACAACGACATAGCTCTTACTATCGTGGGCGCCGAAGAGCCGCTTACAAAAGGTATCGTGGATATTTTCAAAGCGCAAGGCCTCGCGATATTCGGTCCCAGCGCCGCTGCGGCGAAGCTTGAGGGCTCTAAAGCCTATATGAAGGACTTTCTGGCGCGAAATCATATCAAAACCGCAAAATTTCTAAGCAGCGACGATCTATCCGAAATTTCAAAATTTATCGATACCCTAGACGGCCGCGTCGTGGTCAAAGCGGACGGCTTGTGTGCGGGCAAAGGCGTCATAATCGCAAATTCCAAAGATGAAGCTAAAAAAGCCGCCGCGGATATGCTAAGCGGCGAAAGCTTCGGCGAAGCAGGCAAGCGCGTTGTCGTGGAGGAGTTTTTAGAGGGCTTCGAGCTGAGCTTTTTTGCGATCTGCGACGGGGAAAATTTCGTAAGCTTGCCCGTAGCGCAGGATCACAAAAAGCTTCTTGACGGCGATCTGGGCCCGAACACCGGCGGCATGGGAGCTTATGCGCCAAGCCCGCTAGCGGATGCCGCGCTGATAAAAAGAGTGCAGAGCGAGATCGTCGCACCCACGCTAAAAGGGATGCAGCAGCAGGGCGCGCCCTTTTGCGGCGTGCTATTCGTGGGGCTTATGATCGTGGGCGGCGAGCCTTACGTGTTGGAGTACAACGTGCGCTTCGGAGATCCGGAGTGCGAGGTTTTGATGCCGCTAATTGGCGGAAATTTGAGCGAAATTTTATACAACGCCGCCGTAGGTAAGCTAAGCAGCATAAGTTTAAAAGAGCGATTTGCGGTGGGCGTCGTGATGGCTAGCGAGCGCTACCCTTACGGCTCTTCGCAGCCTGCATTGATCAAGGCCGGCGAAATTCCCGCCGGCGCGCATATCTGCTATGCAGGCGTGAGCGAGCGGGACGGGCAAATTTACGCTAGCGGCGGGCGCGTTTTGGTAAGCGTGGGCGTCGCACAGAGCCTAAAGCAGGCGCGCGACGCGGCTTACGCGCTGTGCAAAAATATAAAATTTAGCGGCGCGCAGTATAGGTGCGATATCGCGCACCAAGCCTTAAGAGATAAAATTTGATCGTCGCTCCGCTTAGCAGGCGCGTAATCGCGTTTAGTATCGACGAAGCGGTGAGCGTAACGCTTTTTGTGGTCGTGCTATTTGCTATCGACGAGCCAGAGCTTGTTGCGGCGGCGCAGAGCGGAAGCAATCTTGAGGTACAAAAGATCGCGTCGAAATTCATTTTGCATTACGTGATAATAAAATTTTTATATCAGGCGATTTTCGTCTATCTATACGGCGCGACGCTAGGCAAGCTTGCGGTTAAAATTTATTGCGTCCGCGCTGACGGCAGCTCTATGGATATCGCTACTGCAGCGATCCGCGCGGCGGTTAGGTTGATAAGCGAGATGATCTTTTATATGGGATTTTTGGTGGCGCTTTTTACGAACTCGCGTCAGAGCCTGCATGATATGGCGGCGAAAACATTGGTGGTAGAGATTGAAAAAGAGTAAAAAATTTAAAATTCTAGCGCTTAGTTTTAGCGCTCTTTTAGCAAGTAGTGCGAGCGCAAAGGTCCAAGACGTCGAGCTTATAGCAGATAATGTCGAGAAAAACGGCTTTTTGACGGAAGCGAGCGGCAACGTAACGGTGTATTCGCAGGACTACTTTATCACCGCCGATCGCGCTACATACGACGAGCAAAACGGCATCATCGAGCTTTTCGGCAATGTCAATGCAATGCGCGGCAGCAGTGAAACTACGCGTGCGCAGCATGTCAAAATCGATCTGAAAAACGATAAGCAGCAAGCCGACGTAAATTTTATGATGGACAAGGACTCCGAGCTTTGGATGCAAAACGACGCCAGCTGCAGCGACAGCGAGTATTACCGCGTGGAGGGCTCCAGCGTATCTAGCTGCAATGTCACCGATCCCGATTGGCGCATCAAATTTAGTAGCGGCATGCTCAATAAAGAGAGCAAATTCCTCCATCTTTTTAATCCGAGATTTTATGTGGGTGACGTGCCGGTGCTCTATCTGCCGTATTTCGGCTTCCCGACTGATCGCACGCGCCGCACGGGCTTGCTGCCTCCAGAGGCTGGCTACATTAGCAAGGAAGGAATTTATTACAAGCAGCCGATCTATTTTGCGCCTTACGACAGCTGGGATTTTCAGCTCGATCCGCAGGTGCGCACGCGCAGGGGCTTTGGCGTATACGGCACCTTTCGCTTCACGGAATCCCCGTACTCTTACGGAGAGATTAAAGGTGGAGTTTTTGATAACTTCTCACGGGCGCAAAAGCGGCTCGAATACAAAAACGAGCGCCACCACGGATTTGAAGTGCAATACGATCGCAGCAAGCTTGCGACCTATCTGCTAGACGGCGATCTACGCGAAAATTTATGGATCGATTTTACTCAGCTAAACGACCTTGAATACTACGATCTGAAGGAAAAGGGAGGTCTTGGCAACGATGCGGATAATTCGCTCGTAACTTCACGGCTGAATTATTATTTGACCTCAGACGAGCACTATTTTGGCGCTTACGGACGCTACTACATCGATACAAGCAAGCTAAACGCCGATAATACTTTCCGCAACGAAGATACCGTCCAAGAGCTTCCGACGCTTCAATATCATAAATTTAGCAATGATTTGGGACTGCCAAATTTGATCTATTCGCTTGATGCAAAAGCGCGTAATTACACCAGATGGGAGGGCGCGACTGCTCGCCAATACGAGTTTGACGTGCCGATCAGTATAAGCACACCGCTACTGGCGGATTATTTAAATTTCGCCTTTACCGAGCGAGTGTATATGACCAATATCGATTGGCACGATAAATTCTACTACGCAAACGGAGATCTTGGCGAGGATAAAAGCACTTTCTACGCTAATCAATACACCGAGCTTTCGCTCTACACCGACGTAGCCAGGGCTTACGATAGCTTGTATCATACGATGAGCTGGAGAGCGGATTTTAGAATTCCAAGCTGGCAGCAAGGCGACATCGAGGATAGAATTTTAAAGTATCATCAGTATAAATACGACCTTGCTCGCGGCGCAGTAGATCGCTCGCGGCTAGGTAACTTGCAAGACTCGCTTTATTGGGAGGATAACTTCTTAAGTGAGCTTAGTGACGAATACACCCACGAAAATGCAGCTTTAAGTATGACGCAGTTTTTCTATAATGAAGACGGACGTAAATTTTTACGCCATAGCGTCAAGCAGCGATATGACTTCGACGATCATGAGTTCGACGATTTAGAACACCGCATCGATGCGTATTTTGCAAATGGATTAAATATCGGAAACCGCTTTACCTACTCGCATAAATATAAAAGCTTCGATAAGGTCTATACCTACGCCAACTACTCCAACGAAGACTTTAGCTTTGGACTTAGTCACGCTTACGAATACGAAAAGCTAAGCATGGAGCCTAAACGCTATACGAAAGATAACTACGGCATCGTAAACGCTTCGGTAAATTTACCTAGGAATAATAAAATTTTTGGGCGTTGGGATTACGACTTGGAGCGATCTTATTCTAAAATGTGGCGCGTGGGGTTTTCTCATACGCGCAAGTGTTGGAATTACTCTTTTGTGTATCAAGAGGATATCGAGCCTAAAAATACCAGTACAACGGGCTATAGCAAAGCAAGCAAGGAGCGCGGAATTTACTTTCTCGTAAATTTCTATCCGTTTGGCGGAGTAGGGTATGATTTTTCAGTAGATAGTGAATACGGAAGCGAAAAATAATGACGCCTAGAGCCGAGCTGATGTTTGAAAACCAAATCGACGCCGCGATGAAACTCGCAGAAATTTTACCCGCTACCGTGATCAAAAACGAAAATTTTCTAATAATCGCTCAATCCCTGGAGTCGCTTCCTATCGCAAACCATCTTGCTCTAAAGCTGGGGCTTGCTTATGAGTTTTTATTCACAGAGCCCGTTTTGGCGCCTAATAATCCTGAATGCGCGATCGCGTGCGTAAGCGAGACCCAAGAGATCGTGATGGTAGATGAGCTCGTGCGAAGCTTCGGCATCAGCCTGGATTATGTTTACGGACAGGCGAACAGACTTTATGAGGAGAAAATTTTAAAAAACATGTATAAATTTCGCAAGGGCGAGCTTTTGGGAAATTTAGAGAAAAAAAACGTCATCTTGGTAGATGAGGGGTGTGAGAGCGGGCTGACCGCACTTACTTGCATAAAGACGCTCGTAAGCTTAAACGCCAAAGCGATCTTTTACGCCACGCCCGTTATCGGCAGCGATAATGCGGACGAGATCGCCATGCTAGTAGATGGAATTTACGCCGTTCACAAGATCAGAGATTTCGTGAACGTGGATTTTTATTATAAAGAAAAAACGCTCTCAAGCGCGGAGGAGATAATGCAAATTTTAAACAAATGCCCGCTTTATCTGCCGTTTCACGAGACCAACAAAAATAAGGAGAAAATTAATGCAGTGCAAAATTGAAGTAAATGGCAATACCGAAATTTTCGATATCAATAAGGTCGCAAAGCAAGCCGCGGGTGCGGCGCTTTTGCGTGTGAAAAATACCGTCGTGCTAGCTACCGTAGCGCGCGAAGAGACGCAGGTGCAGGAGGACTTTTTACCCCTTACCGTGCAATATGTCGAAAAGATGTACGCAGCAGGCAGAATCCCCGGAGGCTACATCAAGCGCGAGACCAAGCCGGGCGATTTTGAGACGCTAACGAGCCGCATCATAGACCGCTCGCTGCGCCCGCTCTTTCCAAAAGGCTATGCATATCCGACGCAGATCGTAGTTTACGTGCTATCTGCAGATCCAGAGGTTGATCTGCAAGTCGTCGCTCTTAATGCGGCGTCTGCGGCGCTATATCTTAGCGACATCCCGATTAAAGCGCCCGTTTGCGGCGTGCGCATAGGCTATCAAAACGGAAGCTTCATCTTAAATCCGAGCAACTCCGCGCTTAAAGCTAGCGCGCTCGATCTTTACGTAGCGGGCGTCGGCGATGAGCTTTTGATGATCGAGATGCGCTCCCTGCCGCAGATTAGAGGCGGTGCGCAACAGATGAATGAATTTAGCGAAGATATGATGGTAGATGCGATCGATTTTGCCGCAAAAGCGATAAGCGCGGGCTCGGGCGCCTACGAAGAGGCTTTTCTACCGCTTAAAAAGCCGGATGCGAGCCTAGAGTACAAGCCTGAGATCGAGGATGAGGAGATCGCAAGCTTCATCGACGCAAACTACAAAGACGCCGTCAAAGCGGCGATCAATCAGATGGCAAAGAGCGAGCGCGCTACCGAACTAAACAAAATCGTAGATCAAATTTTAACTACCGAGGTCGCGGCGCAAAACGAGTGGAGCAAAGAGGTGATCTCTAGCGTCATCGGCAAGTATAAGCGCGGCATCATCCGCACGCAGATCATCGAGGATCACCGCAGAGCCGACGGACGCGCGCTTGATGAGGTGCGCCCGATCAGTATCGAGACAAATATCCTACCGTGCGCGCATGGAAGCTGCCTATTTACGCGCGGGCAGACGCAGGCTTTAGTCGTCACTACACTAGGCGGCGATAGCGACGCGCAGCTAAGTGACAGCCTAACGCAGCTCGAGCCGATCAGCGATAGATTTATGTTTAACTACAACTTCCCGGGCTTTTGCGTCGGCGAAGCAAGCTCGCTCAAAAGCCCAGGCAGACGCGAGTTGGGACATGGAAATTTAGCCAAAAGAGCGCTATATCCGAGTATAGATCTAAACTCACCGCAGTCCATCCGCGTAGTGAGCGAAATTTTAGAGAGCAACGGCTCAAGCTCGATGGCTTCGGTCTGCGGCGGCGCACTTTCTCTCCGAGCAGCGGGCGTACCTACGCTAAAGCTAGTTGCGGGCGTCGCGATGGGCTTGATTTTTGAGGGCGAAAAACACGCCGTGCTAACCGACATAATGGGGCTTGAGGATCACGACGGCGATATGGATTTCAAGGTCGCGGGCACTTATGAGGGTATCACCGCGCTTCAGATGGATATCAAGCTCGGCGGCATTAGCTTAGAGGTTTTAAAAGAAGCTCTAGCGCAGGCAAAGCAGGCTCGCGCGCATATTTTGGGCCTTATGGAGCAGGCGGATGCGGCGATCGTTATAAACGAGGATGTGCTTCCGAAGCTTGAAATTTTTAGCGTCGAGGCGAGCAAAATCCCCGACATCATCGGTCAGGGCGGCAAGGTCATCAAAGAGATCACCGAAAGCTTCGGCGTAAATATCGATCTGGATCGCGAAAAGGGTGAGGTCAAGATCCAAGGCGCCAAAGCTAGCGGCGTATCGGGCGCAAAAGAGAAAATTTTATCGATAGTTTCAAATTCTCGCGATTTTCGCAAGCCGCGCGGTGAACGCAAAGAGGTAAAATTTCAGATCGGCGAGGAGTTTGACGGTGTGGTGCAAAGCGTACTGGATTTCGGCACTTTCATCTCACTACGAGACGGCGTGGACGGATTGCTGCGCGCTAAATTTATCACGACGCCTTACAAGGCGGGCGACGTGGTGCGAGTGCGCGTGACTGATCAGAAAGGCACTAAAATTTCACTGGAATTAGCTTAAAATTTTAATAGGAGTATGAGATGCAGCTTAAAAAGATTTTTTTCCCTATCGGCGGCGGCGAGGAGCTGGCAGAGCGCATACACGGAGCGTTGCTAGTGAATAAATTTTTCGGCACGCACATCAACATAATGGCGTGCCAGCTCGATCCTAAGATGATCTACAACGTCCGCATGACGCTAAAAGGCGGCGTGCTGATGGAGGAATTTTTAAAATCCGCGGGCGATGAGATGAGGGCTGAGCGCGAGGAGATCAGAGCGATCTTCGACGCCGAATGCGCTAAGCTGGGCTTAGATCAAAACGACGACGATCATGTCCCAAATAGCGCCGCTTTGAGACATATGGTGGGCATCCGCTCCGAGCTGGTCGAGAAATACTCCAAATATTGCGATTTGGTGCTGGTCTCCGTGCCGCCTACGGGCTCTATCACGGGTACGTTTGAGGCTGCGGTTACCAAAAGCGGCAAGCCTTGCATCGTCATACCGCGCAAGCTGCAGGAGTTTAGGGCGGATAAGATTTTAGTTTCGCTTACTGGCACTGCGGCGTCTGCAAGGGCGCTCGATAATTGGCTAGAGCTTTTACAGCGCGCCAAATCTATTACCGTTATTACCGCAAATCACTACCTTCAGGATGATCTTGCCGAAACTAAGCGCCGCATAAGCGATTATCTAGCCTTGCATGACGTTAAAATTGATGTTTTTGAGGCGTTAAACGCCGAGGGTAAGATCCCGGGACAGGTGCTACTAGAGTATGCAGACGCGGGCGATTTCGATCTAATCGTTGCAGGCTTACACTCAGATAGCGGCATCAAGGAGATATTCTTAGGCGGCGCGTCGAAATACTTCCTACAAAAGACCAAAATTCCGGTATTAATGTAGCAAAGCCTAGAAGCCGTGTCGCGGTACGCTGCTCGCACCGCGTCTAGGCTTAAATCGGCTTTTAAGCGCCGCAAGCTAAAGTTTAAATTTAATCGGCTCGCTTTGGTTTTGTTAGCTCGCCCGCAGATCGTACAGTTATGCTTCTTGCGGATGGGTTGCGATTAATTTTATCGCTAGCTTTGCTAACGAGCCGCATTTGCTTTGCTACGGCTAGAGGGAGCAAGTATATCCGCGGCGAGCGAGGGTTAGCAGTCGCGGCAATCTCGCCGGTCTATCTTTAAGCGCGGCGAATTTAGAATTTCTATGCTTGCCGTTTTCGGCTGCGTCGCGAAATTTTGCATAAAATTTGCACTTGAAATTTCCGCTTGCACGCTAAATTTTAAATTCCAAGGAGCGTAGATGGCATTTGAAAATGCAATCATCACTAAAGAGGATGATAAAAAGTATGGATTGAGTGAAATATTTTATAAATATAATCCGCCGTATAAAGAATTTATTAACAAACGAAAATGGACTATTGACAAAAGTAGAAATTGTTGGATGTGGTGTCTTTATAACTTTCCTAGTAATGAGTTTGATCATGCTCTTAGTACAGAGACTATTTGGATTCTATATTATAATAATGAATTACTAGAGGTAATTATGGATTATGAAATTATTATAAACAGAACTTCAAAACCAGAAAAATTTCATAGAATCTGGAAACTCCTAGATTTAAAACCAAATCATACGCAAAGTCTTAATAAGCAAGATATTTTGCATTTACTAAAAGAAATTTTAGAGGTATATAGAGATCGTGATTTGTTCGAAGAGGAGCCGAACTACACTATGGAGCTCCAAGACCTAACCGATCGTAAAATCTAAAATTATTAAAATTTCTTGAGGAGGAGAGAGCGGCATTTGAAAATGCGATCATCACCAAAGAGGATGATGAAAAGTACGGATTGAGCGGAATTTATTACAAATATAATCCATACTATGAGACTTTTATTAATGAGCTTGGTTGGACTATTGATCGAGATGCGGGTTGTTGGCTATGGAAAATTTATAGTTTTCCTGATCCAGATTATGACCATGGCACTGATTCTAAAGGAATTTGGATTTTATATTATAATAATGAAGTTATTGAAGTCACTATTATGATATCGACGAAGCATTGAGACCCGAAGAATTCCATAGAATTTGGAAACTGCTTAATCTAAATCCAAAGCAAACATCTCTTTTGTCGGCAAGCGATATAATTAAGCTGTTGAATGTAATATTAAAAGCGTATGGTTATTCTACTCGGGAACAAATCCCAAACTACACTATGGAGCTCCAAGACCTAACCGATTGAGCCGCAAAATAGAGCTTTAAATTTAACTCCATCTTAATCCTGCATAAAACCAAATTTTATAAAATTCTAGAATTTCGCAGAATTTTAAAATTCTATAATTTCAAAATTTTAAAATTCCCGCCCTAAAATTTCTTGTAAATCAAATTTATCAAAATCATCGATGCAAGCGCCTCTATGAGCGAGGCGATGATCATCGCGAAGTATGTCTCTTGCGAGATCGCGGCGGTAGAGTAAAAAAGCGTCGCCGTGGCGATCACTAGCGTCAGAGGCATAGAAAGCGATAGCGCGAAAAGCGCCGCGCCTTTGCGCCCTAAGGTGTTTAAAAACGTAGTGCTCGCAACTAGCCTGATGCCAAACATCAGCGCCGCTAGGCTTGCGGCAAAGCTCATCACTCCGGGCATAAGGAGCGCTTCTAGCTTGATCACCGCTCCAGTGTGTATGAAAAATATCGGCACCAAAAAGCCGAAGCCGAACGACGAAAGCTTTTCGATGAGGTCGTCCTTGTGCGAGAAAAAGGTCGGCAGAAAGGTGCCTGCGATGAAGGCGCCGATGACGACCTCAAGCCCCAAAAGCATCACCCCCGCGCAGATGAGGCAAAACAGCGCCATCGCAAATCGCACGTCCTTTTCGTTTTTGTCGTATTTGGGCATGATGACCGTTTTTAGCGCGGGGAACCACCAAAATAGAATTTCAAGCCCTTTAAAAACCGCTAGCGCGGCGACCGAAAAGCCCAAAAGCGCGCCGATGTGAAGCGCCATCTCCACGCCGAAGCCGTTTTTAAGGTAGATGCCGCCCACCGTAAGGGCGGCGATGCTGATGAGCTCGCCGATCACGCCCGCGGGCATCGCGAGATTGAGCCACGCTTGATCCTTGCCGTATTCTTTATATAGCGCCGAAAGCAGTCCGACGCTCATCAGAGGTGCTGCGATGATAAGCATCTGCGGCAGTTCAAACATCCAAACCGCAAGCGCGCTTAGGATATAAAGCAGCGCCAAAAAGATTAGGATCAGCCGCAAAATTTTGCGCGGCATCGCAAGCAGCGCGCGGAAATCCACCTCGCAGCCCGCCAAAAACATAAGGTAGCAAAAGCCGATCTGCGCGGCTAGATCGAAGGTCGCGCTTGGCGGCAAAAGCCCTAAATTTGCGGCTATGATGCCAAGCATGATCTCCATGGGCGAGAGCGGAATTCGTGCAAGGCTAGCCAAAAAGGGCGAAGCAAAGATCAAAAACGATAGCGCGATTAGGACGTAAATTTCATTCATACGCTTTGGCCTCGCACCCTTTTAGATTTTTCCCGCGCTGTTTTAGAATTTTTTCGCATCTTTCTAGCATTTTCTCTGGCTGCCCCAGCGGCTTTTCGTATCATTTTAAGACTTCCTTTCGGTCGCTTTATAGTTCTTTGCGCTGCGAGCGGAGACGAAATATGCGCAATTTTCGCTCTTGTACCACAACGCAGGCAAACCGAAAAGCCGCTTTTTGCGCCCGCAAATCTCGCCCGGATTTAGCACGAGCGCGCCGTTTTTATCCACCGCCGCGGCAAAATAGTGGGTGTGGTCGTAAATTTTGATAGTTGGAATTTTATCCGCGCCTCGCTCGCACAGGCCCCGATTTTTACTTTCGCCGCCTGCATTGAGCTCAGAATTCGCGGTCAAATTTGAACACGAGTTTGGTGCGGATAAATTTGCGCTTAGGCTCGGCGCCGTTAAATTTACTGCGCAATCGGTACTCGAGCTTACTTTAGAGTTCATATCTGGGCTCGTATTAGTGGCTAAATTTGCGCTTGCATTTGAGTTTAAATTTGCGTTCGGGCTTGAAGCGAGGTCTGCGTCCAGATTTAAGTCTAAATTTGCGTTTGAGTTCACATCCGCGCCCGCATTCAAGCCCAAGTTCACATTTGGACTTGCGGACGACCACCCGCTTTTTAAATTCGCACTCGCGCTACGTATGTTTTTAAAATTTACGTCTGCACCGCGCCCGCCATTTAAAATTTCATCATCTGCGCCATTAGAATTTGCGTCTAAATTTGCCGCGCAATCCGCCGCTTTATAATTTGAGATTAAAATTTCTCTGCGATCTGCTCTGCAGTTTGAGCCTAAATTCGTGCCGCAACTTACTTCGATGCTAAAGCTAGAATTTTTGACTAGGTCTGCGCCGAAATCCTTGCGAAAATTTGCCACGCGATCCGCACCCGCACCTAAATCCGCGTCTAAATTTAATCCGTCTGCTTCATTTTGCGCCGCGGACTCCTCGTCAAAGAGATAAAACGGATGGTGCATTATTTTTAGTCGCAGCCCGGCAAACTCCGTGCAGAAGGGCTCACTCCGTAGGTTAAACTGATTTTTAAACTCGGTAAGCGCTTCGTCGTTGTTCCCTAAAACCGCGAAATAGGGCTTGCCGCTTTGCCTCAAAAGCCGTAGCGTCTCGCTCGCGACGATGCCCTCTGCATGCACGAGCAGATCCGCTCCGCGCGCGAGCAGCCACTCTATGGCGCTTGCAGCGACCTCTGTTTCGCGATGAGAGTCCGAGATGACGCCTATTATCAATCGATCTCTTCTTTAAGCTTGCACTGCGGGCACTCGGCGAAGTTGCCTTTTTTCAGCTCTTTACGGAGCATGTATGAGTTGCCGCACTGCGGGCATGCGCGCGCAATCGGCGCGTAGTTGCTCACAAAGCCGCATTTAGGGTAGTTCGTGCAGCCGTAAAATTTGCCGCGTCTGGAGAAGCGCTCGACGATCTCGCCCGTGCCGCAGCTCGGGCACTTAACGCCGGTGGAGAGCAGCGGCTTTTTCTCCTTTGCCGCGCCCTCGATTTTGCGTGAATACTTGCACTTCGGATAGCCCTCGCAAGCGATAAACTCGCCGTATCTGCCCCTGCGCTTGATCAAATTTTTACCGCACTGTGGGCATTTCTCATCTAGCACTTCGGGCGCCGCCTTCTCCTCGCTCGCCCCCTCGGCGCTAGCGTCCGCGTTGCGGGAGTATTTGCATTTCGGATAGTTCGAGCAAGCGATGAACTCGCCGAATCTGCCCTGTCTTTTAAGTAGCTCGCCGCCGCAGTTCGGGCATGCTTCGCCGATCTTTTCGGCTAGCTTTTGGCTTGCGATCGAGGTTTTTCCTTTGGCGATCTCGTCCATAAAAGGGTAGTAAAAATCCGCTAAAATTTGCTGCCAGTCCGCTTTATTTTCGGCGATGTCGTCGAGCTTTTCTTCCATTTTTGAGGTAAACTCGCTATCGACGATGTTTTTAAAATTTTGCTCCAGCATCTCAGTGATCTTAAAGGCGATCTCGCTCGGCACCAGATGCTTTTGCTCGATATTTACGTAGTTGCGCGCAGTAAGCAGCGAGATGGTAGGCGCATAGGTCGAGGGCCTGCCGATGCCGAGGCTTTCGAGCTTTTTGATGAGGCTCGCTTCCGAATAGCGCGCCGGCGGCTCGGTAAAGTGCTGCTGCGAGCTTAGGCTTTGCAGGCTCATCGCGTCGCCCGCGCTAAGGCTCGGTAAAATTTTATCTTTATCCAGATCGCCGTAAGCCTTGTAAAAACCGTCAAATTCCACCTTGCGTCCGCTGATCTTAAACGTGCCCTCTTCGCCGCGCACGATGATCGTTTGGATCTGCGAGACGCTAGGGCTCATCTGCGAGGCTACGAAGCGGTTGTAGATGAGCTCGTAAAGGCGGTATTCGTCGCGAGGCAGGATTTTTTGCGCGAGCTCTGGGGTAAGCTTTAGATCGGTAGGACGTATCGCTTCGTGCGCTTCCTGCGCGCCTTTGCTTTTGGTGGCGTATAAATTCGGGCTTTTGGGCAGATACTTTTCGCCGAAGTGCTCTCCGATCAACTCGCGAGCCGCCGCAATCGCTTCTTTGGCGATATTTAGCGAGTCGGTTCGCATGTAGGTGATCGCGCCGCCGTTTTTGGTATTAACCCCCTCGTAAAGGCTCTGTGCGAGGCTCATCGTCTTGCGCGGATTAAAGCCCAGAGCCGTGCTCGCCGCCTGTTGTAGCGTCGAGGTCATAAACGGCGGGTAGGGGTTTGTCTTGCGCGACTTGCTCTCGATACTCTCTACGCTAAATCTGTCTTTTTGCAGCGTCAGGACGATCTCGCTAGCTTGCGCCGCGTTTTTGACCGAGAGCTTTTCCATCTTTTTGCCGCGAAATTCCACGAGCTCGGCTTCTAAATCCTTCTTAAAAACCGCGTCGATGCTGTGAAATTCTACCGGTTTAAAATTTAAAATTTCGCGCTCGCGATCGACGACAATCTTAAGCGCGGCGCTTTGGACG
This sequence comes from uncultured Campylobacter sp., assembly GCF_937973075.1. Classification (GTDB taxonomy): domain Bacteria; phylum Campylobacterota; class Campylobacteria; order Campylobacterales; family Campylobacteraceae; genus Campylobacter_B. The sequence continues at coordinate 115,134 of NZ_CALBWL010000026.1, forward strand.
CGACCCGCGCTTAAGCCGCGCTGGATCTTTAAATTTAAAAGCGGGCTTAGTTTGTAGCCCACGATGCGATCGAGCAGGCGGCGCGCTTGTTGGGCGTTTACGCTTGCGATATTGAGCTTGCGCGGCGAGCTTAGCGCGTTTGAGATCGCGCTTTTGGTGATCTCGTGAAATACGATGCGCGGCAGATCTTCTGCCTGCTTGCCGATCGAAGCTGCGATGTGGTAGGCGATCGCCTCGCCCTCGCGGTCCTCGTCCGTCGCGAGATAAATTTGATCCGCCTTTTTGGCGAGCGTCTTTATCTGCTTTACGATCTGATCGTGATCGGCGCTGATTTCATATTCGGGCTCGAAGCTTTTATCTTTGATTTTAATGCCGAATTTTTTCTGCGGCAGATCGCGGATATGGCCTTTAGACGCGATTACGTCGTAATTGTCGCCTAAGAAATTTTTGATCGTTTTGGCTTTTGCGGGAGATTCTACGATGATTAAATTTTTCATTGTTTAATCCTTTAGAATTCTAGGCAACGTGATGCCCTTTTGGCTTTGGTATTTGCCCTTTTTATCGCAGTAGCTCACCTCGCACGGCTCATCTCCTTGCAAAAACAAAACCTGCGCGATGCCTTCGTTCGCGTAAATTTTTGCAGGCAGCGGCGTGGTGTTGGAAATTTCAATCGTGATGTGCCCCTCAAAACCGGGCTCAAAGGGCGTTACGTTTACGATGATGCCGCAGCGCGCGTAGGTGCTTTTGCCCAAACAGATCGCAAGCACGTCGCGCGGCATTTTGAAGTACTCGATAGTGCGCGCTAGAGCGAAGGAATTCGGTGGCACGATGCAGACGTCGCCTTCAAAATCCACGACGTTTTTTGCGTCGAAATTTTTAGGATCGACGACCGTTCCGCCGACGTTTGTAAAAATTTTAAATTCGCGCGCTACGCGTATGTCGTATCCGTAGCTGGAGAGTCCGTAGCTAACGACGCCGCGACCGATATTCTCCTCGCAAAAGGGCGCTATCATATCGTGCTGCTGCGACATCTGTCTGATCCATTTATCGCTTTTCAGTCCCATAAAATTTCCTTAAAATAATCAAAATTTTTCGCGCATTATAGCAGCAAAATAAAATATAATAAAAATTTTATGCTAGAATTTTGCTTAAATTATAAAAATTTTATCACTTTTTAAGGAGCAACTATGGGACTACTCAAGAAATTTGCGTTTATTACGTTTTTTATCGCGTCATCTTTGGCTGCTGCGAAGCCAAATATTTATATTTTAGCTACCGGCGGTACGATCGCGGGAAGCAGCGCAAGTGCCACGGAGGGCAACTATACCGCAGGCTCTAAGGGCGTAGAAGATATCTTAGCGGCAGTACCGCAGCTAGGGGATTTAGCTACGATTAAAAGCGAACAAATTTCAAATATCGGCTCGCAGGAGATGAACGATGAAATTTGGCTCAAGCTTGCAAACCGCGTAAGCGAGCTGCTTACTAAAAACGACGTCGACGGCGTCGTCATCGTGCACGGAACCGATACGATGGAGGAGACGGCGTATTTTTTAAGCTTGGTAGTAAAATCTAAAAAACCGATCGTGTTGGTAGGCGCGATGCGAAACGCAGACTCGATGAGTGCTGATGGACCGCTTAATCTATACAACGCCGTTGCCGTCGCGGCAGATAAAAACGCTCGCGAAAAGGGCGCTCTTGTAGTGATGAACGACGAGATCCACGCCGCGCGCGAGGTTACGAAAACAAATACTACTAACGTTGCGGCTTTTGCCTCGCCGAATTCCGGTAAAATCGGCACCGTAAATTATGGCGTCGTAAATTTCTATATGGCGCCGCTTCGCAAACACACCGTCGTAAGCGAATTTAATATCAAGGATATCAAGGCCTTGCCGCGCGTCGATATCATCTATGGACACGCGCAAGATAGCGGCGATTTGGTCGATGCAGCGGTGCAAAAGGGCGCTAAGGGCATTATTGTAGCGGGCGTAGGCAATGGAAATTTATATCCGGATATGCAGGCTGCGCTTGCAAAAGCTAGCGAAGCGGGCGTGATCGTCGTGCGCTCAAGCCGTACAGGCAGCGGCTCAACTAGCGTTAGCTCGGAGGTGGACGACGTAAAACTTGGCTTTCTAACCGCAGATAATCTAAATCCGCAAAAGGCGCGTGTGCTGCTGATGTTAGCCCTTAGCAAAACGAGCGATAAAGCGAAAATTCAGAGCTTTTTTGCGACACATTAACGCAGAAACCCCGCGCGGGTAGAATCTCGGCGCGGGAGTTTTAAAACAAAATTTCAGCGTGAAATTTTAAAGAAAAGCAAGGCGCAGGATTTTGATACGAGCCCGAAGGTGGAATTTTAAAGCAAAGCGCGGAATTTTTGCGCTCTGAGCTTGGGTGTAGAATTTCGATCGTAAAATTAAGTGCTAAATTTTAAAGAATTCAAAATCATTTCGCGCTCTTGCTGCAAAATTTCGTGTTTCGCTTGTGAAGTTTGAGCTTAAAATGAACGAGGCAAATTGCAGCCTATAAATCCTTAAAATCAGTCCGCAAATTTTGTCGTAAATTTCGCTTTGCACTTCTTAAAAGCCCTGCGAAAATCCATTTAAAGAAACAATTATAAAAATTTGGCTAAAATTTCGCAAATTTTTTCAGGAGAAATTTATGACAAAAGCAGAAATCAAAGAGTTAATGGATTTTTTCGGCGAGAAGCAAGGCATTAACGAGCTAAAAATTAAAGATAAAGATTTTGAGATCGAGATAAAAAAATATGGCCCATGCGGTGGTAGCACGCCTCAGCTCGCCGCACCGGCACCCGCTCCGCAACTTGCTGCGCCTTCGGTAAACGTGCTCGTGGGCGACAAGCCCGCCACAAAAGGCTCGATGGATACGATCGACAGCCCGATGGTGGGCACTTTTTATAAGGCGCCGAGCCCGGGCGCAACGGAGTTCGTAAGCGTAGGTCAGGTCGTACATAAAGGCGATACAATCGGTATAATCGAAGCGATGAAGATTATGAACGAGATCGAAGCGGAATTCGACTGCCGCATCAAAAAAGCTCTCGTTGAGGATGGCCAGCCCGTCGAATACGCTATGGCGCTGTTTGAGGTCGAGAAGCTATGAAGGAGCTTAAAAAAATTCTAATCGCAAATCGTGGTGAAATCGCCCTGCGCGCGCTTCGCACGATCCAAGAGATGGGCAAGCAAGCTATCGTCGTGCACTCTACCGCCGATCAGGACGCGCTTTACGTCAAATACGCCGACGCGTCGGTCTGCATAGGCGGACCGCGCAGCAGCGACAGCTACCTAAATATCCCCGCAATCATCACAGCTTGCGAGCTAACGGAAGCCGACGCGATATTTCCGGGATACGGCTTTTTGAGTGAAAGTCAAAATTTCGTCGAAATTTGCGCCAAGCACGGCATTAAATTTATCGGTCCAAGCGTCGAGGCGATGACCTTGATGAGCGATAAGAGCAAGGCTAAGCAAGTGATGATGCGCGCGGGCATCCCCGTAGTGCCTGGCAGCGACGGCGCGATTGCAAGTGTCGAAGAGGCACGCAAGCTAGCCGCCGAAATCGGCTATCCGGTCATCATCAAAGCCGCAGCCGGCGGCGGCGGGCGTGGAATGCGCGTGGTCGAGCGCGAAGAGGATATCGAAAAGCTATTTTGGTCGGCAGAGAGCGAAGCGATGAGTGCATTCGGCGACGGCACGATGTATATGGAAAAATATATCACAAATCCGCGCCACATCGAGGTTCAGGTCTTGGGCGACGAACACGGACACGTCGTGCATATCGGCGAGCGCGACTGCTCAATGCAGCGCCGCCACCAAAAGCTAATCGAAGAGAGCCCAGCCGTAATCTTGGATGAGCCGACGCGAAAAAGCCTGCACGAAACGGCGGTTCGCGCCGCTAAGGCGATCGGATACGCAAGCGCGGGAACGTTTGAGTTTTTATACGATAGCAAGGATAAGAAATTCTATTTCATCGAGATGAATACCCGTCTGCAGGTCGAACACACAGTAAGCGAGATGCGAAGCGGGCTCGATCTGATCGAGTGGATGATCCGCATCGCGCAGGGCGAGAAGCTGCTGCCTCAAAGCGAGATAAAATTTAGCGGACACGCGCTTGAGTGCCGCATCACCGCCGAGGACTCCAAAAGTTTTATGCCAAACCCGGGCAAAATTACAAAATACGTCGCTCCTGGCGGCAGAAACGTGCGTATGGATAGCCACGTCTATGAGGGCTACTCGGTGCCGCCTTACTACGACAGCATGATCGGCAAGCTCATCGTTTACGACAAGGACCGCGCGCGCGCGATCGCAAAAATGAAGGTCGCTCTAGATGAGCTCATCATCGGCGGCATAAAATCGACGCGCGATTTTCATCTTAGGATGATGAACAACCCCGATTTCGTGGATAATAACTACGACACAAATTACCTAGCCAAGCATTAAATTTAAAATTCCAAGGGATGAAATTCTCTTGGAATTTTAAAATTTATTTGAAATTCTGTATTCAAGATTCCGTTTGAAATTTTATATTTAAAAATCTACTTGAAATTTTGTTTTAAAATTTTATCGTGCCACGTTTTAAAATTTTGCTATTAAATTTGCCGCTAAATCTAGGTGAAGATGCGCTGTCGTCGCGCGTGTTTTTAAGGGCGAGATTGACGGCGGGGTTGGTAAATTTTACGTTCTTCGGCGGCTAAAATTTAGAATACGAGTCTTGGCTACCGCAAATACTTGTTTTCGTCTGCACCGATCTAGTTAAAATTTAATGCCATGCATGCACTCTATCACCTATTTCGGCAATCGGCTGCCAATGTACGTGAGTAAGCGGTATAAAATTTATCGCACGAGCCGCTCGCGTCCGTTTGGCGTAAATTTTATCGCGCTCGCCGTTGCGAGCGTGAAGTAGTATCGAGCTGCAAATTTTAAACTATCTCGCCGCACGCGCTAGAAGTGGTCATCTGCCTCGCGAGCAAAGCGCGCTAGGTCTTTAAACCGTCAAATTTCAAACTCCGAATTCCTCGTAAAATTTATTCAGATAATCGGCGTAGTAGAAGTTTTGATTTCTAGCGTCAAATTTACCCGCCAGTTCCAAAGCCGTTTTGTAGTCGCTTTCATCGCCGAACGCGCTAACGGCGATGAAAAATCGCAGGTCGTTTAGATCGTCGTTGCCGTCAAGGATCGCCGCGGAGTGCTTGCGAGCTAAGCTTAGCGCCGTCTCGCGCTCATCCAGCCTAACGGCGATCTCGATTAGCGGCGCGATCTGATTTACGACGCGAGGATTTGTCTCGATCGTCGCCGCGGCCTTGGGTAGCAGGGTTTTCGCCTCCTCTATCTTGCCTGTCTTTATCATGCTAAAAAGTATCGGCGCGTAGGTTATGTGCGGCACTTCGGAGCAGGTTAGCTCGCCTGAGAGCAATGGTTCGGCTAGCTCAAGCGCCGCTGCGTGCTCGCCGATAAAATTTAAATACGCGATCTCACCCGATGCCTCGCACGCCTCGCAGTCGCCCATGTCGTCTTTGGCGAGCTTTTTCCACAGCTCGTAGTTTGACTTTGCTTCTCTAGTATCGCCCATGTCGATGTTTTGATTCATCGAAGCCTTGTAGTAGGCCGCGAGCGAGAACTCCATGCGCTCGTAGTAAAACAGCATCGCCTCGTTCACCTCGTCTATGAGCTCCTTTTCGATTATAGAGCTTTTGGTGATGCCCGAGACGATCCATTTAAATTTCCACAGGCAGTCCACGAAGTCGCCAAAATTCGGGTATTCGCTTTCTTTTAAATTTTGCGCGATGTAGTCCGTGAGCCATAAGAGCGCTCTCGTTCTTAAAACCGCGCCGAATTTTTCAAATTCGTCGTTTAGCACAAAGTCGCAAATTTGCGCGGCAAATTCGAAATTTTCCGCTTCTACGGCGTCTCTTATCGCGCCAAACAGACACTCCTCCTTATCTATCACGCTTTTAAGCCCATTTAGCTTTTCATAAAGCCCCTCTAGCGAGTCCTGTTTCATTTTCGCTCCTCGTTAAATTTTGCGATAATTATATCCATTTAGTCTGAAGTTAAGCAGGCTTTCTGCGATTTTAAAGCCCAAAAGGCAAAATGAAATTTAAACGCTATTTTAACAGCTCTGCTCGCGTGCCGTTTTGGCGCCCTATTTGCCGCCGCGATAAGTAAATTTCAGCTTTGTTATATAAATTTAATATTAAAATGCCGTATTCATAAATTTTTTAAGAAAAGGGGAATTTATGGACATAAACATACAGCGCTTTAAAAGCGAGTTTGAGCAGATAAGCCGCTTTGGGGCTTTAGCGGGCGGTGGGCTTACGCGGCTTGCGTTTTCGCGCGAGGACAAAGAGGCGCGCGACTTCCTCATATCGCTATTTCAAAAAGAAAATTTCAAGATCAAAATCGACGATACGGGCAATATTTTCGCTAAATTTATGGACGTTAAAAATCCCGATCTACCGTCCGTCAGCGCGGACTCGCATATCGATAGCGTGCCGCAGGGCGGCTTTTACGACGGCACGTTGGGCGTCATGGCGGCTTTGGAGGCGATCCGCGCAGTGCGAGATAGCGGCGAAAAGCTTGCGCGACCGCTAGAGCTAATCGTCTTTGTTTGCGAGGAATCAAGCCGCTTTAAAATGGCGACCGTAGGCAGCAAGATAATTAGCGGCAAGCTATCGCGGCAGCGGCTGGGCGAGCTAAAGGATAAAGACGGAATTTCGCTATTTGATGCTATGGAAGGTTTCGGGCTAAATCCCGCAAATTTAAAAAGCTGCATCCTACCCAAATCCAGCTTTCATAGCTATATCGAGCTTCATATCGAGCAGGGGCCGGTATTGCAGCGACGCGGCATCCCCGTAGGCGTCGTCACGGGTATCGCTGCGCCCGTGCGATACGAGCTGCGGATCGAGGGTAGAGCCGATCACAGCGGCGCTACGCCGATGGATATGCGACGTGATGCCCTAGCTTGCGCTAGCGAGATCGTTTTAAGCGCGGAGAAGATCGCCAAGGCGGGCAAAACCACGGTTGCGACGACGGGCTATGCAAATGCGCTACCCGGCGTGCTAAACGTAATCCCAGGCTCCTGCACGCTAGGTCTTGATATACGCGATATAGACGAGGAAGCGCTTAGGGCGGCGGACGATAAAATTTGCGCGGCGATAGGTGAAATTTGCGCTCGCCGAGGGTGCAAATTTGAACTAAAAAATCTCATCAAGGATCGCCCCGTAAAGCTAAGCGAGGAGATGATAGATCTGCTTGAAAGCTGTGCCGGCGAGCTTAAAATTCCAAGCCTAAGACTTCCTAGCGGTGCGGGACACGACGCGATGAATATGACGGAGCTTGCGGATCGCGTGGGGATGCTTTTCGTACCGTGCAAGGACGGCATCAGCCACAACGTAAATGAAAGCATAAACTGGCACGACGCGTTTGCCGCTACGAAGGTTTTAGCCGCGGCGATGTTAAGCTTAGCCAAAAAATAAAGGAGAGAATATGGATGCTATCGCACAAAAAGTAGAGGCGCTAAAAAGCGAGATGATCGGGGATCGCAGGTTTTTCCACTCGCATCCCGAGACGGGCTGGTTTACCTTTTTTACGACCGCGGTTATCGCAGATCGAATGCAGCGCTTGGGCTATGAGATAAAGCTCGGTCGCGAGGTTGTAAAGGCTGAGGCGAGGCAGGGCGTAGGTAGCAAGGATGCCTGCGAGAAGGCGAAGCAGCGCGCCGAAGGGCTGCTAAACGCAGATCAGATAAAATTTCTTGATGCGATGGAGGATGGACTAACGGGTCTCGTGGCCGAAATAGACACGGGGCGCGCGGGCAAGACGGTCGCTTTTAGATTTGACATAGACGGCGTGGACGTGACCGAGAGCATGGACGCGGATCACCGCCCTTTTAAGGAGGGCTTTCGCTCCGATATTAGCGGCATCACGCACGCGTGCGGGCACGATGGGCATATCACGATGGGACTTGCTCTGGCAAAGCTCATCTCGCAGAGCCTAGACGATTTTAGCGGTAAATTTAGATTTATCTTTCAAACCGCGGAGGAGGGCACCAGAGGCGCCGTAGGTATGGAAGCTGCGGGCGTCACCAAGGGCGTGGATTATCTGCTTGGCGGTCATATCGGCTTTCAGGCAAACACCATGAGAGGCATCATCTGCGGTACCAAAAAGCTGCTTGCGACCACTAAATTTGACGTAAATTTAAAGGGTAAGTCCGCTCACGCAGCGGGCGCGCCGCAAAACGGAGCCAATGCTCTGCTCGCCGCAGCCGAGATGGCGCTTGATATGCACGGCATCACTAGACACGCAGACGGCGTCACGCGTATCAACGTAGGCGTGCTGCGCGCGGGCGAAGGGCGCAACGTCATCGCGCCTAACGGCTATCTCGCGTGCGAGACGCGCGGCGAGAGCACGGAACTGAATGAGTTTATGAAGGCCAAATGCATGGACATAGTGGAGGGCGTTTCTAAAATTTACGGCGTCAGCTACGACGTGCAGGTTACGGGCGGTACCGTAGGCGGCGATAGCGACGAGGCTACCACGCAGCTTTACGAAGATGCGGCGAAGGCATCGCCGTTTATCGACGATGATAAGATCGTAAGAGAGCTAAATTTCGGTGCATGCGAGGACTTCGCGCATTTTATGCGCTCGGTGCAAGATGCGGGCGGCAAAAGCGGATATCTGATGATCGGCACGACGCTTGCGGCGGGGCATCACAACGCCAAATTCGACTTCGACGAGGATTCGTTGCTTGCGGGGGTGGACGTGTATCTGCGCTGCGCGTATAAGCTAAACGGCAAAGTTTAAAGGAGATGAGATGAAAAGAGCACTACTTCTAAGCGCTTCCAGTTACAAAGACAGCGGCTATCTGAACCACTGCAAGGGGTGGATCAAAGAATTTTTAGGAGATCTTTGGGAGGATGAAATTTTATTCATTCCGTTTGCGGGCGTTAGGCGCACAAGCGATCAATATGAGCAGAAGGTCGCGGACTGCTTGAAGAGTAATAATATCAGATCGATCCATCGATTCGGTAATATGAAAGCCGCCGTTAAAAATGCCAAATCGATCTGCATCGGCGGCGGCAATACCTTCGTGCTGCTAAATGAGCTTTATAAATTTGATCTCTTAGGCGCGATCAAAGACGCTGTAGATAGCGGTACGCTGTATTTCGGCTGGTCTGCTGGCGCAAACGTAGCGGGCAAGACGATGATGACTACCAATGATATGCCGATCGTCTTTCCGCCCTCGCCGGTAGCTCTGGGGATCTTTCCGTATCAGATCAATCCGCACTTCATAAGCGGTAAAATTTCAAACCACAACGGCGAGAGTAGGGAGGAGCGGCTGGAGGAGTTTTTGATCGTCAATCAAAACGACAGCGTCTATGCTATGCCCGAGGGTAGCGCGTTTTTGATAAACGGAAACGAGTGCGAGGTGATGGGGCACGCGGACGTGCTGAAATTTGAGTACAAAAAAGAGATCTCGCGCATCGCCGTGGGAAGTAAATTTAAAATTTAAAAGGAGTTATTGTGCAGACGTTTAGGCTATTTTTGGCGCTTGCGGGTATCGTCGCAGTCGTCGCTTTGCTAATCATGAAAAAGGATACCAAAACCGTGCTTATCGGCGTGGGTTTGGTGCTGTGCGTGCTTTGTCTAAAGCCCCTGGACGGGCTGGGCGCCTTTACCTCGTATATGACTAAGGCGGGGCTCATTAAGGCAATCTGCGCCAGCATGGGTTTTGCCTTCGTGATGAAATTTACCGGCTGCGACCGCGCGCTCGTAAATTTACTCACCAGGCCCCTCGGCAATATCGGATTTTTATTGATCCCGCTCGTCGTGGCACTTACGTATTTTATCAATATCGCGATCCCCTCCGCTGCGGGCTGCTCGGCTGCGGTCGGCGCTACGCTGATCCCCGTGATGATGGCTGCAGGCGTTAAACCGGAAATGGCGGGAGCTGCGGTATTTGCGGGCACTTTCGGCGGCGTTTTGAGTCCGGGTTCGGCGCACAACGTATTCGTAGCCGATATGGTAAAGGCGCACAATCCCTCCTATACGGTTCAAGACGTTATCGGGGTGCAGTTTTCCAGCGCGATTACCGCTTTGATCGTAGTTTTGATCGTAATTAGCATAACGGCGATAGTTTGCAAAGACTACACCAAGGGGGTGAATTATCTAGCGCAAAGAGAAAATTCCGCAGGTGCAGACGGCGCAAGCTCTGCCACAGCAAGTCCCGCTGCATCTGCCGCCGGTTCAAATTTAGATGCACAGCCTCAGAAGCTAAACGTCTTGCACGCGCTTATGCCGCTAGTGCCTTTGGTGATCTTAATCATCGGCGGTACGTCCAAGCTCAACACGATCTCCTTTCTTAAATGGACCAAGATGGGCGTTGCCGAGGCGATGCTACTGGGCGCTATCGTCACCATCGTCATTACTATGACCAACCCTCAAAAGATCACGAAGGAATTTTTCAAGGGCATGGGTAGCGCGTATGCCGATATTATGGGTATCATCATCGCAGCGGGCGTCTTCGTCGCGGGTCTTAGCGCGTGCGGAGCGATCGATTTCGTAATTGAGTGGCTGAAGGGCGAGCAGGGCTACGTAAAATTCGGCGGAACCTTTGTGCCGTTTTTTATGGGCGTCGTGACTGGCTCGGGAGATGCGGCGTCGATGGCGTTTAACACCGCCGTGACCGTGCACGCCGACGCGTTAGGTTTTGAGCAAGATAAGCTCGGTATGGCGGTTGCGATAAGCGGCGCGCTAGGCAGGAGCGCATCGCCGATTGCGGGCGCTTGCATCGTTTGCGCGGGACTTGCGATGGTAAGCCCTATTCAGATAGCTAAAAGAACGGCTCTAGGTATGTTTCTATCCGTCTGCATCATCGCATTTTTCATTCTGTAAAAGGAGCTTAATATGGATATCGTGCAGAGGTTTTTAAACTACACCAAGATCAACACCACCACAAATAGAGCCGCGGGTGCTGCGGGCATAATGCCCTCAAATCCCAAAGAGCTTGAGCTCGCAGGCCTCATAAAAGGCGAGCTGGAAGCGCTAGGCATAAAAAATATCAGCCTTAGCGAAAAGTCGATTTTAATCGCTAAAATTCCCTCAAATTTAGACGCGCCCGCTGCAAGCATAGCGTTTTTCGCCCATCTTGATACCAGCGCCGAGCAGACGAATGATACCAAAGCTCAGATCGTAAGATACGAAGGCGGCGATATCTGCCTGAATAAAGAGCTAGATATCTATCTTAAAGAGAGCGAAAATGAGGAGCTGCAGGATTATAAAGGAGACGAGATTATCGTAACGGACGGCACCAGCTTGCTAGGCGCCGACGATAAGGCGGCGATCGCCGCGATCGTAAATGCGCTGGAATTTTTCGTCCAAAATCCGCAGATCAAGCACGGCGAGATAATCGCTTGCTTCGTGCCGGACGAGGAGCAGGGCTTGCGGGGCGCAAAGACGCTGGATGTAAGCGAGATAGGCGCGGACTTCGGCTACTGCCTTGATTGCTGCGGTATCGGTGAGTTTATCTACGAGAATTGGAACGCGGGCGATTGCGTCGTTACCTTCAAAGGACAGTCGGCTCATCCGATGAACGCCAAGGGCAAGCTCGTAAATTCTTTGCTTTTGGCGCATAAGTTTATCTCGCTGCTGCCCGCGGGCGAGGCGCCCGAATACACCGAGGGTAGGGAGGGCTATTTTTGGGTCAAGGAGTTTAGCGGCAATAGCGCAAAGACCGTACTAAAGATCGACGTGAGGGAATTTGACGAGAAAAGATACGAGCAGCGCATGGAATTTTTGCAAAAAACTGCGAACGGGCTTCGCGCGATCTGGGGCGATCGGATCGAAATTTCGCTAAACGACCGCTATAAAAACGTCTATAACTTTTTGAAAAACGACGATGCGCCGGCGATTCGCTTTGCGAAACAGGCTTTTAAAAGCCTAAATATCGAGCCCAAGATCAAGCCTATGCGAGGCGGCTACGACGGCGCCGTCATCTCCGCAAAGGGGTTGCCGTGCCCGAACCTCTTTACCGGCGGGCATAATTTCCACTCGATCTACGAGTATCTGCCCGTAGGCTCTTTAAAGGCAGCGAGCGAGGTGGTTAAGCAGATCATAACGCTAGCGGCGGCGCAAGCTTAGCTAGGGCACTTTCTACTCCGCGCACAGATTTTAATTTAGCTCGTTTATTCCGCCGCGAAATTTTACCCTGCATAGCGTAATTTTTGGTCCCGTGGCAACGGATGATTCGGGCTACGACTATGACTCAGCTTTTGCGCGGTACCATTGTAGTGAGGAGGTAGTGGCATTTCTGCTCGCGCTTTACGATGGCGACGCGTGCGTGGGTGCGGCGGATCGAAACAACTTCGAGTTTAGCTTACAAGCTACGTGATTTGACTACGCGGGAGAACGCTAATTTTTACGCTTTTAGCGCATCGCGATGAAACGGCAGCTTCTAGACTGCGTATAGTCTTATAAAATTTAAGCTGATTTGATGTACATTTCGCGCCGAACGTGGCTTTGAAATTTAACGCGTGAGCTATGTATTTGACTTGCGATGCGAGCTCAAGCGCGCAATTTTCGGGCTCGACTTGCAAACTAGACGAAATTTTTGACACGGTAAAAGTAAAATTTAACCACACAACGCGTTAAAATTTAAAGAAATTTAAGGAGTGAAAATGGGAAAATCCGCCTTGGTGCTGGGCGCTACGGGCGTCGTAGGCAGGGAACTGGTGCGCGAGCTTTGCGAGAGTCCCGGTTACGATGAGGTAGAGGCGTGGATGCGCCGCGAGATAGGCTTTTGCCGTCCTAAGCTCCGCGCGCAGATCATTGATTTTGAGAGCATTTCGGATATCGCGCCACATAAATTTGACGAAATTTTTACGCCGAGTATGACGATGAAGAGATGGATTCGCGCGAGGCATTTTTGCGCGTGGATGTAGACTACATCTAAGTGGTGGCAAAGTGGGACAAAGCAGCGGGCGTACGGCGCTTTGTGCTCGTATCAGCTCCGGGTGCGAGCGAAGGTTCGCTAAGCTTTTATCTGCGCGCTAAAGGGCAGATCGAGCGGCGCGTGAGCGAGCTCGGCTTTGACAGCCTTCAGATCGTCCGTCCGCCGATAATCTTGGGCGAGAGACCTGATGCTCGCCCGCTAGAGCGGCTTGCGGCGGCGGTTTTTAAACTGCTGCCCGCCTGCGTGTTCGGCAAATTTAGACCGCTTAGCGGCGCAAGTATCGCCCGCGCGATGATAAATGCGGCTAGCAGCGACGCGCGCGGCGTGCAAATCTACGAGCCGCGGGAATTTCTATAAATCGCGAGTAAAATTTCAGCGCGAGAGCAGGATTAAATTTAAAACTAAAGTTTTAGGCAGTGTGGATAAAATTTTATAAATTGATCTGCTTAAATTAAATTTTAAATTTAATAGAATTTTATAGTAAAATTTCTCGCTTGAAATTTTAAGCGTGGAATCTTGCGTACTGTGTTGTTGCAAAATTTTTGTTATAAAACCCTATGCTAAAATTTTAGGACTAAATTTGCGACGTATTTAGTTTAGCCGCGAATAAAGCTTTCTAGGACTTCAAGCTCGCATGCGGTTATGGCAACTTCAAGCCCCGAAACGATCGTAAGTTTTGTAAGTTTTATAAATCCGCGATATTAAATCCTAAAAATTATGAGCTACTTAGGAGGCGAAAACGGTCTATTTTTTCGCTTCTTTCCGTGCGATCGGCGGATCGAGCTGCATGATCTTATCGCCTAAGCGCTGAAAATTTGCAAGGCTTTTTAGGTGGAAATACGCTAGCTCCAGATATCCGCGGCGCGCAAAATCCGCAAGCTTTTTATCGCTTAACTTCAAAAGCTTTTCGCGATTTACGACCGAAAAGCCGTTCAGCAGAGATGATTCCTTGCCGCTAGAGTTGATACCGAGCTCTTTGGCTTCTAAAATCCCCGCCTTTTGAAATTCCGCCGCCGCAACGCGCGTGCGCATATCTAAATCGGCGTAATTTTTCATCACCTCTTTTAAATTTTGTAAAAACGACGTCGGCTTACCGTCTTTAAAAAGCGCCTCGCCGTCGCCTTTGATCTGCTGCGCGTCCTTATCGAAGCAGATCGCCGTCTGCTCGCCGATCTGAGCTAGGAAAAACGGATAATTCTGCACCGAAGAAGGCACCGTTCCTTTATAATCCTTATCAATTAGGACGTTTTTGGTGCGCCCTAGCAGCGCCACCATTTTGGGCTCTTTTTCGATGGTAAATACGATAACGAGGTTGTCCGCGCAAAACGGGATCTCTGGCGCGATCACCGGTACGAAAGGCGCGGTGGGAAATGCGTCTGCGTGATATTTCAAATCCGCGTGTTTAACGCTATCTAATACGACTGGGGTCATGTTGGTCCTTTAAAAAATTTTAGCAATTATATAAAAAAGAATATTAAAATTCTAAAGGGTTTTAAAATTTCAGCTGTTTTTACTTGT
>NZ_CALBWL010000027.1 GCF_937973075.1 uncultured Campylobacter sp.
CACCCTATCTGACTGATGAAATCAAAATTTTAAAACCCAAAGTCGTGCTCTGCCTAGGGGAGCTCTGTTGTAAGATCGTGCTGCGAAACGGCGATCTGGCGGGCATGGACGCGCTGCACGGCTCGGTCTTTAACGAGGGCGGCATCAGTTTCGTGCCGAGCTTCGATCCCGCATTCATCGTGCAAAATCCGAGCAAGGCGGAGCTTCTCAAAGAGGATCTGCAAAAGATAAAAGGGCTGCTGTGAGGCGCATTTTGGCGCTTTCTTTGCGCGCTATTTTGATTTTGCGCGCAGCTTTGCGCGTGCGCCGCGATTTTCATTGCAGCGAGCGGACGGGCGGGGCGAATTTAGCCTGCTTAAATTTCATGGATGAGCGGGATTTAGCGAGGCAAAACACAGACTCGATCTGCGCAGGTTTAAATTTGAAGACGATAAAATTTCATAAAGCGGCGGGGCAAGGCAAAATTTAAAGCCATTGCAAAATTCCGATATTTTTAAATTTTGCTTTCTATCTCGGGGCGCGTGAGGGATTTGCGTCGCGACGTAGCACTAAATTTAAACCTTAACGCCGAGCGAAATTCTATGTCGTAAAATTTTATCCCGCCTGCAAATTTTATTACCGTCCAAGAGCTCTGCGTATTTTTTTGGATTTTACGCCGAAAAACCAGTCTGCGCTATGTTTGCACCGCACGACTAGGCAAATTTGAACCCGCGAGATAAATTTATCTCAAAGATTTGAAAAATTCTAAAATTTCGGCGCTAAATTTGATCGGCCTGCCGTCTTTTACGAAGGCGATTTTTACGTCCTGCACGTATAAAAGCTCGCTAAAGTCCGTGTTTTTAATATCTTTGATCTTGTAAATTTCTTGCCGCAAAAGGGCACTGGCGTTTTTGAGCGCGGCTAGGCTCGTGCGAATTTCAAGCGTATCGCCGAGGCGCGCGGGGCGGAGGAATTTAGCGCAAAGCTCGCTAACTACGAAGTATGCGTCTGCGCGCGCGAAGTCCACCCTAGCCTGCATAAGCGCCTCGCTGCGCGCCCGCTCGCAAAATTTTATGTAGTTGGCGTGATACACGATGCCCTGCGCGTCGGTATCTTCGTAGTAAATTTTAATTTTCATCCCGCGCGTCTTTCGCTGCTGCGACATCTCTCGCAGCTAGGGCGGGGAGGATTTTTGCGAAAAACAGCACCGTTTGAAACACGATGATGAGTTTCATGCACCACTCGCTAGCCGCGTGGATTTGGGCAAATTCCGGCATCATCGTCGCTTCTGCGCCGATCTTTTGGGCATTTATGACGTAGTCGGTAAAGTAAAGCACGAAAAGTAGGGCAAGTATGATATTTACGAGCGTCAGCATTAGGGTTGAAAGGCGCAAGCGAAAGGATTGCGATTTGTTATTGTTGAAATTTATCATCTCAAAAACGAGACAGATGATCGAGACTGCGATGAGGATGCCGCCGTATTTTACGAAGATCTCGCTCATTAGCTTGCCGCTTTGAAAGTGCGATAGCACGCCCTCTCCGATAATCTGCTGCGGGAAAAATACCACGGGCGCGACGAGTGCGCCGAGCGAGAGCTCGATGCCGATAAGGGCTGCGATGATGAAGATATAGATAGAAAAAATTGCGCGCATAAAGGTCCTTTTAAATTTTGATAAATTTTAAATCGGACGTGATTATAGCGAAATCTTATAATCGTGCGCTTAAGTGTTTTGCAAGCAGGTTTTATGCGCGAATGGGTGCGGTTGGCAGTCGCGGCGGCATATAGCGGTATGATGCAATTTTAAGTTTTGAATGCGGTCGTTTACAAAATTTATAAAATTTTTACGGAGGCTGGAGATGAAATTTGTGCCAGGCGCGTTAACCATAAAATTTCATTATAAAATTTAAAATTTTCCAAATCGTTTTTTAAAATTTCTCTTGCGTATTCAGCCCCCTTTAAGCATCGCTCTTGTATAATCACATTTCCGTTTCGCGCCGAGCCTAACTTACTTT
>NZ_CALBWL010000028.1 GCF_937973075.1 uncultured Campylobacter sp.
GGGCTTGGGGCGGGAAGGGGAGCGACCTCGCAATTGGGGCCCCCTTCCCGCCCTAAGAGAAATACAATTTTAATACCAAATTTAAATAAAGACTTCACCGCTTTTAATTTATATGCAAATTTAAAATTTACCCGCTGCAAGCCGCAATCAGGATGCAAGCGAGTAAATTTTGCAATTTCAGGCAAATTCACGAGCGAAAATAAATTTTAAAAACTCCCGCGAAATTTCACAAAATCTCTCTAAAATCATACCCTGCGTTTTTGAGCGCCCAGGCGATGTCCTCTTGATGAGCCTTGCCTTTGGTCTCAAGAGTGATCGTGATCTGCGCATCGCCGTACTCGATATTGGTCGAGAAGCGGTCGTAGTCGATCTTGACGATGTTTGCGTTGGCGCGACGCAAAATTTCGGTAAGCCCGGTAAGCGCGCCCGGCTTATCGACGAGCGTGACATTGATCGTCATCTTGCGGTGCGATTTGATAAGGCCTTTCTCGATGATGATGTTTAGCATCTGCACGTCGATGTTGCCGCCGCTTAGGATGATGCCGATCTTTGCACCCGCGGGGAATTGGAATTTCGCGTTCATCAACGCCGCTACGCCCGCCGCGCCCGCGCCCTCGACGATGATTTTTTGCTGCTCGAGCAGATAGAGTATCGCGCTTGCGATCTCCTCGTCATCGACCTGCACGAACTCATCGACGCACTCAATGATCGTAGAAAGCGTGATCTCGCTAGTATCCCGCACCGCGATGCCATCGGCGATGGTGCGGACAGATTTGGAATTTAGCGGCTTTTTCGCGACGAAGCTATCGTGCATCGCGGGCGCGCCCTTGGCGGCTACGGCGATGATTTTGATGTCGGGGTTGATCTGCTTGGCGCAGCTGCAAACCCCCGTCGCAAGCCCGCCGCCGCCAACCGGAACGACGATGTATTCAAGATCTGCGACCTCCTCGATCATCTCAAGCGCGATCGTGCCTTGGCCCGCTTGGACGAACTCGTCGTTGAATGGATGCACGAACGTTAGATTATGCTCTTTGGCATATTCCAGCGCAAACGCATACGCCTCGTCGAAATTATCGCCCTTTAGGATGATCTCTGCGCCCAGAGCCTTCGTGCCGCTTACCTTAAGTAACGGCGTGGCCTCAGGCATTACGATCACAGCATGCACGCCGAATTTTTGCGCGCTCATCGCTACGCCCTGAGCGTGGTTGCCCGCACTTGCGGCTATTACTCCATGTGCCCGCTCCTCGTCCGTCAGATGCGCGATTTTATTGTAAGCGCCACGAATCTTATACGCGCCGGTGCGCTGTAAATTCTCGCTTTTGAGATACACTTCCGCGCCGTAAAGCTTGCTGAGCTTCGGTGCCAGAGCAAAGGGCGTTTTATAGACGAAATCGTTTATCGTGCGCTTTGCTTGGATGATTTTATTTAGATCAACCATCTACTTCCTTTCGTAATTTTAAATTTTGTTATTATACATATTTTAGGCGAAATTTTATCTCTCAGCCGGTCGAAATTTTTAAAAATCGCAGCACTTAAAACGGCGTCTTACCGCGGGTTTGCTCGCTTTTGCCGATAAGCGATGTTTCGGATAAAATCTCAGCCGCTAGGCTCCTAACATACGAGGCGCAGCTCAAACTCTCGCCGCAAATGCGCGACTTCGGTTTCAAGCTCATCTAGCTCCTGCGCTTTAGCAGCACGCCGCATTCGATATGCGCCGTATGCGCGAACTGATCGAAGATCGCAAACCTGCGCACCTCGTGCGTAGTGCAAAGCGAGCGTAAATTTTCAAAAAGCGTCTGCGGATTACAGGAGATGTAGATCAAATTTTGAAAATTTTTTATGAAATCAATCACGCTAGGCTCCAGCCCCGCGCGCGGCGGATCGATCAAGACGTGCGAAAAATCGTAGCTGAAAATATCGATCCCCTTTAACCGCTCAAACTCGCGTCTACGCGCAAACGCGCTCATAAGCTCATCCGCGCTAAGACGGACGAATTGCGCGTTGCAAACGCCGTTGAGCTCGCAGTTTATGCGCGCATTCGCGATCGAGCTTTTTGAAATTTCGCTCGCCAGCACGCGGTTAAATTTAGCCGCAAGCGGGATAGTGAAGTTGCCGTGCCCGCAGTACAGCTCCAACAGATCGCGCGCGGCGGAGCTTTCCGGGCGCACGGAATGTTTTTCGCAGCTCGAATTTTGCGGGGCGGACTGCTCGCAGCCGTAATTTTGCGCAGCGGAATTTTGAGAGGCAAAATTTTTTTCAGTAAAATTCTTTGCGGCGGAATTCTGCGCGGCGCACACCTTGCTCGTGCCCTCTTTGCCGAAGTCCACGCAGCTTCTCGCCCAGGCGATCATCTTTTCGTTCACGCTGCGGTTTGGCTGGATGAAGGCGTTTTCGCCGAAGCGAAATTTATAAACTCGCCCGTCCACGTAAAGCTCGTCCGTGAGGCTTAGCTCGCCGCTTAGAAGCTTTTGTCCGCGCGCGCGAGCCATAACCCTAATGCCAAGCTTGTCCGCCAGCTCGCAAATCGCCTCCTGCTCGCGCTCGCCTAGGCGCTTGTGATAAAGCAGCGTCGCCAAAATCCCGCTAGCGCACGAGATAAACTCGACGCCGAAGAGCTTCTCTTTTAAAGCTTCGCTCCGCCTAAGCGCCTCTAACAGCTGCGGCATTAAATTTGCGATAGGAAGCGCTACTTTGGGGCATTCGTTAATTAAAATTTTCTTGCTACGTGCGCCGCCCATCGTGTAAGCAAGATCAAATGCGCTATGCCAAATATCGTGCCAGATGCCAAATTCCGCCTTAATGCGGTAATTTTGTGGGCTTGATGCAAAAAACTCAAACTCGCCGTCAAAGAATTCTCTAAATTTATCGGCGATCAGCTGCTTTTTGTATAAAATTTGATCCTCATAAGACCCGCCGAGCGTACAGCTGCCGCAGCTACCGAAGCTTTCGCAATTCATACATCCACTCTTTTACCCACCACGCGCAGTAAAAGAATGATAGCCGCGATACCCAAAATCAGACATCCCCACACGCTAAGCCCAAAGCCCGCAGGTAGGTAGCCGCAAACGATACTGATGCCGCAAACGACCAGCGCATAGGTCATCTGCGTGCTTACGTGCTCGATGTGATCACAGCCCGCGCCCATCGATGAAAGAATCGTCGTATCCGAAATCGGCGAGCAGTGATCGCCGAATATCGCCCCCGTAAGCACCGCGCTTACGTTTACGCACATAAAAACGTGAAATTCCTCGCCGCTAAGTCCGTATTTTTGCCCCACGGCGTGCGCAAGAGGCACGGCTAAAGGCGTGACGATACCCATAGTACCGAAGCTTGTGCCTGTTGAAAATGAGATAAACGAGCTAAGCACGAAGATCACTATCGCAAGAGCAAAGCGCGGCGTAGCGTCGCTTAGAAGCTCGACTAGGTAGCGCGAAGTGCCAAGCTCTTTGATAACCGAGCTTAGCGACCACGCAAAAAGCAGGATTATGACGGTATTTAGCATGCTTTTCCAGCCGCCAACCCAGACCTCGATCGCCTCTTTGACGCCGTAAATTTTTTGCGCGATGCCTAAAACGACGGCGATGATCGATGAAAAGAGCGCGGATTGAAACAGCACTACCGAGGCGTCCGCCGCGCTAAATGCAGTACGGATCGAAGTAAAGCTAAGAGGAGCTGCCTTGACCGCCTCCAAAGCCTCACCCTCCAGCGAGCTGTAGCCGTTAAAATAAAACCCGATGACGGAAAGGACGATCATCGCTCCTAGCGGGATTATCGCGTTTAGCTTGCGAAGTGCGACGCCCTCTTTGGGTACGAAAATTTGATCCTCTAAATTTTTGATTTTAAAATCCGCAGCTCCGCTCTTGCCGCCGCGAGATGCGATCTCTGCGCGATACATAGAGCCAAACTCCCTACTCATCACGGCAGTAGCGACTACGAAAAAGATCATGAAAATATTATAAAATCTATACGGGATCGTCTCAACAAAGACGGTAAAGGCGTTTATGTTTTCTATGCCGATCTGCGAGTAGGCCTCTTTGATCGCCGAAATTTCGACTCCGACCCACGTAGAGATCACCGCGATGCCGGTAATCGGCGCTGCGGTCGCGTCTATGATGAAAGCAAATTTCGCGCGCGAAATTTTAAATTTATCCATCAGAGGCCGCATGATAGGACCCACGATCAGCGCATTTGCGTAATCGTCAAAAAATATCACGATACCCATCAGCCAAGTATAAATTTGACCTAAAACGGGAGTGTCTGCATGCTTGCTAAGCCAGAGCGCAAGCGCCTTCGTGCCACCGCTTTTGGTCACCAGAGCGATGAGCCCGCCGATACACATAACCTGAAGCAAAATGCCCGCATTCCACGTATCAGCCATCGATTTTACCATGCGCGAACACAGATCGGTAAAAGCGAAAAGCGCCGAAGCTGCGATATTTTGATCGACCATACCGATGAGAAAGGTTCCGCTTAGCACGCCTAAAAATAGCGACAAAATCACGTCCTTGGTGATAAAAGCAAGCACGATCGCCGCGACCGGCGGGATAAGCGTCAGCACGCCGTAAAGCTCGCTGTTTCGCACGGCGGGCTCCACGTCCGCAAGCGCCAGCGCGGGCAAAAAAATCGCCGTAAAGATAAGCAAATTTTTCAACATTTTAATCCTTGATGATTGATAAAATTTTAAAATTTAACCTCCGATCGGGGGTTAAATTTTAAAATTCTGCGCACTTTGCAGCAAATTCGTATTCACGCGCTTTCTTTTACGGCGATTTTTAAGCGCCTTAATCGCACAGCAAGCTCTGCTATTTTGCTGCGTTTGCAATTTTGCGAATGCATTTTTAAGCAATTTGTCGCGCAATAAAATCTCTCCGGTGCAAAATACCGCGCACGGCGTAATCAAAAGCGTTTTATAAGCGCATTTAAATTCTACTTAACATAGCAAAAGCCCCAAGTCAAGGTAAAATCCGCAATGTTGCAGTGCTTGCTTTGTCGCAAAAGCGATAAGTTTATCGCACAAAATTTGACAAAATCCCGCTCTTGATCGCAAACCAAAATCCCTAGACAAAAATTTTATCTCGCATAAATTGCACAAATCACCGTTTTTCAAGCCTACCTGCACGTTTATAAAATTTCAGTGCATGCAACCTGCGCAAGCAAAGCGATAAAATTTTAAAGCGTTAAATTCTACCAACTCGCACTCGAAAAATCCGCTAAATTTATAGAATTTACAAAGCGGCAAAACTCTAAATTTAAAGCTCATAAGGCTTTTGCAAACCCAAAATGCTGCAAACCTAAAACGACGAAGCGGTAAACGACCCTTTAAATAAGCCTGCTAATTCTCACGCTCAGGCGCATCTTGCGGATCGCTCGTAAAATCATCGCTTGCTTGCGTAGGACTTAGTCCAAGCGAGCGCAAATAGCTCTGCGTAGCTACTTCGCCACCCGCAAGCGCGTAGTCTAGCGCATTTAGCCCTGCCTCATCGACTGCTTTTTCGTTTGCGCCCGATTTTACGAGCAATTCAACGATCTGCTTGGTACTTTTTTGCGCCGCAAACATCAGCAGCGTCTTGCCCGCGCCCGAACGTTCACAGCCGTCGCTACGCTCGCCTAGCGATGCCAGGGCCTGAGCCTCGGCGCTGCCGATCTGGCGGACATTTACGCTGGCATGCGAGTAGATCAGCAACTTTACGAGCTCATAATTTTTTGCTGCGGCGGCGAAAAATATCGGAGTTTGCCCGAGCGAGTTTTTATAGCCAACCAAGGCACCTTTAGAGATCATAAATTTAGCGCTTTGAACGTTATTCATCGCGTAAAATAGCGAGTTTTCCTCGCCCGCATTTACCTGCGCGCCTCGCTCGATCAAAGCGCCGCTAAAGCGCTCGTCATATCCTAGCAAAAGTGCTAGATCCAGGGCATTATCAAGCTCGTAAATAGCAAAATCCTTGCTAAAAAGTAGCGTACGAAACTCATCCGCACCTACTCCGCCTTTTAGCGCCAGCTCAAGCTCACCGTAATCTCCCGCCTTGCGATCTTTCGCGGCGTATGCGATAAATTCCGCTATCACGGCGCTTGCCAGCTCATCGGCGTCGTTTTTGTTGAATTTAGCGGCGAAATAATCTCTTAGCGCCTCCCTGGCTGCCGGGATCTCGCCCATAAAATTGCCATAAGCGATGAAATTTCCAATCTTGCGCTCGGAGTAAAATTCTAAGGCTTCAAGCGATTTTTCGCTAATTTGCGCGTAGTTTTTCTCTTTAGCATAGCTCAAAAAGCCCTCGCCATCCATCCCCGCAAATGCCAAGGTTCGCTCAAGCCTTTTTTCGTTCAGTAAGGCTTCGTTACCGACACAATCGATATTTTCGTCCCTGATCTCAGAAGCCGCTCTTTTTAAATTTTGCAAAAATTCCGCGCCAACTAGCGAGCCTTTACAGCCAAAATCGCTTTGCAGCAGCTCTTCGTCCGCAGGCTCTTTGCTAAAAAAGCCGCGCGGATCGCTTAGTATCTGCTCGCAAGAAGCGCCAAAAAGCGTGCCGCAAAAAACAAACGAACCCATTAGAATTTTTCGCATCGCTACCTCGAATTGCATTTGAAGCGTTATTTTACCTTTAAATTTATTTATTAAAACTTAGTGCGGGCGGTGGAATTCTACGGAATTCCTTTCAACCTTATAAAATTTTGCGGAATTTTTAAAATTTTACGGCGCGGCGGCGTGATGGCGTTAAACGACGGCTAGGCAGAGGCACAGCGATGGACGGCGTTATATAACGGCACAGCGACCGGTAGGCTAAAATTTTAAAATTTACGCGCAAGGCTAGCGGTAAAATAAATTTTGCAAGCTGTACAAATCTAGCGGAATTCCGCGCTAGGTTTATCGTGAAATAAAATTTTTCAAGTGGAGCCCGTTCCGTGGAATTCTACACGCATTAGTAGCCAGATAGAATTTGCGAGGTATAATTCCTCGCAGAATGAAAGAATTTTGCGCGTTTTGCGCGGAGTAAATTAAAATTTCGCCGCACAAAATTCCACGCCTAGCGTAAATTCCGCCGCGTTAAAATTTAGCGAATTTCAATCTGATAGAATTTAGCACGACCGTCACGGAGCTAAAGCACATCGCTGCAGCGCCGTACATCGGCTTTAAAAGCACGCCAAGCGCCGGATATAGCGCGCCTGCTGCGATCGGGATACATACGGCGTTGTAAAACAGCGCCCAGAAGAGGTTTTGCTTGATCGTCCGCATGGCGGCACCCGATAAGCGAAATAGATATAGCACGCTTGCAAGGTCGTTTTTTATAAAAATCACGTCGCCCGCGCCCTTGGCTACGTCGCTGCCGCCGTTCATTGCGACGCCGATACTAGCGGCTTTTAAGCTCGGTGCGTCATTGACGCCGTCGCCCACGAAAAGCACCCGCTTGCCCTCATCCGTCAGGGATTTGATGAACTCATATTTGCCGCTTGGAAGCACTCCGCTTCTTACCTCGTCGATGCTAAGGCTGCGAGCGACAAAATTTGCCGTTTTGGCGTTATCGCCCGTTAGCATGACGGTTTTTACGCCTCTGTTTTGTAGCGTCTGAATGACGCCGCGCGCTTCGGCTCTGATCTCGTCGCTAAATGCGATGAAGCCTGCGTAAGAGCCGCCTATCGCGCAGTAAACGACGCCGAAGCCCTTGTCTAAAAGCTCCTCCGCTTCTACTTCGACGCCCGCATCTACGCCGCGCTCGCGCAGAAAGCCCGCGCTTCCGCAAAGGATTTCGCCGGTTGGATTTTTAGCGACGATCCCCTTGCCCGCGATGCTTTCGAACTCGCCGTTAAGCTTAGAAATTTCGCCGAATTTCAGCTCGGCAAATTTTACGATCGCCTTTGAGATCGGATGCTCGCTAAGCTTTTGCGCGCTTGCCAGAGCGTAGAGATCTTGGGCGCTCAGATCGCTGAAGCTTACCGAAATTTCGCCCTTGCTAAGCGTGCCGGTTTTATCAAAAACCGCGACGTCTGCGTCCTTTAAAATTTCTAAAATTTCTGGATTTTTGATTAAAATTCCAGCCTTTGCGGCGTTTGAGATTGCGCAAACGATCGCAATCGGCGTCGCAAGCCCTAGCGCGCACGGGCAAGAGATGATAAGCACGCAGATAGCGGCGGATGCGGCGTATGAGAGCCGCCCGTCAAGCGCCATCCACGCTATAAAGCTAGCAAGCGCGATCAAAATCACCGCGGGCACGAAGATATTTGAAATTTTATCGGCAAAGCGCGCGATCGGCATCTTTTTGTTGCCCGCCTCGTTCAGCAAATTTTTAATCTCGGCAAGCAGCGTCTGATGCGAAAATTTCGTCACTTTCACGTAGATGACGCCGTCCGTGCTGACGCAGCCTGCGTTTACCTCATCGCCTACGCTTTTATAAACCGCCAAGCTCTCGCCGCTGATCAGCGAAGCGTCAATCTGCGCGCCGCCTTCTACGATAAGCCCGTCGCAAGGGATGCGCGAGCCGTTTTTTACGAGCACCTTGTCGCCGGGCTTTAGCGCTTCTGCGCGCACTTCGGCTATCGTGCCGTCGTCTTTGATCAAAAGCGCGGTTTTAGGGCTTAGATCGATTAACCCCTTGATGTAGTCGTTCGCCTTCATCTTGCTGCGCTCTTCAAGGTATTTGCCGAGCGAAATAAAGGCGATTATCATCGAGGCGGACGAGAAATAAAGATTGGTAAATTCATTCTGCGCGCCGTGCGTATAGACCCACACCGCGGCCGTTAGCGAATAGGCAAACGCAAAAAAGCTTCCCATCGCCACGAGCACGTTCATATCGAAGCTTCTGTTTTTCAGCGAACCGTAAGCGTGATAAAAGAAGTTCTTGCCGCAGTAAAACAGGCTCACACACGCCATCGCCGCGCAAAGTAGCGCCTTTGGAACGAAGCTTAAAAACCCGCTCATCTCCACCGCCATTACCGCCGCGGCTAAAATGAGAGCGAGGATTAGCCTAAATAGCGCCGCTTTGAGGTTGCGCCGCTTTTTGCGCTCCAAATCCTCGTAATCTACGGCGATGTCGTAGCCTAGCTTTTTGATCTTGGCTTTTAGCGTCTCCTCAAGCGCTGGATCAGCAAGTACGAACTCGCCGCTGCCGTTTGCGAAATTTACGTGCGCCTCCTGTACCCCCTCGATCTTGCGACTTACCCGCTCGATCGCGTTAGAGCAGTTTACGCAGCTCATCCCGACGATATTTAGAGTGATTTTGCTTGACATCCGTTAGTTTTCGCAGGCTAGCTTTTCTGCGACGCTAAAGCCCAAATCGTCCATCTCCTCTTTAAATTTAGCCTCGTCGCGCGGATCTAAGCTTAAACTCACCACTCCGCTTGCCACGTCCACCTCGATCTCGCCGAAATCGTCCTTAAGCGCGTTTTTGATCGTCCTCGCGCAGTTTTCGCAGTGTATATTTTGCGCCTTAAATTTTACGCTTTGTTTCAAAGCCATGAGCCTCTCCTTTGGATTAAAATTTCAAAACTTATACTACTTTTTAATAAATTTTATTTCAACGCCCGCTCCTGAAATTTAAGGGTTTTTCGTTATAATCACCCGTTTTTAATTTAAGCTTTAAGGAATTTTATGGGACGAGCTTTTGAATACAGACGCGCTTCAAAAGAAGCTAGATGGGGGAAGATGAGCAAACTTTTCCCAAAACTGGGCAAGGCCATAACGATGGCTGCGAAAGAGGGCGGCGAAGATCCGCTGATGAACTCCAAGCTGCGCGCCGCGATCGCCACGGCAAAGGCGCAAAATATGCCCAAAGACAACATCGATGCGGCTATCAAGCGCGCTAGCGGCAAGGATAGCGCCGATATCAAAACGATCTTTTACGACGGCAAGGCGCCGCACGGCGCGCTTTTAATAATCGAATGCGCCACCGATAACCCGACCCGCACCGTCGCGAACGTTAAGTCGATTTTAAACAAAGCTAAGGGCGAGTTTTTGCCGAGCGGCAGTTTGAAATTTATGTTTTCGCACAAGGCCGTTTTTGAGACTAAGCTACCGAGCCGCGACATCGAGGAGCTGGAGCTTGAGCTCATCGACTTCGGTCTTAGCGAGCTTGAGATCAACGAGTTTGAAAACGATAAGGGCGAGCTCGAAAAGACGCTTCTAATCTACGGCGAATACGAGAGCTTCGGCACTCTAAACGAGGGGATCGAAAAGATAGGGCTTGAGATCATCAGCGCAAGCTTAAAATTCGTCGCCAACGAAAAGCACGAATTTAGCGAGGAGCAGCTGGGCGACATAGACGCGCTGCTCGAGCGGCTAGAGGACGACGACGACGTGCAGGCAGTTTACACCAACATCGCATAGGAGAAAAAATGGAAAGCTTAAAAATTTACGACATCGACGCAGCGGCTTTGGCGCGCGATAAATACGCCGTGATAAAAACCGAAAAGGGCGATATGAAGCTGGAGCTTTTCGCAGGCGAAGCCCCGCAGGCGGTTACGAATTTCGCTAGCCTTGCTCGCAGCGGATTTTACAAGGGGCTAAATTTTCACCGCGTAATTCCAAATTTCGTAATCCAAGGCGGCTGCCCGCGCGGCACCGGCACGGGAGGTCCCGGCTGGCGCATAAAGTGCGAATGCGACCGCCAAAAGCACAAGCACGTGCGCGGCGCACTTTCGATGGCGCACGCGGGGCGCGATACGGGCGGGAGTCAGTTTTTCGTCTGCCACAGCGCGCAGCCGCACCTAGACGGCGTGCACACGGTGTTTGGACAAATCGTGGATCAGCCTAGCCTGGCGGTTTTGGACGCGATCAGACAGGGCGATAAGATCATCGACATCGAGATTAAAGAGAGCCTGCAATCGTGATTAAATTTAAACCGCGGGGCGCCAGACCGTGATAAAGATCGGCACGGACATAACCGCGGTGCGCAGGATCGCGGCGCTGCGCGCAAAATACGGAGCGAAATTTCTAAAGCGTATTTTGAAAAAATCCGAACGCTCCTCCGCGCTGCGCGACGAAAGTATCGCGGGCATCTATGCCGCCAAAGAGGCGCTTAGCAAGGCGCTAGGCACTGGCATCGGCGCGGAATTCGGCTTTAAAGACGCTAAAATTTACAAAGACGCCCTGGGCGCACCGCATTTAAAAATCCGTAAAAAAATCCGTAAAAAATTTCATATCAAATCCGCAAGCCTTAGCATCACGCACGACGCAAACGTCGCAATCGCCGTAGTCGCACTAAAACTCAATAAACCGCGCTCAAAGTAACGAAGCGAAGCAGCGCACGGCAGCAAGAACTCCGCGTAAATTCTGTATAAATTTTGCACGACGAAATTTATGAGGTTAGGCGCAGATTATGTAGAGTAGTATTTCGCGGCGCAGTACACGATACGGCAGCAAACTTTGCCTATCTCAAATTTTATATTTGCCGACTTAAAATTCTACATTCATGGATGAAATTTTAGAGCACAAAATTTACCGTAACGAAATTTTGAAATTTCATTGCGCCGCAGAATTTTGCTTTAAATTTAAGACATGGAATTTTATAGCGGTGAGGCGGCATAAACTCAAAAGGTAAAATTTCAGCCTGGAATTTAACGGCAGGAGCGTAGATTTTCTATTAAAATTTCACGGCGAAATCGTGCTCTGAAATTTTAAACGGATGCAAAGTCTGTTCCGCTTAATCTATCGCATCATCAGGGATTAAACGAAAGTTTGTGGGTGACGAACACGCGCTGCGGCGGCGTGTGTTTATCGCACCAATCTCAAGCAAGAAGCTTTTGTGCCGTATCTATGCCAAATAAATACCGCGATAACGCAGCTACGATCTTCACGCTATGCGCAAAAAGACGGGGCTTGTGTCGCTATATTTACCGCTCAGTCTTCCGCTAGCTTGAGCACACACAGATAAGCGGCGCGCCCACAGCAGCGAGCGATCAAAATTTACACGGCGAAATTTAAAGATGAAATTCCGCGGGTTGTAAATTTAGCGCTAAATTTTTAAAATTTCACGGCGGCGCAAATTTTAAAATTCTATGCAGAGCGTATTTAAAATTTTAAGCCGCGAGCTCACGGGGCTAAATTTAGCCGCCAAGAAGTTTGCAAGTCTCTGCAAAAAGAAATTTTATCAGGGCGCGACGCCGCAAAAATTTTCAATTGCTCGTATTTGGGCGGCGGGCTTATGCGGCTTACGTTTTAGCGCGAAGTATAAATTTTAATTGTATATATTTTGATCGCTGCGAGACTGCGCCCAAAGCCGCTCTATATTTAGAGTTACATAAATTTAAATCACCCGCGCCAAGCTACGATTAAATTTAGAACGTAAAGCGTGGTCGCAGCGTCGGCTTACGTCAAAACGCCTAAAACTACGACTAAAATTCCAAGCCGCGACCGAATCTTACGCGCAACAAAAGGCGGGCTACTCCGCCTTTTTTAGATTATCGGCGAGCAAAAACGCAAGCTCTAGCGCCTGATCTGCGTTTAGGCGCGGATCGCACTGCGTTTCGTAGCGCTGTTTTAGCGTCTCTTGCGTCACGTTAAACGAGCCACCCGTGCACTCGGTGACGTTTTGACCGGTCATCTCAAGATGGATACCGCCCGCATGCGTGCCCTCCGCGGCGTGGATCTCAAAAAAGCTCTGAACCTCACTTAAAATTTTAGAAAATTCGCGCGTTTTGTAGCCGTTCGCGGCCTTGACGGTGTTGCCGTGCATCGGATCGATGCTGTATAGGATCGCCCTGCCCTCGCGCTTTAGCTCGCGTAAAATTTGCGGCAGCCGCGCGCCGATCTTATCCGCGCCCATGCGGATGATGACGTTTAGCCTGCCTGCTTCGTTTTGCGGATTGAGCTTGTCGCAAAGGCGCAAAATTTCATCCGCAGTGCCGCTAGGGCCGATCTTGACGCCGAGAGGGTTTTTGATACCGCTTAAAAAATGCACGTGCGCATCGTCCGCGCCGCGCGTGCGCTCGCCGATCCAAAGCATGTGCGCCGAGCAATCGTACCAATCGCCGCTGGTGCTGTCGATGCGCGTCAGACACTCCTCATAGTGCAGCAGCAGCGCCTCGTGCGAGGTGTAAAGCACCGTCTCGGCAAGGCTCGGAGAATTCGCGGCGCTCAGTCCGCATGCCTCCATAAATTTAAGCGTGCGCGAAATTTCATCGCTCAGCTCGTTAAATTTAGCCTCCAGCTCGCCCTTTTTCAAAAAGCCCAAATTCCACTTATGCACCTCGTGCAGGTTCGCAAGACCGCCGCGAGAAAAGGCGCGGAGCAGATTCAGCGTCGAAGCGCTTTGATGATACGCCTCGATCATGCGCGCAGGATCCGGCTTGCGCGCCGCTTCGCTAAACTCAAATCCGTTGATTATGTCGCCGCGGTAGCTAGGCAAGCTCACGCCGCCAACCTCTTCGAAGTCGCTGCTGCGTGGCTTTGCGAACTGCCCTGCGATACGACCTACCTTCACGACGGGGCGACCCGCTGCAAAGGTAAGAATGATCGCCATCTGAAGCATTACCTTAAACATATCGCGGATATTATTCGCGCTAAAATCATTAAAACTCTCCGCGCAATCGCCGCCTTGAAGCAAAAACGATTTGCCCTCGCTGGCGCGCGCGAGCTCGGCTTTTAGGTTGCGAACCTCGCCCGCAAAAATTAACGGCGGCAGCTTGTAAAGGCGCTCTTTAGCGACCTGCACCGCACTTTCATCCTGATAAATCGGCTGCTGTAAAATTTTATAATCTTTCCACGACGTCCTACTCCAACTCATATCCACTCCTTAAATTTCCTAAATCTTGCGATTATACCCAAATAAGCTTTTATTAACCCAAAAAATCTTAAAATAGCGCCTTTAGGCAATTTGGAAGGAATTTTATGGAAGAAAACCGCACTAAAGGGCTAATGCTTGCATTTGCGACCTTTTTTATGTGGGGCGTTTTCCCGATATTTTTCAAGCTCATAAAGGACGTGGACGCGGTGCAAATTTTAGCGCATCGCGTCGTTTGGTCCTTCGCGCTGCTGCTTGTTTTTCTCTGCTTTACGCACCGTTTAAAAAACGTCGCGCGGCTTCTTAGCACCCCTAAAATCGCTCTCACGCTGCTTTGTACGGGACTACTTATCAGCACAAACTGGGGTATTTATATCTACGCGGTAAATTCCGATCAAATTTTAGCCACGAGTCTCGGATATTTCATAAATCCTCTATTTTCGGTGCTTTTGGGCGCTTTGTTTCTACGCGAGCGGCTAAGTACGGCGGCCAAGCTTTCCCTGCTGCTAGCCTTTGCAGCGATCGGCGTGCAAATTTACGCGCTAGGCAGGCTGCCGATAATCTCGCTCGTGCTGCCGCTTAGCTTTGCATTTTACGGCCTCATTCGCAAAAAAGTAAGCGTGCCTAGCTTTGAGGGGCTGTTTTGCGAGACGACGCTGATGCTGCTGCCTGCGCTTGCGTTTCTGATCTACTGCGCGCTGAAAGGAAGCGGCGCCTTCGGCTTTAACGTAAGCGGCGCGCTGCTGTTTGCAAGCGGACTGATTACGATTTTGCCGCTGCTTACCTTCGCTGTAAGCACGCAGTATCTGCCGCTATCTACGATCGGCTTTATGCAATACATCAGCCCCAGCATGAGTATGCTAATCGCGGTATTTATCTACGGCGAGGAGCTTGAGACTTACAAAATTTTAAGCTTTTCGCTAATTTGGTTCGGGCTCGCGGTCGTGGGCCTGGACGGCTTAAGGAGAAAAAATGGCTAATTTCGCTTTGATGTTCGCAGTTGCCCTTGCGGTGGGTGCGCTCGTGTATTTTCAGGTCCAAAAAGCTTCCGCTCGTGCAGACGCCGCAGACCCAGAGCTTAGCTCGCAAAGGTATGTGAAATTTTGCGATATTTTAGAGGACAAACTGCGAGCTCTTGAGCGGCTAGAGCTGCGCGATGAGGGGGCTCGCGAGAGCTATCTAGGCGAGCTTGAGGCCCTTAGTAAGGAGTTAGTTTATATCAAAACGATGCATCAAAGCAACCTAAACCCCGCCGTGTGGGAGGGCAAGCTATTTGAGTTTCTCAATAAAACGGACGCGCTTATCGAAAAATACGCCGCGGGCGCAGAACGCTCGCTGCAAGACTGGCGCAAGCAGCTGGAGATGGAATTTAAGAGCTTATAGTCGCGATCCTTAAGATATCAAAATTAGGCTACATATAATAATCGGCTCGGCATAAAAGGCTTAATCGATGAACCTAAAATGGTAAAATTTAGCCGCAGTACTAAGCCAAATACAGCTACAAGACAAGCTCGATCCAAAAATCAATAAAATTCCAAGCGCGCTGAAAAATCTTAAAAATTTACAAACTCTGCAAAAATTCAAAGGAAAATTTATAGTCTTGCCACAAGGATCACAATAAATCATACCAAATTTCATCGTAAAAATTGAGTCCACGCGCGAAGCCAACAAGACCTGCTAAATTCATACAAAATGGGAGGCGCAGCAAAGCAGATGGAGGGAAAAATGCAAATTAGACAGACGGCGTTAGCAAAATAACGCAGGCGCAACTAAACACCACTAAACTAGCGAAGCAGACGAATGAACAATATAAAATTCTATCTCCTAAGCCGGCAGAGAGTTAAATTATAGCCCAAAACCGCGCGCCGTTTATAGTCATAAAAGAGCGCGCCATATTAGATAAACGAAGAGGGCTTGTGTTATTGGCATATCGAAAAACGACACTATACCTGCGTACCAGATAAGCAAGGGAAGCTTAAAATTCTAAGGATTAGAAATGGTACGCCAAATTTCAAACTATCCTTGCATCTTTTTGGTAAAATCTCCGAAAGTTCGCCCTATGTGAGCCCTAAAATATGCCAAATTTTAAACCGCCAAATATCAAGGCATATCAAATTTAAACCGCTCTCGCGCTCTTTTTGGCGAAAATTCCTAAAAATTTAACCGCCAGTTTTTGTAGCAATCCCTGCTTTTTACGCTTGCTTAGTAAAAATTTTGCCGTTTCACTCCTACCAAACATCACGGCAAAGGCATATGGTGTCATACCAAGACCACTCGTAGCCTCTACGTCCGCGCCGGCGTCTACGAGAGCTTTGACTACCTCCAAATGCCCTTTAAAGGCCGCACCCGCGAGCGGAGTTTGCCCGCGGTCATTACGCTCATCGACTCTGGCGCCGTTTGAGAGCAGCATATTTACAGTCTTTAGCGCGTTATTGTAGCTAGCCAGCATTAAAAGCGTGTCGCCTTTGGCGGATTTTAAATTTACGCTAAGACCGGCTTTTATCATCTTTTCTAGCTCGTCAGCATCATCTCGCCTGGCAAAATCAAGCGCTATAGCGCAAAGCTCACCATATCTTTGCTCCTCGGCCTGCGTTAAGCTCGTCAATTTTTTGCTTTCAAAGCGGCTCTTACGCCATTTGCATAGTCAGCGGAAATTTTTTCAAAATGTCCTATCGCGCGCTCTTTTATCGCTTCGCTCACACCCTCCATGCTATCTGCGATATTGCTGAAAAGCTGCGATTTTTGTTCGTCGCTCATTAACTCAAAAAGCGCTCTAGGTTGCGAATAATAATCCTGATCCTCGACTCTGTGATCGTATCTTTGCATCGCGCCTTCTATGCTTATATCAGGCTCTAACAAAGCACGATCCTCTTTGGCACCGCCAAAGCTGTTAGGCTCATAGTAAGCCTTATCGTCAAGCTCGTACATTCCGTTATTCATCGCGCCGCCCACGACGTAAGTATTGACCTCGCTTACAGGACGATTAACATCTAGCTGCGCGTAGTGCGTGCCGATACGATATCTTTGAGCATCGGGGTAGCTGAATATCCTTGCTTGCAGCATCTTATCGGGACTAAAGCTGATACCAGGTACTATATTTGACGGGCTAAATGCGGCCTGCTCAACCTCATTGAAATAATTTTTCGGATTTTCGTTTAGCGTCATGACGCCCACGTCGATGAGCGGGAACTCCTTATGAGGCCAAGTTTTGGTTAGATCAAAGGGGTTAAATTTGACCTCTTTTGCCTGCTGTAGAGTCATTATTTGAATTTTAAAATCCCAGCTTGGAAAGTCGCCCTTTTCTATACTCTCAAAAAGGTCGCGTTGATTGCTCTCTCGATCTTTTGCAATGATCTGTGAGGCCTGAGCGTTGGTTAAATTTTTAATGCCTTGGCGAGTTTTGAAATGAAATTTAACCCAAAATCTTTCGTTTTTGTCATTTATAAGGTTATATGTATGACTACCAAATCCGTGCATATGACGGTAACTTGCCGGAATACCGCGGTCACTCATCAGGATAGTTACTTGATGCATACTCTCAGGGCTTAAGCTCCAAAAGTCCCATGCTGCCTCATTTGAACGGAGATGTGTGCGAGGATCACGCTTTTGCGTGTGGATAAAATCCGGGAATTTATACGGGTCTTTTACAAAAAAGACGGGAGTGTTGTTTCCGACCAAATCCCAGTTGCCCTCTTTGGTGTAAAATTTAATCGCAAAGCCCCTTACGTCGCGCTCAGCATCAGCTGCTCCAGCCTCACCGGCAACGGTAGAAAATCTCAAAAGCAGCCTTGTTTTCTCGCCTTTTTGCAATACTTTGGCTTTAGTATATCGTGAGATGTCGTGCGTAATCTCCAATGTTCCGTATGCGGCGCTACCTTTTGCATGAACGGCGCGCTCAGGGATACGCTCTCTGTTTTGATGGGCTAGTTTCTCAAGTAGCTGATAATCTTGCAACATTATACCGCCGCGGCTGCCTGCGGTAAGGGAGTTTTGGTTATCCGCGATAGGATTACCCGAAGTAGTGGTTAGTTTTTTCATATTTATTCCTTTCTAATAAAATTTGTTTGTAATTATACATATATAAATTAAAATATTCATTAAATAATAAAAATTATTGATAGAAGTTTAGGCTTAGAATTTGTAATATTTTAAAATTTTATATTTCTAGCCCATATTTAACATTATAAATTTCATAAATTATGAGATCTGCTATATATAAATTTATCTCATATTAATATAAGAACCATGATATTTCGCGATCTTATATAAATTATAGATGCTATATGCGATGATCAAGATATTAAAGAGAAACGACGATAATGCGGTTAATCTTATTTATAAATATGGCAAGCCGCTCGAATATTTTAAAGATCTGACGAAAAAGGATCTTAATTTAGATCATACTTTTTGGAATTTACTGCGGATATATCTAAGGAATGCGAAATTTAAAGATTATCTTATGGAGCTTGAAGATGCTAAGAAATAATTTCTGTAGATTAAACAAACCTACATAGCGAAAACGAATTTGTTGAACTTCGAGATTAAAGACTGTAATAACTGCTAAATTTAACAGCATCGCATTCATAAATTTAAGTAAAATTTAATTTAAAAAACAAAAAAAGCTTGACGCAAATTTAAAATCATTAAAATTTTATAAAATTTTGCCAAATACGTAGCGATCATATCCAAAAGCTTTACGAAATTTTACTTATTGGCAGACGCGGTATCTGCAGTCTTGGAACCCGCTTGCTCTAGCTGCTTAGACGCATCGCGCCTTAAAATTTTATCATACTCCTCCACTCTTATCACCTTGCCCTCATACTCTATTTTAAGATCAAATTCCAAGCCTTTTAAGTGCGAATATCTAAAAAATTTATCCAGATCAAAGCCGCCCGCACCCTTAAGCTCATCGCCGCAGAGCGCGGAATAGCGCTTTATAAGAGTATCGTAGATACCCAGCAGCGCCGTATTCGGCGTTACCGAGCCGCATCTATTAAGATCGGGCAGCGAGCCTCTGTTAAGCCGGATTGCACCCTTTTCCCAATCCTTTGGCTGCTCCGCCATAGTAAACCTGACCATATCATAATTAAAGCTATCCAACCAGCTCCAAACCAAAATAATCTCATCGTAACAATAATCATCCATATGCTCTAGGTATATTTTCTTATACTTCCTCAACGTATCCAAATCCTTACGGCAGTCATCGTATTTTTTTCGAATACGCTCATCGTCCGGAAGTCCTGCCAAATCGTATTTAAGCAGCAAATTTAGCATACTCACGTCATATCGTTGCGGCAGCATCTGATAGATGGAGCAGTTCGGCTGCCGCTTATCTTTGCGGTGTTTGAGCGTAAAAGCAATACAATTATCGTCCGTCCAAGCGGTAATCTCAGGTCTTACACCGCTGCTAAGCATAAGCTCCGTCATCTGCAAAAATCCGCCTGCTACGGCGTAATAGAGCGGATCAGATACCGCGCTAGTACCCTCGCTTTTAGGCGTTTCGTAATATTCCCTTACCTGCGCATCGCTAGTATCGGCGACCAAATAGGAATCGCAGCGTCCCGGAGTCGTAAGCCACGGACGAACATATTTAACGCTAGAAAAGCTAGCTCCGTGCTTAAGTAGAACTTCCGCGGCGGCGGTAGAGTTATTTTCGATGGCATAGCTTAGCGCCGAATGAGAAAAATCGTCCGTGCGGTTGATATCCGCTCCGTGATAGATCAGCTCCTCGGTGGTGTTTGCATCGTTGTAAAAGCTAGAATACATTATCGCCGTTATGCCAAAATGCAGCGGATCGCCCGCGGTGATGCGCTGCTCTCGCATAAATGCCAGAATACGCGCAGTGTCCTTGGAGCGCAAAAGCTTGCAGAAATACTCCATTCGCTCATCGCCATGCACTACGCATTCGTCCAAATCTAACTCGGCGCCCAGCCTTTCGTACCGGTACCTCGCTCGTGCAGCGCGATCCTCGTCCGTTAGCGGTCGATTGGAGGAGTTGCCGGAGGTCGCGGCGCGGCTTGCCGTGGAATTTTGTGCGAGCTGAGTTTCGGATCTATCCATAAGTGCACTGCCTGCGATCAAGAAAAATAGGCCTGCCGTAACAACCAAGCACGCTATGATGAGCTTGGATTTTATCTCTTTCAAAGCAACCTCCGCAAATAAAATGACAAATACTACCGAGTGTGAGCTTAGCCGAATATAAACGGGTGGGATTTCACAAGGCAATTTCGCCCGAGCGAAATTCGCAGGGCGAGGTTTAAGAGAGTTTAGGCGCAAAATTTTGCATACGGAATTTTACCGATAGAATTCCGCGTAGAAATGTCGCAGAGGTGAAATTCTACCGACGAAATTTTATTCCAGCGACAGGCGGCTAGAATTTCAACAAGCGCTTCTACGCATAAAATTTAGCGCTAAATTTACCGTATTTATACTCGGTATCGCTACGAAATTTAGTGGCGGCTACCATAAAATATTGAAATTTTAGTTTTAAATTTACCGCCCCTTCGCATATCCTCCTAGATAAAAACCGTATAGTCCTTTTTAATATAGTCTATATTTATATTTTTCTGCAAAAAGTACTCTTTAACTTCGTTGTAAATTTCGCTGCTATATAAATAAATCAAATAGTAGTGTGCCGATATAGCAACGGCATTGTATAGATACTTGCCATATCCAGGTCTGGCGACTTTTATAAACGGGAAAATTTTAAATCCCTTTAAAGAGTGGTTAATATAGAAATAGACGATTAGTTTTAGAAGCATATTGGTTATATACATAAAAATTAGCGCTACCAAGAAAAGACCCAGAGAACCGACACATAATACAACTAGCACAATAAAAGATGAGGTGCGAAAATTTTCAGTTGAAAAATTTCTACGCAATACTTCCTCTTCCACTTTGCACTGCCTTTTAACGACCCCTTTATCTAAAAATTCTATATATTGATCGGTAAATCTTATTTCGCGTTTATTGCGTATTACGGTAAAGATATAAGTAATAACGGCGATCAGTAATAGCGCCATGCAGGACAGCAAATATTCGTATGTATTGATATATCCGAAGTCTATAATATCTCGAATAAGAAATAGCGGCAGACCTGATGTCGGAAGAATTATAAAAAGCCGCGCATAAACAAAAAATTTTTCATAATTTTTGATGATTATCGGCTCTTTATCGTAATCTCTGGTCTTAGAATTTTTAAATAAAGTAGCATTGTCTGGATCTAAATTTTGAAATTTTCTACCACGCTCTGCGTTTAAATTTGGACCGTCTGAATTTTTGTCATTAGAATTTAAAGCTTTAGAATTTTTATTGTTTAAATCTGAGGCATCGAAATTCGAAGCATTTGAATTTGAGGTATCGGATTTTGAAGTATTAAAATTTAAGACATCAAAATTTTGAGCGTCAGAATTTTCTTGCGAGCCTTGCTCTAAATTTTGACGTCGTTCGTTTAGAATTTTCTTTAGCTCTTCAAGCCTTGCTTCGTTCATCCTTATCCCTCACTAGCGATTTCGAAAGCTTGCCTATTTTGCCTTTTGTAGCTTAAGTGGATATTAAATTTACGAAACATAGCTTCAATTATATTACAAAATAGCAGAGCACTATCTTTAAATTTTACAAATTCTTTTTCTGCGCGATCAAGCTCAATTTGCGCATTTAATTCTCTCTTATCCATGTTTAAACTCCTTGTGAAATATCATAAATTCTTTTCTAACATTATCTATATTAATACTCTTATGTAATAAAAAGTATCTCTTTAATTCCACAAATAATCTTTATTAGAATTTATAAAAATATTTATTATGATGCCATCTTTAGAATATATTGCCAAACGATCATATATTTTGTTTGCTTCCAAGCCGCCAATTACAGTACAAATTAAATTCTTTGGAAGAATGAATATTGTGGTCAACAATATAAATACAACTATAAAGTCTTTAAAAACAAATAAGATCATTGTTATTATAGTAGCAAATATACAGAAATAGAAGAGTTCTTTTGAAATTGGAAAATATTCTGGTGTAGAAGTCCTAGTATCCATATTTTTAGATATCTTAATAATTTCATCTAGATTTATTCGGAAGATTTTTATTCCTTCGACTTCTACCGAAATAAATTTTTCGTTAAAAATTATAAAGTGCCTATTAAATGGTTTATCGCGCTCAATAATTCTAATAAATGGAATAATAGTGCAAAAAATAATGAAAAAATAAGAATCTTCTGATTTGGAAAATTTTTCAACACCAAAATTAGACAATATTCCTATTTGAGAAAGTATTATGATCAATACTAATATACAAAATTGGAAAAAACCTATTAAAGCACTAAAATCCTTTATTATTAACTCTTTTTTACAATAGGTATTCATATTTATATTGGAATTTCTATCATTAAAATTTCTAGACAATTTTTTAGTTCCAGATTCCGTTTATATGAATTGGGTATTTTAAGCTTTCAAGATTAAAACTATTCCTAGAGCTCTGCTCTAAATTTTGACGCCGTTCATTTAGAATTTTCTTTAGCTCTTTGGGCTCTGCTTCGTTCATCCTTATCCCTCGCTAGCGATCTTAAGCGATTTCGTATTTTACTTCTTTATCGCTTGGGATAGTATTAAATTTAAAGCTACTTCGCTTGTCTGACTCAAGCATTTTGGAATTTGTCTATCGAGGTAAAATTTATAAAATTGGAAGATAAATTTAAGCGGGAATATCCCGCTTAAATTTTATTTGCCGCAGCCGCATTTGCCCTGAGCGGCAAGCTTGCGGCGGATATAGGCGATTTTGCTTTGAAGCGGAAGGTGCTTAGGACAGTTGTCCTCGCAGCCTAGCAGCGTCATACAGCCGAATACTCCGTCATCATCGCCGATTAGCTCGTAAAAATCCTCATCGGTTCGCTTATCCAGCGCATCGATCTGAAAGCGCGCTACGCGGTTAATACCGACGGCGCCAATATAATCCTTTCGCATTATCGCTACGCCGCATGCAGCTACGCAGATACCGCACTCGATGCAGCGATCCAGCTCGAAAACCTCCTGCGCGACCTCCGGTTCGACCTTCTCCTCAAGCTTTGAGATATCGGTCTCGTGATCGGTGTGGATCCAGCTCTCTACGCGTTTGCTCATCGCATTCATCCAGTTGCCCGTATCGACGCTGAGGTCTTTTAGCAGCTTGAAAACCGGAAGAGGCATAAGCTCGATCACGCCATCCGGATAGTCCTTGGTAAGCGTGCGGCACGCAAGCTGCGGCTTGCCGTTTACGAGCATACCGCAGCTACCGCAGATACCCGCGCGGCAAACGAAGTCGAAGCTTAGCTCGGGATCAAATTTCTCACGAATCACGTTAAGCGCGATAAACAGCGTCATTCCGTCGGTCTCTTCGAGCTCGTAAGTAGCGAAGTGCGGCTTTGAAATTTTGCTTAGCGGATTATACTTAAATGCCTTTATTGTTATTTTTCTACTCATATCCTATACCTGCTCTTTCGTTAGGTGCTTTATATTTTGGCTGCAATTCATAATGCATCAATGCCTCTTGAATTTCATATCTGCCCTTGCCCTCGGCTTGCATTTTCTCGCGAATTTCATCGACCTCTTTTTGGCGCACGGCGCTGTCGGGATGCTCGATGATATTGCCTTTGGCGCCGTATCCGCGGAATGCAGGCGGCATCTCCATCTTCATAATATCAAGCGGCTCGTAGCTTAGAGTAGGCATAGTATCGCCCTCTTTCCAATTTGCAAGCGTTCGTTTTAGCCAGTTTAGATCGTCGCGTTTCGGATAATCCTCGCGGAAGTGTGCGCCGCGGCTTTCGGTGCGATCAAGCGCGCCCTTGGCGATACAAAGCGCAAGCTTTAGCATCTTCGGCACGCGGTAAGCCTCCTCAAGCTCAGGATTTCCGAAAAGCTCTTTATTACTTACTTTGACGTCTAAGGACTGCTTGTAAAGCTCCTCAAGCTCTTTTACGGCTTTGGCTAATCCCTCGCCGGTGCGGAAGATCGCGCAGTGCTCCCACATAACGTCTTTCATCTTGTTTTTTATCTCGAATACGTTAAATTTACCCTCTTTTTCAAGCAGGCTTTTAATGTAATTTTTCTCTTTATCTACGAATTTTTCGATATCATGTGTATTGATATCGACGTCGTGTCCTTGACAATACTCCGCAAAATACTCGCCCACGATCATGCCCGCGACGACGGTTTCGGCGACGGAATTTCCGCCCAAGCGGTTAAAGCCGTGCATATCCCAGCACGCAGCCTCGCCGGCGCTGAAAAGTCCAGCTAGCGTTGGACTCTCGCCCGTGGCTTTTGTTTTGATGCCGCCCATCGAGTAGTGCTGCATAGGAAGGATCGGAGCCCAGCCCTTGCCGCGCTTCCTGCCCTGCTCGTCGGTTATCACCTCGGTGTCAGCAGGATCGATGCCGTTGAAAATCTCGCAAATTTCTTGCACGTCGCGTAAATTTTTCTCGATATGCTCGCGTCCAAGGATCGATATGTCAAGCCAAACGTGCTCGCCGTAAGGGCTTTTGACGCCCTTACCTTTTCTTATGTGCTCCATTATGCGGCGGCTTACGACGTCGCGGCTAGCAAGCTCCTTTTTCTCGGGCTCATAATCCGGCATAAAGCGGTAGCCGTCCACATCGCGTAAAATTCCACCGTCGCCGCGGCAACCCTCGGTAAGCAGAATTCCGCTCGGAACGATAGGCGTAGGGTGAAACTGCACCGCTTCCATATTTCCAAGCTGCGCGACGCCGGTCTCAAGCGCGATAGCAGCACCTATACCCTCGCAAACGACGGCGTTTGTGGTGTGTTTATAAACTCTGCCGTAGCCGCCGGTAGCGATTAGCGTGCCCTTTGAGACGTATGCGATCAGCTCGCCGGTAACCAAATCGCGCACGATTGCGCCGTAGCAACGGTTATTTGCATGAATTAGCGCGATCGCTTCCTTGCGGTCGTGAATATCGACATTATGCTTTAACGCTTCGTTTGCAACGGCAAAAAGCATAGTATGTCCCGTAGCATCGGCGGTATAGCAGGTTCGCCATTTTTTCGTGCCGCCGAAGTCACGGCTGTGGATAAGCCCGTGAACCTCATCTTTTTCGGTAATCGTGGTTTTTTGAGCATTGATAATAGCGCTTCGCTCACCTCTAGTAATCCTAGTCCAAGGAACGCCCCAGCCCGCAAGTTCGCGGATCGCCTTAGGTGCCGTTTGTGCAAACATCCTAGCAACATCCTGATCACAGCCCCAGTCGCTACCTTTTACGGTATCGGCAAAGTGCACGTCCTCATTGTCGCCCTCGCTCATCTTGGAATTTCCCAGAGACGCCTGCATACCGCCTTGAGCTGCGGCAGAGTGCGAGCGCTTAACTGGGATCAGACTCAAAACGATGGTGCTAAGCCCCTTCTCACCGGTAGCGATCGCAGCTCTTAAGCCCGCCAAACCGCCGCCAATAACTAAAGAATCGCAATATATTACATTCATTCTAAACTCCCTATTCTAAACTTAACCATTTGAAATCGGCGATTATCGAAAGCAAGAAAAATGCACCCCAAACGATGAAAACCGTCTTTTTGATGAGGGCTCTTTTCCTTTGAATTTCCGCCTTCGTGCCGTCTATGCTAATCCATTTCATATAAAGCCTATAAATTCCAATACTAGCGTGAGTTACTACGAAAATCAATAAAACAAAATAAAATAAATGAAGCTGTCCGAATCTCGCGATAGCAAGATCTGCAGTAATTTTCGGACCGAATACGATCATTAAAATATGAGCCGCCGCAAAGAAAAATAGGAAAAATCCCGTCCAAAACTGAAACCACCAAAGCGTCGTATCGCAATGCTTCATTCGCATTTTGTGCGCTTTAAACGCTCTGTAAGCGGCGTAGTTAGCCGGAAATTTTCTCATAGCCAAAAACGCGTGAATCACGAAAATCACGAAAATTACAAAAGCGACGATGTTTGTAACGAAATAAATTCCGCCCGGTTCGGCGAAATGTACGACGCCCTCAAACGCGCCCTTACCGATCAAAATCGTGCCGGTAAATATCATATGACACAGCATAAAACAGGCCAAAATCAGCCCGCTGATGCTTTGCGCCACGTCTTGCAAAGCCATAATGCGGCTCTTTTTGCCGTCTATGGATCTGCCCGTAAAGCCTTCAATGCGACCTAGCATAGGTTCTCCTTAAAAAAGATGATTATAAATCCCCGCTAAACGAAAATTTACATTTTTGTAAAGAGATTATATTACTTTTTAACTTTAGATTAATTTAATTTCTGCAAATTAGTTTTTTCTTCAAAGACTGCTTTAAGAAAACTGCTATCAAAAACATAACTAAAGATAAAATTTGCCCCATCGATAAATTTAAAAATATAAAACCAAGCCCATCATCCGGCTGCCTAAAAAATTCTACGAAAAATCTAAACGCCGTATATAGCATCGCATACAGGCATATCAGCTCGCCGTTAAATTTCTTAAATTTACGGTAGAAAAATAAAATCACGAAAATTACCAGTCCTTCCAAAACCGCTTCGTAAAGCTGGCTTGGGTGACGCAACGTGCCGCCTACCAAAATCCCCCACGGCTCGCTCGTCTCGCGCCCGAAAAGCTCCTGATTTAAAAAATTTCCCACGCGTCCGAAAAAATACCCAAGCG
Organism: uncultured Campylobacter sp.; assembly: GCF_937973075.1. Taxonomy (GTDB): domain Bacteria; phylum Campylobacterota; class Campylobacteria; order Campylobacterales; family Campylobacteraceae; genus Campylobacter_B. The sequence goes on from NZ_CALBWL010000028.1 coordinate 26,358, forward strand.
GCACGCTAAGCGCCACGAGATCGAGCAGCGCCCACATATCGGTTTTAAATTTTTTGCAAAACCAAACCGTCGCGATCACGAATCCGACGACCGCGCCGTGATAGCTCATACCGCGAATGCCCACGAACTCGCCGTTATGAAAGGGGTTGAAAATTTGCCACGGATGGCTGAAATACCACGCCGCCTCGCCCGAATAAATCGCGATATATCCCAGCCGCGCGCCCAAAATGACACCCACTTCGACCCAGATAAAGTAGCGATCAAGCATCTTATCGCTGAAGTCAAGGCCGTCTTTTCGCACGAAATACTTGGCGATAAATAGCGCCGTAAGTAGCGCCAAAACATACATAATGCCGTACCAGTGCACGTTTATGCCAAACGCACTGAATGCCACGGGATCAAAGTGGGCGTAAATTTCGTTCCAGTAATTCAAATTTTTCCTTTGTTTTAAATTTTAAAATTTAACGGCGCGCATCGGACGCTGCGTGGCGAACGCTCGGCAAAAGACGCAAAGCGACGCAAGCGCTAGGCGCCAAACTTAGTTTTCGAACGCTCGATCGCACGCGCGAAACACGTAAGACGCGAATCCTAGCGATAGCGTCAAACGATGCACAGGCCACCTCGCATGAAATTTCAAGCGACGACGCCAGATGGGACGCAAGGCGCCACACGTAAAGCACCGAGCGGCGGTACCAGACGACATACAAAGCGACACGCAAGACGCCAAAGCGCAAAACGACGCGACGCGGACAAAGCACGCAGTACCCTAATGCAGGCGGCGCAAAACAAGAGCACCGGACGCCGAGCAAAACTCGCAGTGCGCGCAAAACAAACGTCGAACGGCACATGCGCAAAATACCGAATGCCGCGCAGAATTCAAAACGACGCGCGATGGACAAACGCCGACGCACAAAACAGCAAGGTAGATACTTTGCATCCGCGTAGATAATGCAGATAAAATTCGCCTATCTTGCTTAGCTTATCGCACCCGCAGGAGCTGTACCGACTACAACGCAAGAAATCCAGAAAGCAAGCTTTAAATTCTATCTCTATGCAGCACTCTCCGTGTCGAACACGCAAAAAAATACCGAGCGCGCGTTCTAAATTTTAAATTCCAAGCCCCAGCGTCTCTTTAACCACGCGGCAAAAATCCGCCAAAAACCACCCGAGCGCCTTGTAGTAGCTGCTTTTGGCGTTTATCTGCACGTGCGTAGCAAGCGCGGAAAAGCTAGGAATGATAAATTGCGCCAGATAAAGCGTCAAAATTTTATGGGATTTCGCGTCCGTGTTTTGCTTAAAGATCATGGCAAGCAGCGCTAGCATATTGGCCGCATGAGCGCTTTTAAGCTCCACGAAAGGCTTTTTGAAGCGGCATTTTTCATAAAACAGCTCCACTTCGCTTTCGCTTATGAGCTTGAAAAAATCCATCTCAAACGCCCCTTTTAGCGCCTCAAAATCGCGCCCTAGCGCTGCGTAGTCCTCGCCCTGTACTTTCTGCCAAAGCTCATGACCGTTTTTGTTTTCGATATTTTTATTTACGATGATCCACTTTTTGCCCAAGCCGCGCAACTTCCGCTCATCTATCACGCCTTTAAAATTCGTCGCGAAGATTATGCAGATCACCGAGTATAGCTCGCCTAGTTTCATCTTTTTCCTTTAAATTTAATCAAATTTCGCTCGCTTTTTTTAGCTTTTCGATGCCGAATTTTTCCCAAATCCTGCTTAAAGATCGATCTAAGCTCTGCTGCTTTTTATCAATCTCGCCAAAGAGCAGCGAGCCGCCCGATCTGCCACCAAAATTTGAAAGATTTAGCGCTACATGGATTATCTGCGCGCCTTTTTTCACGTCGCAGAGCTTAAACAGCTCAAGCGCGGTCTCGCTCAGCAAGCTTAGACTAAACGCCCTATCCTGGCTGATCTGATGCGAAAACTCCTCGCGCGATTTGTAGCGGATCTTTAGATCATACGTCGCGGGCTTTAGGCCCCTTGCGAGCACTTCGCCCGCCAAATGGCGCGCCAAAATTAAAATTTTACGCCGCAGCTCGTTGCGATCGGCGCACGGCGCGAAGCTGCGCCCAAAGCCGATGCTTTTGCGCTCGCGCTTTGAGACGACCTCGCCCTCATCCTCGCCGCTAAGGGCTGCGAAAATTTTCCTGCCGTTTGCGCCCATCTTTTCAAAAATTTCTCTGTGCCCTAGCGCGTCGCCGAAGCTTACGATGCCGTATTTGCCGAGCGTTTTTTGCGCCGCTTTGCCGATGCCGGGGAATTTTGCCACAGGCACGGCGGATAGCTCGCGCGCGATTTGCGATTTTAAAATTTGCCGCACGCCGAAGGGCTTAGCAAGGCTAGTCGCGAGCTTTGCGATCAGTTTTGCTTCGCTAAGGCCTACGCTGCACGGAAGGCTAAAGCGGCGCATAATCTCGCTTTGTAAAAACGCAGCAAAGCTCAGTGCGTCCGCGTCGTAGGGCGTGCCGCGTAAATTTAGAAAAAACTCGTCGATGCTAAATTTTTCGATCTCAGGCGTAAAGTTTAGTAAAAACTCATAAATTTCGCGTGAAATTTTTCGGTATTCGCCATGTCTGGCGCGCACCAAAATGAGCTGCGGACAGAGTCCGAGCGCGATTTTAACGGGCTGAGCCGAGTGCACGCCGTTCGCTCTGGCCTCATAGCTCGCGCTTAAAATCACGCTTCCAAGCTCGCTCTTACCGCCGAAAATCTCCTCGTCTCCGCCTCCGACGACTGCGATTTTTTTGCCGGCAAGCGCGGGATCGGCAAGCCTCGCTACAGAGACGAAGAAGCTGTCCAAATCGATATGAGCTATCAAACTATGTCGATCCCAAAACCGCTAAGCCCCGCGTAGTCTTTCGGCTCGCTCTTGCTTAAAATTTTAATTTTTCTCACGCCCAGATGCGCTAAAATTTGCGCTCCGATGCCAAAGCTCTTAAAATCGGCGCGATTTTGCGCGGATTTTAGCATCAAAAGCACGCCGCCCTCTTTGCGCAAAATGTCCAGATCGCGCATGAAATCGTTAAATTTCGTATCGCTTAAAAACTCCAGATCGCTTGAAATTTTATGAAATTTCACGTTCGTCTGCGCGCTCTTTCCCAGCTCGCCGAAAATATATGCACGGTGCTCGTTGCCCTCGTGATCGCTCACCTCGTAAAATTTCGTCGCCTCGCCGCACAGCAAAGCGCTTTTTGGCTCGCTAAATTTAACCAGAGTTTCGTGTTTTAGGCGGTACTGCACGATCTGCGCGACCGAGATCATATTGATGTCGTGCTGCGCGCAGAATTTTTCCAGATCGTCCCTGCGCGCCATATCGCCGTCGTCTTTGACGATCTCGCAGATCACGGCGCTTTGCGAAAGCCCCGCCAAGCGGCACAGATCCGTAGAGCCCTCGGTGTGCCCCGTGCGGGCGAGCACGCCGCCGCTTTTGGCGATGAGCGGGAAGATATGTCCCGGGCGAACGAAATCATCCGCGCGAGCGCCCACGCGCGACATCAGCTCGATCGTCATATTGCGCTCATACGCGCTCACGCCCGTCTTGGCATCCTTCGCGTCGATCGTGACGGTGAAGGCGGTCTCGTGGCTCGAAGTGTTTTTATCGACCATCAGGCTCAAACCTAGCTGCTGCGCGATCTGCGGGCTAAGCGCCACGCACAGTACTCCGCGAGCGTGCGTGATAGCAAAATTTACCTTCTCTGCGCTGCTAAATGTGCTCGCAAACACCAAATCGCCCTCGTTCTCGCGATCGACGTCATCGACCATAACGAGCATTTTGCCGTTTTTCAGATCCTCGATCGCTTGCTCTACGCTAACCATTATCTCTCCTTTAAATTTACGATATTATTTTGCCGTTTCTATCGACGATAGTTTCGCGACCGTCCAGTATGATTTTGACGTAGTCGTCGCTTAAAACTTTCAAGAATTCTACTTCGTCGTAGAACATAGGCTTTAAAATTTCATTATCCTCATCGTCCAGCAGGCCCCATTTGCCGTCTTTTTTGACTTTAACATATCCTTTATAATATATGACTTGATCGTATATGCCAGACAGGGTATCGGCTAAAAAGCATATTTTGTCATAAATAAAAGGGATGACTTCTTTGCCGGTTTTGTCTATGAGGCCATATTTACCATCTTTTTTGACCCAAGCTAAACCTTCGCGGAAGCCCCAAGCGCCATCATATATACAAAGGATGACTTCTTTGCCGGTTTTATATATAATACCCCATTTGCCGTCTTTTACAACTGCAGCTAAGCCTTCTTTAAAATCATCAACCTTATCATAGATACAAGAGATTATCTCTTTGCCGGTTTTGTCTATATAGCCATATTTGTCGTAATCTCTGACCTTAGCTAAGCCTTCTTTAAAATCATCAATATAATTACAAATACAAGGAACGACTTCTTTGCCGGTTTTGTCTATGAGACCGTATCTCCAATCCTTTTCAACTTTAGCTAGACCTTCTTTAAAATCATAAATACGATCATAAATACAAGGAACTATCTCTTTGCCGGTTTTGTCTATGAGGCCATATTTGTAATCCTTTCTAACTTTAGCTAGACCTTCTTCAAAATAATCAATACGATCATAAATACAAGGAGCAATCTCTTTGCCGGTTTTGTCTATGAGGCCATAGTCGCCGTCATAGTTGCCGTATTTTTTGACCTTAGCTAAGCCTTCTTCAAAATCATAAATCTCACCATAAATGCAGGGAGTAATCTCCTTGCCGGTTTTATCTATATAGCCATATCTGTCGAATTCTCTGACCTTAGCTAAGCCTTCTTTAAAATCATCAATATCATAATAAATACAAGGAGCAATCTCTTTGCCAGTTTTGTCTATGAGACCGTATTCGCCGTCTTTTTCGACTTTAGCTAAACCTTCTTTAAAATCATCAATATAATGATAAATACAAGGAGCAATCTCTTTGCCGGTTTTGTCTATTAAGCCCCATTTACCATCTTTTTTAACATGAGCTAAACCTTCTTCAAAATGCCAGACATCATCATAGATACAAGGAGCAATCTCTTTGCCGGTTTTATCTATTAAGACCCATTTACCATCTTTTTTGACTCGCACCAAGCCTTCTTTTAAATACAAACCTCCATCACAAATACAAGGAGCAATCTCTTTACCAGTTTTATCTATAAAGCCATATTTTTCGTCTTTTGTAACCAAAGTTAAGCCTTCCTCAAAATCCCCAACTGCATCATAAATACAAGGAGCTATCTCTTTGCCGGTTTTGTCTATGAAGCCATAGTCGCCGTCATAGTTGCCGTATTTTTTGACCTTAGCTAAGCCTTCTTTAAAATCATAAATCTCACCATAAATACAAGGAGCAATCTCTTTGCAAGTTTTATCTATGAAGCCATATTTACCGTCTTTTTTGACCTTAGCTAAGCCTTCTTCAAAATTATAAATCTCATCATAAATACAAG
>NZ_CALBWL010000029.1 GCF_937973075.1 uncultured Campylobacter sp.
CGAAGCTTTGTCCGTTTAAATTTGCGCTACTGGAGTAGAGCCAGTCAAATTTGCTCAAAAACTCCTCGTGAGCGCACCCTTTCACGACGCGCACGGCCTTGGCGTTCGGATATAAAAACGTCGTTTTTCTTGCGCGGCGCACTAAGTTTTTAAATTTAGCGGGCACGCGAGCGAGATTTTTTAACTCGCTAAGCTTTGCCGTCGTTATGAGGCAGGGCTTGTCCGCCGCTCGGCGTTTGAGCGCGTTTATCTCGCGAAAATCCTTGCTCAAAAATCCCGCCGTCGTATCGGTCTGCGCCAAATAGATCATCTCTCCTCCAAATTTACGCCTTTTTTCTATCTTTAGCCAGCAAAAATATGCACGAGATGATGAGCGTAAAGCCCGCAAAATCAAGAAACACGAACTCCGTCCCCAGCCAAAAATAGGCAAACGCCGCGGCGCTCACCGGCTCGATGCACGCTATCATGCTCGCCCTGCTTGCGCCTATTATCTTTAGCCCCGTCATGTAAAAGCTAAACGCGCATATCGTGCCCAGGATCACCACCGCGGCAAGCGCCGCAAAGCCCTGCGCGTCGCTCACGCCGCCTAGCTGCCAAACCCGCGTGTAAAGCGCGAGCACGCCGCCGCCGATGATCATACCCCAGCCTAAATTTAGCGCAATGGGGTATTTTTGATTTAGCTTCGTTGGGATGAGACTATAAATCACGACGCCAAGCGCGCTAATGAGGCACCAAACCAGCGCCTCCGCGCTGATAACCAGCGAGCCAAGATCGCCGTGGGTGGCGAGCAGCACGACGCCCAGCACCGCGAAAATGAGCGCGATGAGCTCGACCTTTTTAGGCACGCGTCGTTCTAAAAAGCAAACGACGGCAAGGATGAGCGCGGGCGCGGAGTACTGGATCACGGTCGCGACGGCGGCGTTTGAGAGCTCGACACCGCAAAAGTACGAATACTGCGTCATCATAAGCCCAAAAAACGCGTAGATGAGCAGCTGCGGCAAAAGCACGCGATCTTTTAGCGGCGCAAAGGCTAGGCGCGGCGAGCGAGCGATGTAATACGCTACCATCGCAAGCCCGGCGAGGCCTAGGCGGTAGGGTACGAGCCAGTCGGCGCTAACGCCCTTTTGCGTGAACAGATACTGCCCGCAAACACTGCTAAATCCCCATAATACGCCGCCAAGAAGCGTGATGAAAACGCCGAAAAATTCGCTCTGTGATCTCATTTGCCGCCTTAAATTTAAAGCCAAAGTATACAAGCTTATGCTTAAGCTGGGGTTAAATTTGGGGTTTGGGCACGGCGCGATGAGTAAGGTAGGTGGAATTAAATTTAGGCGAATATAGCAAAAATCGGCAAAGATTTAAATTTATGTGCGTCCGAACGCAATACGCGACTACTAAATTTTGACGAAATCGGCGAGAATTTTAAATTTGAGCGTATGGATAAGGAGGGCATTGCAAAATAATCTTCGAGGTTGTATTGTAAATTTTGAACGCGAAAAGATGAGTGAAAATATCGCGCAGCTATATGAGGCGGTTTTAAATTTAACCGCACGCATCCCCGTCCTTACTTCATGCCTTACATTCGCAGCTTTTTAAGAATCGGCTCAAGCCACAGCTTGGAGTTTCCTCTTGCTCGCAAGCTGCTTTAGCGGAGTGAAAAAGACGGTAGCAAACGCGGCGAATAACAAATAGCCTGCGAAGCTCAAAATTTTAAAACTAGCAACGTATATTTCTTTTGCGGTTGCAAATTTGCGAAGCAAAAAGCGCACTGAAATTCAAACGCTTAAATTTTAAAATTTCAAACTCTCTTGTTCTAATAGTCGCAAATCCGAAATCTTTCGCCTAAATTCGGCGAAATTCGCGTCCAGCTCGCGTTTGCGCTTTAGGGCGATATCTATAAACTCGTCCTCTTTTTCGATACCTACGAATTTTCGTTCTAGCAAATTCGCAGCTACGCCGGTCGTCGCAGAGCCTGCAAAAGGATCACAAACGACGCTATTTTGAGTGCTCGCCATTAAAATTAACCGCACCAAAAGCGGCAGCGGTTTTTGCGTCGGATGCTTGCCGCACGCCTTCTCCCACGGCGCGATCGCGGGCAAGCTCCACACGTCGCGCATCTGCTTGTCGCCGTTTAGCTTTTTCATTAGCTCGTAGTTGAAAATATGCTTAAATTTCTCGCTTTTTCTTGCCCAGATGATCTGCTCCGAGCCATGCGTGAGATAGCGGCAGCTGAAATTCGGTGGCGGATTGGTCTTCGCCCACGTGATGACGTTTAGGATTTTATAGTCCAGCTTTTGCAGCGCCCGACCGATCGAAAATATATTGTGATACGTCCCGCTTATCATTACGCTGCCGTTATTCGTGAGTGCATCTTTGGCAAGCGCAAGCCATTCGAGATTAAATTTATCTATCTCATCAATGCCGTAGCTTTTGTCCCACTCGCCCTTGTTTACGCTTACGATTTGCCCGTTTTGAATACTGAGTCCATCGTTTGAGAGAAAATAGGGCGGATCGGCAAAAATGAGGTCAAACTCGCCCTTAAATTTAGGCAATATCTCGAAACAATCGCCCCGAATTAGCTTAAAAACACTTTTCATGGTATAGGTAACCCTAAAATTTGAAGAGGGATATACTCAAAATAATATTTGCAATTGACGCTTATGATATAATCCAAAACATCCTTATATTCAGGTTTCTTAAACCAAGCACCAAGCAAATAAATATACTCAACTTCCATATTTAAACGAGAAAGCAGCTTTTGATATTGCTTCTTTTTAAAATCGCATGTTTGTAGCTTTTCGTCAACAGAACCTGCTACCTGTTGAAATTTGCACTCTATTATAAAAAAGGTATTATTGACAATAACATAAATACTGTCATCTGGTAAAAGTTTTTTAGATATAATCTGTTTCCAGTCAATGTTTTTCTCTTGCAAAAAATCATAAAACTTGTGTTTTTTAAAAATTCTAGCAACTAATTCACCACGAAAAAATACATTTGAATTTTGATCTACAAAGTAGTCTTGTTGACTTGATAAAAAGTCAGATAAATCGACTTGACCCTCAAAAACCAAACCCGTTCTCGTATTAGAACCACCTATTCCGCCTAATATCATTTATTTTCCTCCAAATACTCCTGTAAGCTTTTTACTTCAAGCATGTGGCCAAATTTAAAACGGCGCTTTAAATTTAGATCAGCGCCAACTCTAGCACCTCTTCGATCCGCTCTACGGGCGTTATTTTCAGATCGTTTTTGACCTCGTCCGGGATCTCCGCTAGGTCGCGCTCATAGTTTTTGCGCGGGATCAGCACTTCGGCGATTTTGGCTTTGTGTGCGGCGATGAGCTTCTCCTTAAGCCCGCCGATCGGCAGCACCTTGCCGCTTAGCGTGATCTCGCCCGTCATCGCTAGATCGGCGCGCACCTTGCGTTCGCTTAAAATCGACGCGATCGCCGTGCTCATCGTGATGCCCGCGCTCGGTCCGTCCTTCGGCGTCGCACCCTCGGGCACGTGGATGTGAAGGTCGAATTTATTATAAATCTGCTCCGAGCTTTCGTAATTCTCCTCTGTGCCTAAATTTCGCGCTGCCGCAGGGCTTTTAGACGCACCGCCATTTGCGCGCAATGCGGAGTTTTTGCCCGCGCGTGAGGCTTTTGCCGCGCCCGCCTTCGCGTCTTGAGCCGCTTTGAGCTTGCCCTCATCGATCAGCACCTTTACGACGCTAAAGGCGATCTGCGCGGATTCTTTCATCACGTCGCCGAGCTGACCCGTGATCGTCATCGCGCCTTTGCCTTTGATCTTGACCGCTTCGATCTTGAGCACGTCGCCGCCTACCGCAGTCCACGCAAGCCCGTTTACGATGCCGATTTGATCGCATTTTTCGACCTCGTCGATCTCGAAAACCTTTTTATTTAGAAATTCGCTTAAATTTTTCGTCGTTACGACGATTTTTTTAAATTCTTTGTCTTTTAAAATTTTAACCGCGACCTTGCGGAATATCGCTGCGATCTGGCGGCGCAGGTTTCGCACGCCGCTTTCGCGCGTGTATTCTTCGATGATCTCGGCAAGGGCTGCGGGGTTGATCGCTACGTCGGCGGATTTTAAGCCGTGACGTTGTAGCTCCTGAGGGATCAGATAGTCTTTTGCGATCTGAAATTTCTCTTGCGGCGTGTAAGAGCTAAGCTCGATAAATTCCATCCTGTCGCGCAGCGGCGCGGGTATGAGAGATACGTCGTTTGCTGTGGCGATAAAGATGATCTTGCTAAGATCGATGTTAAAATTTAGATAGTAATCCCTAAAGCTCGAGTTCTGCTCGGGGTCTAAAATTTCAAGCAAAACCGCCGTCGGATCGCCCTTGTATGAGCTTGAAATTTTATCGATCTCATCAAGCACGATGACGGGGTTCATCTGATTTGCCTCGATGAGACCTTGCACGATGCGGCCCGGCATCGCACCGATGTAGGTGCGGCGGTGTCCGCGTAGCTCGTTTACGTCCTCAAGCCCGCCCAAAGCGATGCGGATAAGTTTGCGCTTAAGCGCGGTCGCGATAGAGTTCGCAAGGCTCGTCTTGCCTACGCCGGGAGGGCCGTAGAAGCACAAGATCGCGCCGCCGTTTTTGCCGTCCTCTTTGCTCTTTTTGCCGCTTGTGCCGCGAAGCTCTAAAAGCTGCTTTAGCGCGAAATATTCTTCGATACGCGCCTTGGGCTTTTGCAGGGAGTGGTGGTCTTTGTTTAGCTGCGTAGTAACGCCCTCGATGGACATCTTGTGTTTGGCGGTCTTTTCAAAAGGCACCTCCAAAACCCAGTCCAGATAGCTCTGCACGAGCCCCGCATCGGCGCTATCCGGATGAAGGCGGGCAAATTTATCGATCTGCTTTTTGATCTCTTTGTAGGCATCCTCGCCTAAATAGGGCTTTTTGGCTTCCAGCTTTTTGCGGTATTCCTCGATCTCGACGTCGCGATCGGCATCGCCGCCGAGCTCCTTTTGGATCTGCTTGAGCTGCTCTTTTAAAAAATACTCTTTGTTCGTCTTATCGATCTTGGAGTGAACCTTGCTTTTGATCTCCTTTTCGAGCCTCTGCGCTTCGATCTCGTCGGAGATGTAGTTGATGAGGTTGAAAAGGCGCTTTTGCAAGTTGCTCTCGGTAAAAAACGAGTAGGCTACCTGCTTTTTTAGACGCAGTGCGCTTAAAATCAGATCGCAGACGCGCGCTGCGTCAGTGCCGTCGTCGATCGTCTTTAGCAGATCGTTCGGGAAAAAATGCGTAAGCGTGCTAAGTGTCTTAGTTTTTTCCTTTAGCACGCTTACCAGTGCATCTAATTTTTGATCGTTGCCGCGCTCGTCGTGGATGATATCGACGGTAGCGACCAATGGATCTTGCGAAATTTCTTTTACAATTTTGCCTTTTAGCGCGCCTTGGAATAAAATTTTAACCCGACCGTCGGGAAGCGGCACGGTTCTCATCACGGAGCCCACGACGCCTGCGTTATAGATGCCGCCGAAGCTTCTATCGCCGCTAAATTCCGACTTTGAGCTTACGACCATTATCATAGATTCGTTTTTGGCGGCAAGATCGAGGGCTTTTTTGTTATGTTCGTCGCCGATGAAAAGGGGCGCTATCATAAACGGATATAAAAATAGCTCGTCCTCGACGATGATAGGTAGATCGCTAGGGAAGGTTGTGTTTTGCATCAGTTGCATCGCTCCTCCTACTCAAAAATCGCGCGATACCAAGGCGAGCGCGGTTTGATTACGTCGGTGCCGTTTAGCGGGGATTCTTCGATGCGTTGCTCGTAAATTTTGGCAGAACTTTCGCGGTCGGTGCGCTCGTATAGATCTTTGATGTCAATATTTAGCCGATGCTCTGCAAGGCGTAGTTTCGTTAGCATCGTCTCAAGAAGCGGACGATACTCGCTTTGCGGATATTCAGCTATAAATTTTCGAATTTCGTCGATGCTGTTTAGCATTAGCTTTTGGTTGCGATTTGGGCGGCTAAAGGAATCGAAATTTGCTCTGATCTTTAAAAATCTTGCATATTCGATCTTTTGTGTCGTACCGTAGAGGCGGATATATTCGTCTAGATATTTGTTTGCTTTCTCGTAGTTTTCATCCTCCACAAAAGCCCATGCCATAATGAGTGTCATCTCCTCAAGCAGCGGCGAAGCGATATGTTCGCTAGAAAAGCTAGTGTAGTGCTTCTCGGCATCCTCCATGCTGGCGTTATTGATATCTTCTAAAATTTTAGAATACCATGCCTCAGGGCTTAGATTAAAAAGCTCGCCGTCGCCCTTGCCGCTGCAGCCGCCGATAAACGCGATAAATAGGAGAGCGGATAGAATTTTACTTAGATTTGTCATAAAAAATCCTTGGAATTTATTTAGCTCGTAATTTTATAGTCTTTGAGTAAATGCAAGCTTAAATTCTGTGTTCAAATTTAAAAATGAAATTTCTTTAAAATTTTTGTGCGTTCGGGCTTAAAAATCTTTGAAAACCGAAAAAATTTACGCGATAAATTCTAAATTTAAGTTTAACAATAGTATAATTAGCGCCGATAACGCAGAGTAAGTTTGCGTTTCCGTAATTTCAAAATTTTAAAGAAAGGATGTAAGATGAAAAAAGGTTTTACTCTAATTGAGCTGATCTTTACCATCGTGATTTTGGCGATTACGACGATGGCGATCCCGCGTATCGTCGCGCAGACGACCGAGTTAAATGCCCTTGCGATCAAAGAGGAGCTCGTATATAACGCTAAAGCTTTTATGTCTCGTATATCTAAAGCGCAGTGGGATAGCGCATATGCAGGAGATGCTAGCTGCGGAGGCGATACCGGCTGCATGAAAAGAATTTTATCGGTAAATCCGTCGATAAAGTTACCGGATAATAGCACTATGGAAGCTAGACCGGGAATTTTAGATGAAGCTAGTAAGCGCGAGGTCAGCACTCAAGCTCCGGCTACGAAAGGGCAATTCGGCAAAGGAGATAATAGAATTTCTTTCGGAGTCGGTCGTTATAATGATATCGACGACTACGACAAGTTCACGACCAATATAACGGTTGGTGATTTGGTGGGCTCTAGTAGTAAGGGTGATTTTATTCTTAATACTGGAATTAATGTCGACGTAGATTATGTAGCAGAGCCTTTTACTGCGGAAGATTATGCTAAGGGTACCGATATAAACGGAACCCTTAGTGATCAACCAGCCAATGGCTCCCCTACCAATATAAAGATGGTTAGGGTTGCCGCCACGGATCTAAACGATGCCGTAGCTAAAGATGGTACTGCCAAATCAGTAGTTTTAAAAGCGTTTCTATCCAATATCGGCGTCGGCGTTCAGACAGCCGTCACTAGACGATATTCCCGATAGGAGCGCGAGATGAAAAAAGGTTTCACCCTTATAGAGCTTGTATTTGTTATCGTAGTACTAGGTATCATCTCGATGTTTGGCGCAGATCTATACACCAAGATCTACAAATCCTACGTACATGTACGTGCAGTAAATCAGCTGGAAGCCAGAACACAAAATGCGATGATGCTAATCACAAATCGCTTAGAAGATAGGATAAAAAGCTCTACTATAGGCAGAGAACTTAGCTCAAACGAGTTTGTGCCAATTAGCGCTTTAGATGATCCAAAATACGATATACTAGAGTGGATCGGACAAAGCGTAGAGACGAGAAATATAAATAAGAGAACTCCCGGTTGGAGTGGCTTCATGTCGATGTCTCAACTCCGAGATGACAAATGGAAAGCAGGTACAGAAGATGCAGGCTATATTGGAAATACGAGAGCTACATTCAATATGGTATCCTTGGGCAGCGATTTCCCCCAAGTGGCTAATATAGTTGGAAATTTAAGGGCTACTGCTTACAATACTCCATCTAATAATACCCAAGTCGCCGTTATATTTAGAGTTGTTACTAATGATGCTTCACCTACTAGCGTAGGTATAGGCTTTGGCTACGATAGAAAGGTCGACGTGAACGGTAGCAATCGCGTTCTGATCGCCGTAGGTACACCTAGCAATGCAGGTAGTGGTAATATACAAGGCGAAACTATCAGGATAAATCAGTATCCGCTCAATCCAAACAACGATAAATCACAGGAATTCTCCGAGCAATACTATATAGCTCATAGTGCCTACGCGATTGTTCCAGATCAAGTCGTAACATATATGAAAAATAATGCAGGTAAAGTATTAAGTAAGAATTTTAATCTACTCTTGAAATATAACTATCGTCCATGGAGCACTGTTGCAGATGATGCGCACTCATATAACACTGCTAGCAGCTCACTACTAGCAGAGGACGTGAGCTTGTTTAAATTTAAGGATGATAACGGTGCCGTTGCGCTTAAGCTATGTATGAGAGACGACGGCAGAAATTTCGATCCCGCAGAGCTGGATCTAAACGTTTGTAAAGCACAGGTGGTGTACTAATGAAAACTATGCAAAAAGGCTTCGCTCTAGTAGCAGCCATATTTTTTATCATCATTGTAGCGACTACGGCGATTACGGCACTATCTATCGCGTCTATGACGGCTCGCGATGTCAATAATATCCAAGGCAGAGAGCAGGCGCTACTGCTAGCTCAGAGCGCTACGGAGCTGGCAGTCCTTGCTATGCAAAAGCACCAGTATCTAACTACTGAGCTTAAGGAGAAGAACGCTACGGCTGCGACCAATCCTACGTTAAATACGATTACTCTTGTGTATCCGTCAAATGATCCAGCTCAAAAGATGTTTGATATCACCGTGACATTTGGATATTTCGATAAACAGCTAGGTGCACCTGACGATCATACCGTCGCTTATAGTAATTTCGGGCAAGGCTCGTCCGAAAGGCTTGCAAACGGTAGTGTGGGCAGAATTCTAAGCCATGCTGCGCTTGTAGACGTGGTAGTAAAATCCAACGTAGCGGTTATGGGAAGGCCACAGATCACATATCATAGGCGTACTATTCAAAAACCATAATGCAAAGGAGAGACGATGAATTTAAATATCGTAGGTAAGCAGTTTGAGCTAACGGAATCTATCAAAAATTATGTCGAAAACGCATTTGAAACGCTAGAAAAATATAATCTCGACATTATCTCTGGGCGTTGTGTAATTTCTGCCGACGAGAAGCAAGGCAAAAAGGGCTTTGTGGTGGATTTCTCACTAAATTTAGCGCATCAAGATACTATCGTCGTGCGTCAAAAAGATAAAGATCTCTATGCTGCCGTCGATCTCATCGTCGAGCGCGCCTCAAAAGTGCTTCGCAGATACCACGATAAGGTAAATTCTCACAAAAATCGCGACGAAATGAAGCAAAACGCCGTAGATAATGCAATCGGCGTTAATGAGCCAAATTTAAACGACGAGGTCGATGAAATCGTCCCTACCGAGCTAGAGCTTTATAAACCGCTAGAGATTGATGAAGCGCTAAATAAGCTGAAAGAAAGCACCGATCAGTTTTTGGTTTTTAATGATATGGATGCCAAAATGCGTGTGCTTTACAAGCGTAAAGACGGTAAATTCGGCTTATTTTAGAATTTTAGAATTTTAGAATTTTAGAATTTTAGAATTTTAGAATTTTAGAATTTTTAAGGCGCGGAATTCTCGCGCCTTTACTTTAATTGTTTGAGAGTTGTTGTTTATTTGTTATTATATTATTTTTAATGTAGCCCAAGATAAACAAAATCGCATTTTATAAAATCTTTCTTTTAGGAAATCTTTAAAATTTATTTATATTTGTTCCATATCCATATAAAATTTAAGCAAAAAAAATGTAAAATAATAGTCAAAAGTTATGTTATTGACCGGAGGGTAGTATCATGAAAGTTAAGAGTTTTAAGTTGGTGCCGATTTTGGCACTCTTCGTTTGTTGTTTGACAAACGCGTTTGCAGATGGTGACAGGTCGAACGTGAAGATAAATTCTGCTACCCCAATAAGCAACGAGTATCGTGACGATGGCGTGCTGGACGGAAGGAGAGGTGGTTGGACTTGGAACGGAGATCAGGGTTTGTATAATTTCACCACTATAAAAAATCGGTCTGACGAATTAAACCAAAAGCCGATAGTTAGATTCGGCGGTGCGGGCACATACGTCTTTGGAGACTACGCCGTGACCGGAAAGCCGGTGATTAGTTTAAGCTGGCCTTCTGCTCTAGGCCGTGATTACATGTGGGGAGCAAAAGGCACATACATTAAAGATGACGGCGACGGACAGTTTTATTTGAATAGTTCAAAAGCTGTTTTGAGGCTTCCTAAGGGCGTGACTAAAGACGATATAGTCTATGCGAGACTTTATTGGCAGGGAAATATATTCAGCACGACTGATTTTGACAGCGAAGCAGAATACAACAGCAAAGACGGAAAAAAATTGACCGGTTTTGCTAAGGGGTATACACGGGTGAAATTTAAAATGAAAAGCTCGAAAGGTAAAGCTAGCATAATAGAAGATGTTTATAGAGATAGATGCGAAGGAACGGCTGCTTGGAACTTTTTGGCAAAATCTCGCAAGCCCTTACGTTTGCGTTTAAAATATGGCTGCACTAAAGATATTACCGATCTAGTCAAGAAATATTTTGAACCTTATTCCGACAGCATTGAATTTACTGTAGGAGACGTAAAAACGAGTGATGGTATGGATCCAATCGGTGCAGATTTTACCAATGGAGAGTTCACCACCGCTCGTATTGGGCCGTACGGCGGATGGGGAATAATCGTAGTATATGATAAAACCGCCCCGTCCAGAAGGGCTTTGCTAGATAATTTACAATCTAACGATAGCGTAACGGGTCAAAAAATGACTTATAAAGAGGCCGTAGAATATAAAAATAAATATTTTAAACCAAAAAACGTAACTATTTACGGCGATTATTTTGTCCTCACCCCTTGGGATAATGGATATACGCCTATAAACATTAACGCTACCATCAATGGATTTTATACACCTAGAAGTGGGTCCGTAAGTGCAAAGCTAGGGTTTTTAGGGTTTGGTGGCGAGAGAAAAATGACCTCCGACGAGTATTTTAAAGTTCAACACAAAGGAACCGCACAAATGGATTCGCTATACGGATCTGGTGTGGTTAATCAACGGTTAGCTAACGATCGCGCTAATATATACGACGGCTCTGTCGCTTTACTTATAAATGATAACGGCACCTATAAGTATAGCTATCCATACGGCACTGGTTATTTAGGTGGATTTGATCTGGACGAATTCGATATCGGTTCAAAGATGAAGAATGCGCAATCTAGTCTAAACATCTCTTTGGGTGCGGCGTATGAAGATCTCAACGGAGGTCAAGCCGATCAAAACTTCATAAGTATGATTGCTATTTCCGCCGATTTGTATGTCCCTCAAATGTGCTATCAGTATGAAGTCTATAACGCCTCTAACTGGGTTAAATTCTTTGATAATGATGGTAACCGAAGAAGCGAAGAGGATGTAAAAAAACTACATGAACCTCCTGAGCAGATCAAAAACCCGGTAGTTGCCGGCGAGAATATCTATTATAGAATGAAATTTGAAAATAGATTGAATGGCGGTAATAGCGAAGATGCAGCAGGTGCGGTAGTATCAATCGACTTTTCTCAAGCGGGCGCTACCTATACTAAAGATAGTTCTACTATAAATAATAAACTAACTGTAAACAATCCTATCAATACCACTACGGATACCATACCCGCAGCGGTAGCCGAAGATCTGGTCTATCTACGCGACGGGAAGCAGGGTGCATACAAGACGATGAAAGACGTCATAAAAGGTGGCACCCCAAACGTCACGGATCCTATCTATAATAATAGGCAATTTACGATGCTAGATAGGAATGTCTTAAAATTCCATATCGGCGAGGGTGCAGGAGAGATAAAAGCTGGCACGACTACTCCGGTGGGCGGTCTAATGAGACCAGGTAAAGCGGCGTATGGTGAGTTTAACGCTACCGTTAATACCGGTGCAAAAATTCTTCAAGCTCCTGCCGTGACACTAAGTTATAAGATGAGCTTAGATATAGGCGGCGGTCAGCGAGTCTTCATAGAGATGGATAGCGCTTCCGAGCTTGAATTATGCGACGCGACAAAGGTTTCTAAAAGCGTTAATATCCTACCTTTAAGCGGTTTGCAGGTAGTCAATAAGAATTTTAGTAAAAATGACGACGATGATAGACTATATACTCAAATCTCCGATAAGCCTTTCGATGCAAAACTTATCTTTAGACCGGATTATGAGAGCCAATTTTGTAAGGAGTATAACAATGAAACTGGTAAATGTACGGAATATATCGATGCTGCTGCAAATTCTCCTTACTTCAAAAAAGATCCAAATACCGGTAAGCTCATATATATCGGTAGCGAGGCCAGAAAACTTGAAAAATTTGACTTGAGCGGTAAATTGTATTTATCCGTTGTCAGGGCGAGAAATGCCGCTACTACCTCGGATAAAATTGCCGATGACCATAAGGGAAATAGCGCAGTTTACTCATGCCGATCCGTAACCGATTCCTTAAAAATTCCGTTTAAGATGAAGGACAAAACCGATTACACTATCGATAAGGAAGTGGATTTTAAAGGAAAAAGTATTTTAGAGCTAAACGATATAGAGATAGGAGATGCGTATCAGGGTCTTACATTTATGCTTAGCTATCGTCCGGATAATCAAGTTGCCTCAGGATCCGATTTAGATCAGTATATAAAAAACAAAGATTTAAATAACAGCGATCCTAAGGCTTATTATTCGGAGCTCAAGAAATGGGAGCTTAAAAAGCGATATGGATATTGCGAGACAGGTGAGAATTTTAGCTGGTGCAACACAAAACTAACTGCGGAGCAAAAGAAGGACATTTGGGAGAATAAAATACAACCGGAGCTGCAGAAGCTTGAAAATAATATAAAGGCTGCTAAAGATGAGTTCGGAATTCAAATGTCAAAAGACGGCTCGTTCCATATATGCGGTAGCGACAACTTTGTGCTTCGCCCTGCATATTTTAATGTAGATACAAAAGCGCTGAAGGATTCGGGCAAGTATAGTAAGATCGTAGATACCACTGCGAGTGGTGATATAACCAAAAAAGGTGATGGCACCAGCGTACTTAATCCTAATAATCTGCGCGTAGGCGGCGATTATACGCAAAACGCAGATATCTTGGCTCACGTAATATCGGCCAGAAGCTATAGTGACAACGGCGTACCTAACTACACAGCAGAAATCGGTGGCGATCTTGGCAATCAACGTTATCATCTGCGTAAAAGCTATGGCGCGGATTCTGATGATACTCAAGATATATCAACCAAGATCCGCGGTATTCAAACCTACTTGCGTCCGTTTATATCTAATGAATGCGCGGCTAATGTCTCTACTCAATCCTATTATGTAGATAGGAATGCTTCCACTACATTAAAACGTGGCGTTAAAGAAGATAGTTGTTATGGTGGTACTGCAGTGGAATATTCCGGTGCTAAATACAATGCCGAAACAGGCAAATATGAGATTGATCCGGAAGCTATCAAAAAAGGCTCTTTTGGCAAGAGCGATGATGTCTCGTGCGTATTAAATGGTACAAGTTCGAAATTTGACGCGTCGTATAGAAGGGTATGGGATAAAAACGCCGTAAGTCTATGGGCGAATTTTAACGTTAGAAATATCGAAGAGACGGAGGGCGTTGCAAAATTTGATAGTAAAGGTCATGTTCAAGGCGCATATCTTATGACCCAGTCTAGAAAAAATCCTGAGGCAAAAGATAAAAGCTATGCCGTCATCTATACCGAAACCATAGGCAAAGATGCCGATAAAATTTTTAACTACTACAATGTCGGCGATGTGCTAGTAAATATCTATGATAACTCATGGACGGATGCCTACTCCGATCAGACATACTCTAAGAAGTGGAATAGCGCTAAATGTATCATCAATTCATCTAGCAATATTCCTAATGCTAAAGGTATGATAGGCTGCGACGTAGGTATGAGGCTTGCTGCTAACAAAGATAAAGCGACAAATGATAATATCGTATTACGCTACCGACCGGATCGTATCAGAGTATCTCTCACAAGCCTTGATAACGGCGTGACAAGGGGTGTAGGTGATAATAATATTTCGGGTGGAATATCTGCGTATACATATTTCAACGCTCCGGACATCGAAAACGATGTCGTAGTATATGCCGACGAAAATTCTAGCCAGAATTTAGCGGTAACTAATCAGCTAAGCCAACTGGCTAAGCTTAAGGTCAATGCAGTAGCGTATCTATCTGACAAAGTTTATAAGGATGTCATCGCTACGCTTTATGACGGATATAAAATGGAAATTGGCGACAAAGGTAAGGAGAAGCTTCAAGCCGTGTGCGGATTTTCGAGCGATCTTGATTTTGCGCTAAATTTCGGATTTGATTGCGCTAACAATAGTACCGATGGGCGTTGCTCCACAGCTACCGCTAATAAGACCGGTGGAGCTACAAATTACGTGCCATATCCTGATAAACCTGCCGTTAAATACGAGATCCCTAGCGATACGCAGTATTTTGCTAAAGATTCTGACGTATGCTTAGGCTCTACTGGATATGATAGCAGATGCTATAAATATAACGTAAGAAGCAGTAAGGGTTCTTCTAAAACTGATGAGATGCCAGACTGGGAGGAAGCCGCTTCTAGCGGTGATGCTGGTTATGGCTTACCTATACCGCTTAAAATAGCTCTTAATTACTACTCTGATGCTTCATTAAGAGGCGGGCTTATCAATAGACCGCAAGGCGGTACAGGAATTAATTATGACTCGAAGTCAAATGAATTCAGAATTTTAGCGCAAGGATTTAGAGAAGGACAAACTCCCGACTCGACCGTGTATTTTAACTTCGCTAGGATGCATAAAACCCCTAGCACCCCGGTGCTTATCTATGCTAGTGACTTTGATATTCAAGACGGAACCGCTCTTAAGATCTTTGGAAAGTTTTGGCCATCGAAATTCGATAGCTCATACAAAGCTATCTCTGATACCGACTCTGAGGACTACAATAAAACCGATATAAAGCTGTCTAAGGAAGATTTCGATGTCTTTATTACTAGAAAGGTTAGCGAGACCAGAGCTGCAAGTAAGGCTGCTTATATAGCCGCCGCTAATTCTAATAGCAAAACTTACGCAACCGGCAAGACCGTTACAGATTTTAGCGATAATGTAGGCACTTACGCCCTATTTGTCTATGGTACATCGTACGATAAAAGTTTGGGGGCTATAGTGCAGCAAGCTACTACTGGGACTCCAATATCTGTTCCTATTTACACGCAAATCTATTGTGGTAGAACCGATAAGTGCTCGAATATGCCTGCGCCTAGCGATAGTTTGGCCTACGAGGTTCCGGTTGCGAATGTCTCGGGCAAGGTTAAAGCCTCGAATATATTTACCGTGCTAGCGGCTCAAGATCGTAGCTTAACTGACTTTACGAAGTTTGTAGTAAATACGAAAGCTACTTTAAATAACATAGACGAGGAGTTTGTGAGCGACTACGATAGTCTTACTAAGGTTGGCGACGTAAATGTGGATATCAGCAGGGCCAATGTGGTAAAAAATGGCCGAGAGAATATAACCATCAGTGGCACTGCAGCAGGTCATGCTACAATACGTATCATTACTAATCCATGGCTTATTCATACTCCAGCCTTAAATGATAAGACTATGTTTACTGCAAATGATGGAGGAGCCTACTCTAAAAAGTATCCGGGCGTACGACAGTATTATAATCCTCTTCGCGTACATATAAAGCAGTCTAAACCTACGGTCTGGGGCGGTGAAGGTCAGGTTAAATCGGGCATAGCGGATGACGTAGGATCGTTCGCTGGTGGTAGCTCGTCAGACAATAGTACTAGCGATACTTCGACTAGAATTCTAGATTCTGGCGATGTTCGCGATATCTACAATCAAAAGACCGATTGGTAGTATCAGCGTTAAGCTCATATTACAAAGGCTAGTCTCCTGGCTAGCCTTTTTTTATGAGCGAAATTTTGGTTTTCTTGGCGACAAATATTTTGGAATTTTGCTTTGCAAATTTTTGTCTGTAAATTCCATGAGATAGAATTTCTTTGAAATTTTAAATTGCGAAATTTTGCTATAAAACTTGGCGGTAAAATTTACTTACTAAGATTTGCGCGTCGTAATGATATATAAGTTTGCGCACTAATTTCAATTGGTAGAATTCAAAGCAAAATCTCGTATGAGGAGAGATCCCTTATTGCTTATTAAAATTCTCAGCCGTTAGCATAGTGGGCTTTGCAAAGTGCGATCATATAAAATTTGCCATAAAATTTCACCACTTAGAATTTTTCTGCCCCAAACATAGCCGTCGAATTCCACTTCATAAAATTCCGCATTCCAATCCTCATCCTAAAATTATATCGCGGCAAAACGCATCGCCGATAAAATTTAAAATTGCTCAAAGCCGCCCGTACTCCACCTATCTTTCAAAATTTTATTTCGTAAAATTCCAATCCGCCTAGAGCCGCCGTATAAATTTCGTCTTATAAATTCCACCTGCTCATTTACCCGTTTTTAAATGAAATTTCGGCACAATGCGGCTTAAAATTTCGTCAGGAAAGCCACTTGAAAACAAAAAATATCAGAAATTTCAGCATCATCGCGCACATCGACCACGGCAAATCCACGCTCGCAGACCGCCTGATTAGCGAGTGTAACGCCGTTGAGGCGCGCCAGATGAGCAGCCAGATCATGGATACGATGGATATCGAAAAGGAGCGCGGCATCACGATCAAGGCGCAGTCCGTGCGGCTCGAATACGAGCTTGGTGGCGAGAAATACGTTTTAAATTT
>NZ_CALBWL010000030.1 GCF_937973075.1 uncultured Campylobacter sp.
AATGAGTGATCTGATATAAAATTTAAAATTTCACGGCGCAGATTGCATCGGATAAAATTTAGAGCTTTACCAAGCGTCGTTTGCTTTTAATTTCTAAAATTTATGCAACTTAGAGTCCAAAAAAAGGAGAGCAAAATGGCTTACGTAACCTACGACAAGGCAAAATGGCACTGGGGCGCGAAAAATGCGCCAACGGACATCCCGCAGGAAAACGGCGCGACGCACATCGCGTTTTTCTTCCGCTGGTGCATGGAGCGCAAGCTCTACTCCAAGGACTTCGCGGCGGATTTCGCGGACGATATAGCGCGGATGGACGATAGCTTTGATTATCGCGGGTATTTTTTTGGCGCCATGGACGGCGTGCTGGGAAGCGACGAGCTAAACACCGCGGGCAAGGCCTTCGCAAATGCTTACTACACCACGGACCGCACGAAATTTGCCAAAACGCACGGCTGGTATTTGCAAGATTACGACGATTTTGTCGCGCGCAAATTCGGCGATAAAAACTTCGACAACGCCTATTTTTACATAGAAAACTCGCCGCAAAATTACGCCGAGATCAAGGCTATCATCGATCGCCGCTACGAGGAATTCTTGAGCTTCAAGGCGGCGAAGTAGAAATTTTACCGCCGAGCTTAGCCGGTTTAAAATAGACACCCAAGCCGAAACGGCGCGATCTGCGCCGCGGTAAAATTTAAAATTTTACGCAATGCGCTAAATTTTGCGTAGCGCGTAAATTTTAGTAGCGCTTTAAATTTACATAGCATGCCGCGAGCTGGCGCGACACATCGCAAATTAAATTTAAAATCCAACCGCTTCGCAGCGCGGGATACAGCGGCGCGCAGCTTAAAATTTACGCACGGCGTTTAGATTTATCTCGTCGCTTGCGGCACGCAGTTTCACTCGCGCTTTCGTAACCTCAAAGCAAGCGAGGCGCGAGGTATCACGAAGCAGCACTTCGCAAACAGACACCGCTCCCGAAAGAATTTTAAAGTCCGCTTTACATAGATAAAGCCGTACGGCGCAAATAGATTAAAATTCACAAATGGCGCGAGCAGATTAGAATTTGCCAACAGCATGAGCGGATTAGAATTCGCAAATGGCATAAGTGGATTAGAATTTACGCGCGGTGCGAGCGGGTTAAAATTTGCAAACGGCGCGAGCGGGTTAAAATTTTGTAAGCCGTGCTCGCAGGCTGCGTATGTGCAAAAGAGTGCTAGCGGCGACGCTTATTCATCTCTTAAACCTAGCTCGCTAACAAACCTAGATGTGCGAGCGCGAGCGACAACCGCGCCGTAAGTAAAATTTCAAGCCGTGTCGTATGCGAAATTTTAAGTCGCACCGCGATAGCGGACTTGTAGCGGTAGCAAGCAGACGTAGGACGTAAAGCCCAGATAATACGCGTCCCACAAAGCAGACGCCTCGGACGCGAGATATGTTATAATTTCGCGAAATTTTAAATTGACGCCAAAGGAGCGAAGATGAACGAGAGGGTGCCTACCTATCTAGCAAATCATGTATTTAACGTGACCCGGGACGATTATCTAAATGCCCAAGTCAGATCCGTCGCAGGCGGCGAATACTTTGAAATTTATTATTTCGGCGAGCTTTTTTGCGGCGAAAATTTACCGAACGATTACATCGCCGATTTTTACGACGAGGACGAGCTTGTGCCGTGCAAACTCGTAGCCAAATGCGTGAAAACGGGCGAGGAAATTTTGCTTTTTGACGGCGCTTCGCACGGCTACAACGCGATGTTTTGCGACGAGCTCGACGTAGAAAAAGTAGCCCGCCGCGAGCTAGTGAAATTTAACCTGCCGCCGCGTAAAATCCATCTAAAATTCGGCTATAGCATCGATTATGACGATGAGATGGACGAATACGAAACGGACGAGAGTGGCAAAGTCCTGCTGATAAACGGCGAAACCGCTTCGTGGGATGAGGTCAAGGCAAACGGCTTTGATTATATCGCCGTAAGCTGCGAGGACGAAGCGGGCGAGATGACGGAGATACTTTCGCTTGAGCTTGCATAAGCGACTGAATTTAATAGCGACCTTTCTAGGCTTACTTTTTTGGCCGTACTTTGCCAAATTTAAATTTATCATAAAGCGTATTTTATTTTGCGGCGCGCGATGCAAATAAGCAGAACCGACATAAAACCGCGAGCGGCAGGGCTTAAAATTTAGGAAAATTTAACTATAATCGCCCCGAAAAATTTTTAAAATTTCACAAAGGATTTTATCGATGATCAAAGCACTTCGCGGTATGAACGATATTTTGGACGAACAGGCGCGCATCTACTCGCAAATTTTAAGCGTGTGCGAGCGCGTGGCGCGCAATTACGGCTTTTGCCTCATCGAAACGCCCAAACTCGAGCAGACCGCGCTATTTCGCCGTAGCGTCGGCGAGAGCAGCGACATCGTCGGCAAGGAGATGTATGAGTTTAGCGACAAAAGCGGCGATAGCGTCTGTCTGCGCCCAGAGGGCACCGCAGGCGTCGTGCGCGCCTTTATCGAAAAAAAGCTAGACCGCAGCGGCGGCGTGCATAAATTTTATTATCAAGGCTCGATGTTTCGCTACGAGCGCCCGCAAAAGGGGCGTCTGCGCGAGTTTCATCAATTCGGCGTCGAGTGCTTCGGGCAAAGTAGCGTCTATGAGGATGCGAGCGTGATTTTGATGTTAGCTCAAATTTTACGCGAGCTAAATGTCGCCGCAACGCTTAAAATCAACTCTTTAGGCGATGAGGAATGCATGCCCGCGTATAAAACCAAGCTCGTAAATTTCTTGCAAGGACATAAAGACAAGCTCTGCGAGGACTGCCAAAGGCGCATCGATACCAATCCGATCCGCGTGCTGGACTGCAAAAACGAGAGCTGCCAGAAAATTTTAGCCGCCGCGCCGCTCATAACGGAAAATTTAAACGACGCCTGCGGCGCGGAATTTGCGCAGCTGCAAAGAATTTTAACCCAAAACGGGCAAAAATTTGAGATCGATCCTAAGCTCGTGCGCGGGCTTGATTACTACTGTAAAACCGCCTTTGAGTTCGTCTCAAGCGAGCTTGGCGCGCAAAGCGCCGTAGGCGGTGGCGGACGCTATGATAGGCTCGTGGAGTTTTTAGGCGGCAGAAAGACGGCGGGCGTGGGCTTTGCGATCGGTATCGAGCGAATAGCCGAAATTTTAAAAACGCGCGAAATCAAGCAAGCGCGCGAGGGGCTTTATATCGGCGCACTGGATGAGGCGTTCGTAAGCACGGCGTTTTCGTTTGCGCTAAAACTGCGAAAGTTTTGTAAAACTCAAATTTCATACGAGCCCAAGGCGCTTGCGAAGCATTTAAAGACGGCCGACGGGGCGGAGGCTAAATTTTGCCTTTGCATCGGGCAGGACGAGTTTGATCGCGCCGAGGTATGGTGTAAAAATTTAGAGGATCAAACCACCTTTGCGATTAAATTTAAAGAGGTCGAAGCATTTTTTAAGGATAGAGCATGAACGATTACGGATTAAATATTTGGGGAAATTCCAACTTCACGATAGACGGCGGCAAGCTATGCCTAAACTCCGATTTCAAGCAGCCTTTGGTGGATATCATAAAAGAGATCCGCGCAGACGGCGTGCGAGGCCCGATACTGCTGCGCTTTCCGCACCTCATCAAAAAGCAGATCGTCGAAATTTACTCAAATTTCAACCGAGCCATAAAGGAGTTTGATTACAAGGGAAAATTCCACGCCGTCTATCCTCTCAAGGTAAATCAATTCCCTGGCTTCGTTAGAAATTTAGTCGATATCGGAGAGCCTTACGGATACGGACTCGAAGCCGGCAGCAAGCCCGAGCTGCTGCTAGCGATGGCGTATAATAACTACGGCGCGCCGATTACCGTAAACGGTTTTAAAGATAAGGAGCTCATCAATATCGGCTTCATCGCCGCAGAGATGGGGCATAACGTAACGCTTACGATCGAGGGGTTAAACGAGCTTGAAACCATCATCGAAACGGCTAAGGAGCGATTCGCGCCAAAACCTTTCATCGGGCTTCGCATCAGGCTGCACAACTCCGGAAGCGGTATATGGGCGAAAAGCGGCGGGATAAATTCTAAATTCGGCCTTACCTCGACCGAGCTCATAGAAGCGATAAATTTGCTCAAGAAAAACGACCTCATCGAGCAGTTTACGATGATCCACTTTCATATCGGCTCACAGATTACAGAGATCCATCCGCTCAAAAAGGCCCTCATCGAGGCGGGCAACATCTATACCGAGCTTCGCAAAATGGGCGCGAAAAATTTAAAATCCATAAATTTAGGCGGAGGGCTTGCTATCGAATACTCCCAAGCCAAAGAAAGCTCCAGCCGCAACTATACGCTAAAAGAATATGCCAACGACGTGATCTTCCTGCTAAAATCGATCGCGCAGGATAAAAAAGAGGCGGAGCCGGATATTTTTATCGAGAGCGGCAGATACGTAGCCGCCAGCCACGCGGTGCTAGTAGCGCCGATTTTGGAGCTTTTTACCCAAGAATACGCCGAAGAAAAACTCGCCCTAAAAAAGGATAATCCGCCGGTAGTCGCCGAGCTATACGATCTGTATAAAACTCTAAAACCCTCCAACGCGTTAGAGTATCTGCACGACGCCATGTCGCATATGGAGAGCGTGCTTACCCTTTTTGATCTGGGATACGTCGATCTGATCGACCGCTCAAACGGCGAAATTTTAGTTCATCTAATAATGCGAAAGGCGTATGGAATTTTAGGCAACAAGCAAGAATACAGTAATTTCTTAAACTCCCTAGGCAACGCCCAAGAGCGCTATTTGGTAAATTTCTCGATCTTTCAAAGTCTGCCCGATTTTTGGGGCATCAAGCAACACTTCCCGATCATGCCGTTAGAGAGGCTGGACGAGCGCGCCACGCTATCGGCGTCGATCTGGGATATCACCTGCGATAGCGACGGCGAGATAGAATTCGACAATCAAAAAAATCCGCTTTTTCTGCACGATTTCGATCCTGAAAAAGAGGAGTATTTTTTGGGCTTTTTCCTTGTCGGGGCCTATCAGGAGGTGCTTGGCATGAGCCACAACCTCTTTGCACACCCAACAGAGGCGACCGTGATTTTAAAGGATGACGGCGGCTTTGAGATCAAAGATTTCATCGAATCTCAATCGGTCATCGACATCTTAGAGGATATGGACTACGACGTAGTAGATATCCGCGAAAGCCTAAATGAGCGCGTCGAAAAATCAAATCTTATCGGAGATAAAGAGAAAAAGCATATCCTGGGCGAGCTATATCTGTTTTTAAACGACAATAGCTACTTAAAGACGATCAAATGAGTTTTTGGCAAATTTTAAAACAGGACTTCACCGAGCCGATGCGCCAAGACCCCGCATGCAATAGCGTATTTGAGATATTTTTCTGCTATCCAGGCGTCTGGGCGCTAATAAATTATCGCTTCGCGCATTTTTTCTACGAGCGAGGTTTTAAGCTCATTGCTCGCGCGATCAGCGGACTTAGCCGCATAATCACCGCCGTAGATATAAACCCGGGCGCGCAGATCGGCTCGGGCGTATTTTTTGACCACGCCACGGGGCTTGTCATCGGAGAAACGGCGATCATCGGCGATAACTGTCTGATCTATCAGGGCGTCACTCTCGGCGGCGTGAGCTTAGAGCACGGCAAGCGCCATCCGACGCTGCAAAACGGTGTCGTAGTGGGCGCGGGAGCCAAAGTATTAGGCAACATCACCATCGGCGAAAATTCCAAAATCGGCGCAAATTCCGTCGTCGTAAAAGACGTCGCGCCAAACTGCACCGCCGTGGGCGTGCCTGCTAGAATTTTAGGCAGCTGCGAGAGCGATCCTTTGGCGCATAATAAAATTCCCGATATCAGCCAGGAGCTTATCAAATATCTCATCAAGCGTATCGAAATTTTGGAAGATTGCATCTGCAGTGGCAGAAAAGATATCTCCGCAATGGATGAGGATCTAAATAAATTCTACGAAGAGTATCTGAAATCATTAAAATAATAAGGGTTAAAGTGAAAAAAGCTCTATTTTTTACAATTTTTGCTATTTTGTCGGCAAGCGGCAGCGATGCTAATAGCGCGAAAAATTCCGCGGACGACGCCAAAATAAGCCTAGTAAAAAGTCTATATACCAAGGATACCTATTTTGGCGATCATAAAAATGCCCTATCGGCTTCTTTCAGATCCGTGCTTATGCAAGATGAAGCCTCTGCTGGCGAAGGTGAGGTAGGCTGCTTGGACTACGATCCGGTGATTGCGGGTCAAGATGTCTGCGACGACGCGAAATATGATTTTGAGCTAGGGCAGCGCGATACCGTCGTAGTAACTCAGACCTGTCCCTACGGCACGCAGACGATAATCTACAAACTCGTCCGTAGCGGAGGCGATTATAAAATCGACGATATCTACGACCAAGACCCAAGTAGCGGCAGGGCTTTTAGCGTCAAAAATCAAATTTTAAATTGTCTAAACCAATCCAAGGAGCATCAATGAAATTAACACTTTCAAGTCGCGTAAGCAAGCTCGGCGAAAGCCTAACGATCGCAATCAGCACTAAAGCCAAACAGATGAAAGCTCAGGGGCAAGACATCGTAATCCTAAGCGCAGGCGAGCCTGATTTCGATACTGCAGAAGTCGCAAAAAGGGCTGTCATAGAGGCTATGGCTAAAGGCTGCGGAAAATATACGCCGGTTGCCGGCACGCCTGAAATTTTAAATTTAATCGCACAGAAGCTAAAGCGCGATAATGCTCTAAACTACAGGCCTGATCAGATCATCACCAACGTAGGCGCCAAGCACTCACTATTTAACGCCTTTAACTGCATCTTAAACGAAGGCGATGAGGTCATAATACCGGCGCCTTATTGGGTCACCTACCCAGAAATTGTAAAATTCTGCGGCAGCAAGCCCGTCATCGTAAACACAAAGGCGGAAAACCGATATAAAATCACCGCCTCGCAGCTCAAAACCGCGATCACCCCGCGCACGAAGGCACTGTGCCTTTTCAACCCAAGCAACCCCGCAGGCGCCGTATATTCGCGCCAGGAGCTGCAAGAGCTTGCGGAAGTGCTAAAAGGCACGGATATTTTGGTAATTGCCGATGAAATTTACGAGAAAATCGTCTTCGGCAAGAGCTTCATAGCCGCAGCAAGCATCAGCGAGGATATGTTCGGGCGCACCGTGACGATCAACGGGCTAAGCAAATGCGGCGCGATGCCCGGCTGGCGCTTCGGCTACACCGCCTGTGCCATCGATGAGCTAAATAAGGCTATGATCAGCCTACAAAGCCAAAGCGTCAGCAACGTAGCAAGCATCGTCCAGGCAGGTGCTATGCCGGTACTGTGCGGCGAGGCGGATGATTATATCGAGGAGATGAGGCGCGAATACGAGCGCAGGCGCGATTTTGGCACGAACGCGATAGGCGCGATCCCAGGGCTTAGTGTCGTAAAACCTGACGGCGCATTTTATTTCTTCATAGATTGCTCCCAGGTAGAACCCGATAGTATGAAATTCTGCATGCAACTGCTAGATAAAGGGCTCGTAGCCACGGTGCCAGGAAGCGGATTTGGCATGGATGGGCACTTTCGCGTAAGCTTTGCGTGCTCCATGGAAAATCTAAAACGCGGCTTTGAGCGCATAGAAAAATTCGTAAAAAATTACCACAAATAGGCACACTAGCGAAATTTGAATCTAAATTTGTCGTAGCTTAGCAGCGAAATTTTTACATAAAATTTAATGCAGCTTAGCGGCAAATTTAGTGTGGCACGGCTCGGGATTTAATGCGGTTGCGGCAGCTAAGCGCGATTGAATTTCGTGCCGCTTTAATTTAAGGGTATTTAAATTTCGAGCTGCCGTATTCAGGAGCGCTTAAATTTTATGCCGTTTTATTCAAATGCGGCTAATTTTGCGCTGTCATACTACGACGCCTGCTGCGCCACGCACTGCTCGCGATTTAAAATTTCGCTTCGGAATTTTAAAATTTCATCGCATGACGCATCTAGATTTCGCCGCAAAAGCTCCGGCGCAAACGCCGCCAGCGGCAGAAATTTTAAAATTCCGCACCGATGTTTTCAAAACCTGCGCTGCCTGCCTCTTGATACAGCCTCGCTAAAATTTAACCAAACATGACGATCGCACAAAATACGACGAACAAGACGAGCGCAACGAACACAACCGACGCCGCATAGCGATACGCGACGAACCAAAAAAGGGGCGCGGTGCAGATCGAAAACGAGCTAAATTTCAAAATTTTACCGCGCCTGAGGCCTTAGCGCAAGTACGATAAATTTTATGTTTTAGTGCGCCTTTGAACCCAATCGCATCAAATAAATTTTAAACGAAATTCTAACGCTACGGCACTATTTTATATTTTTATAAAGACTATTTTAGTAAAATCAGGACTTTATGTGCGAGATAAAAATTTTAATCACCGACGAGGATCTGTGCGCCCCGAGGCGGCTTTTGAGCAGGCGCGATAAGAAGCTGGCGCGCGCGCGAGGCCATCTGCGCGAGTTTCGCGTTTCGCGGGCGCTTAAGGCGCGCTTTAAAAAGCGCGGCAAATTTTGTATCTCGCACAAAAGCGCGGAAGGCAAAACGATCGTCGCCGTGGCTCTAGCGAGGCAAAAATTCGGGCTCGATCTTGAAATTTTAAAACCGCGGAATTTTGCCGCGGCGAGCGAGTTTTGTTTCAACGCCTTTGAGCGCGAGCTTTTGGCGGCGGTGGACGAAAGCGAAAAAGCGCTCGTTTTTTATAAAATTTACACGATCAAAGAGGCGCTGATTAAGGCGCGAAACCTAGGTTTTTACGCACTTGCTCGCGTGGGGCTGGCTCGCGGCGCAGGCGATGAGGCTCTAGCGCTTGATGAGCGCGGCAGGGCGTGGTCGCACAAAAGCTATATTTTTGAGGGCGAGATTTTGATTTCGCTCGTTTTTAGGGAGAATTTTTGAGACCTGTTTATCGTTTTTACGCTATTTCTAAAACGGCTTTCATTCTGCTTTGCGCCGCGTTTTTTATAGGCGGATGCGCGCATAAAGCGCCCGAGCAGATAGCGGAATTTAGCCAAAAGCAGTTCATCCTAACGGACGAGCTCGGCGTAAAAAGCAGAGCCCTGATCTCCAAAATTTCACCCACAAACGGCGAGGAGAGCCGCTACAAGCTCGTCTGGCTCGATATGCTAGGCGCACCGATCGCACGTAAAATTTTATCGATCAAAGGCGGCGAGGCGAAATTTCGCAACGACGGCTTCCTGCCGCCGGATTCGCAAAGCGAGCGAGTATTTTTAGCCCTGCTTGAGAATGCGGATAAAGTAAATTTCGCCATAAACGCAAAGGGGCGCCGATATGACGCAGTATCTAAGTAGCCCGGGTCTCATCTGCGCAGGCGCAAACAGCGCCGCAGAGCTTTTTAGCGCGCTGTGCGAGAAGAGATCTGCGCTGCGAAAACTTAGCGTCTGTGGCAAAAATTTCATCTTTGGGCGCGTGGATGCGCTACTGCCGCAGATCAAAGATCGCGCCTACGCTACGCGCACGAACGCCCTGGCGCTTTACGCCTGCCTCAGCGTGCAAGAGCAAATAGAGCAAGCCGTGCAAAAATTCGGCGCGCACCGCGTAGGAGTTGTGTTTGCGACCACCAACACCGGCGTGCAGGAAAACTATGCGGAATTTTTCGCCTACGACAAGGGCGCGGAAAATTTTATCTCGCAAGACGGCGAAAATGCCGCGCCGTGCAGTGAAATTTCCACTCCAAACGGCAAAAATTTTGCCAAAATTCCAAAAGACACAAACGATAAATTTAAAAACTTCTGCTTTGAGCGCAACTCCCACGCAAACCCCGCAAATTTTATCCGCGAACGCTTCGGGCTAAAATCCGTCGCGATCGGAGTTTCGAGTGCGTGCACCAGCGGAAACAAGGCTCTCATTGAAGCTTCGCGCCTCATTTCTTGCGGACTTTGCGACGCGGTCGTATTCGGCGGCGCCGACGCATTAGACGAGCTCACACTGCAGGGCTTTAGCGCGCTTGAAATTTTAAGCGAGCAGCCGCTAAAGCCGTTTTCAGAGGCGCGATCAGGCACAAATCTGGGCGAGGGAGCCTGCGCATTCGTGCTTTCGCGCGAGCGCATAAGCGACGTTGCGTTTTTAGCTCACGCTGCAAACTCCGACGCCTACCATATCACCAAGCCCGATCCTAGCGCGCGTATGCAGATCAAAGCGATCAAAACCGCGCTAAAATCGGCGCATCTACAAAGCGTGGATTATGTAAATCTGCACGGTACGGGCACTGCGGCTAACGACGCGATGGAGGCCTTAGCTATGAGCGCTGCCCTGCCCTTAGCGCCCGCAAGCTCGTCCAAATGGGCGACCGGACACACCCTGGGCGCTGCGGGGGCGATCGAGCTTGCCGTGTGCTACGAGGCGATCAGACAGGGCATGATCCCGCCGAATTTTACGAATGATAAAATTTGGGGCAGCTCTGAGGCTGAAATTTTTCGCGGCGCGCAGGCGCGGCACGGCGAGCTAAACGATGAAATTTTAAACAGCGAAAGCGATCAAATTTCGTCCAGACTGGGTGATGGAAATTTGAAAAACGCGCAGGGTAAAATTTCAAAAAGCAGCGCGGATGAAATTTTGGCTGCGTCTAAAGCTTTGCATGGCGCGGACGATAAAATTTTAAAAGACATTGCGGATCAAGCTTCGCAAACGAGCGAAATTCCGGCTGCGCTGTCTAAATTTAATCTCGCATGCGAAGCCAAAAAAGCGCGCGTAGATACCGCGATGAATCTAAGCTTTGCTTTCGGCGGAGATAACGCCGTAACCATAATAGGACGCGTATGAGAGCCTCTAGTATCCTACCGCAGAGCGGATATATGGTCTTCGCAGATGAAATTTTAGAGATTAGCGACGGATATGCGAGCTGTGCGTTTAGCGTTAAAGAGGATTCGCCGTTTACCGAAAACGGAGAGCTCGGCAGCTACGCGTATATGGAGATCATGGCGCAGTGCATAGGCGCCTATTCGGGTCACCGAAACGGCGGCGAGGCGAGGCTTGGGTTTTTGCTAGGCGTGCGAAACCTGGATATTTCGCGCGCGAGCCTAAAGGTGGACGAGCGCGTAATCACGACGGCGAGGCAGAGCGTAAGCGACGGCGAGGGACTATATATCTTCGACTGCGAGATCCGCTGCGGCGACGAACATATCGCAAGCGCCACGCTAAGCGTGATGAACCCAAACGATGAAATGCTAAAGAGTATAAATGGCTAAGAGAATTTTAATCACCGGAGCAAGCGGCGGTATCGGCGAGGCGTGTGCGTTAAATTTAGCGCAAAAGGGCTACGGCTTGGCGCTAAACGGGCGCAACGAAGCAAAGCTTAATGACATAGCGAAGCGCTGCTTGGACGCGGGCGCGGCGGAAGTTCAAATTTTAAAATTTGACGTCGCAGATACCGCTGCGGCGCAGGAGCGTATCGAAGCAGACATAGAGGCAAACGGCGCGTACTGGGGCATCGTGCTAAACGCTGGCATCACGCGGGATAACTCCTTCGTGTGGTTCGAGCGCGAGGATTGGCAAAGCGTGATAGATACGAATTTAGGCGGGTTTTACAACGTCATAAAGCCCGCGCTGATGCCGATGATCCGCGCCAAAAAGGGCGGGCGTATCGTCGTGATGAGCTCGGTTAGCGGAATTGCAGGCAACCGCGGTCAAAGCAACTACGCCGCTAGCAAAGGAGGTCTAATCGCCGCGGCAAAATCGCTAGCGATAGAGCTTGCAAGCCGCAAGATCACGGTAAACGTCGTGGCTCCTGGGCTCATCAAAACGACGATGAGTGAAGGTATAAACGAAACTGCAAGCGAGCAAATTTTAAGCGCGATTCCGCTGGGCCGCATCGGCGAGCCGAGCGAAGTGGCGCATTTGGTGGAGTTTTTGCTAAGCGAAAATTCCGCATACATCACAAAAGAGGTTATTAAAATAGACGGTGGATTATGTTAAATAGAGTAGTTATTACGGGTTTTGGCAATGTCTGTGCATTCGGACGGGACTGGGCGAGCATAAAGCAAAATTTGGCGCAGCAAAAAAGCGCCGTAGTTTATATGAGCGAATGGGATATCTTCGGCGAGGAGCTAAACACTAGGCTGGGCGCGCCGATACCGAATTATGCGCCGCCTGCGCACTGGAGCCGCAAAGATACCCGCTCGATGGGTAAGGTAGCGATGTTTGGCGTCGATGCTGCGGGTGAAGCTCTGGCGGATGCGGGACTTTTAGAAGAGGGGTGCATAAAGGACGGTCGTATGGGCGTCGCAGCGGGTAGCTGCAGCGGCGACGCAAAGGCTACGGGCGAGGTCATAGATATTTTGCATGGCAAGGATAGCACCTTCAACGCCAACTCATACGTAAAGATGATGCCCCACACCGTCGCTGCGAATATCGCGATCTACTACGGACTAAAAGGCAGGCTCATACCTACGAGCTCTGCGTGCACGAGCGCGTCTCAAGCGATCGGCTACTCCTACGAAGCGATAAAATTTGGCCTTGCGGATATGATGCTGGCAGGCGGCGCGGATGAGCTACACCCAAGCCAGGCATTCGTATTCGATAAGCTCTACGCGACAAGCTGCAAAAACGACACCCCTACCCTCAGCCCTGCACCTTTTGATATAGCGCGCGATGGACTGGTTTTGGGCGAAGGCGGCGCTATATTCGTGCTGGAAAGCCTCAGAAGCGCCCTTGCGCGCGGCGCTAAAATTTACGCCGAGATAGTAGGATTCGGCACAACCTGCGACGGCACGCATATCACCCGCCCGCAGAGCGAGACTATGCGTGCGGCGATGCAGCTGGCGCTCAAAGACGCCGCGATTTCGCCGGATCTCATCGGGCACGTAAACGCCCACGCTACGGCGACCAAGCAGGGCGACGTCGCAGAATCTACGGCGACGCATGAAATTTTCGGCTCGCAGACGCCCGTGAGCTCTTATAAAGGCTATTTGGGTCATACTTTGGGCGCGTGCGGGGCGCTGGAGAGCTTCATCTCGGTGATGATGATGAATGAGGGGCTATTCTATCCGAATCTAAATTTACAAGCTATCGATCCGGAATGTGCGCCGCTTAGGTACCTCACGCAGCCACAGGAGATAAATACGAATTACGTTATGAATAATAACTTCGCTTTCGGCGGCGTGAACACCTCTTTGATTTTTAAAAAATTTATCGGTTAAAGGAGAGAAAATGAAAAAATTTCTATTTTTCGCAGTTGCGGCGCTTTTCGTCGCTAATTCGGCTTATGCCAAAAACGACATCATGCGCTTCCCTATCGCCGCGGCACTCGCAGAGCCCGACGCCAAAGCCAAGCTTGATCCGAACATAAAATTCTACTTCGGCAACAAATCCGCAGGCAGAAAGATCACGCAGCAGCTAAGCTCGAACAAAAAAACAAACAGCATCAACAAGACCGATCAAGCCGCATGCAACCGCGCGTTTTTATCGGCACTGCTTAGCTTTCAAGACCGAGCCAAAAAAGAGGGTGGCAACAAGGTCGTAAACATCACGAGCTACTATTACAAAAACGTTTTCGTGAGCGACAAGGAGTTTGAATGCGGCGTAGGCTCGATAATGAACGGCGTCACGCTAAGAGGCTATATTGCAAAATAAACTAAGCTTCGGCGTAGCTTACGCAAGCGCGATAATTTCGGGCGAGCCGGCGGAGTTTTATAAAAATTTCGCCGCTTGCTCGGACGGAATTTCCGAAGTAAATTTAGGCGGAAATTCCGATCTCGCTTGCGATGCAAATCAAAATTTTACGTATGATTTTACGTTAAATTCTACGCAAGATTTTACAGATATTTCGGACTGCGAGCAAAATTTCATCAATTCCGCAAATTTTGCAGCGTGCGAGAATAACGAAAAAGCGGGGCGCAACTTAGCTACAGAAGATTTTGATGAAAAATCTACCGAGCTCGACTCGCAGCGGGGATTAAATTACAAAGCGGATGCGTCTAAATTTAGCTCCGCGCGCACTTTTGATTGCAGCTCCGAAGAGGCAGCGGAGCTTTATAAAAATCTCGCCGCGCGCGAGGGCGAGGCTTTACAAAACAGCTCCGAAGAAAATTTAGAAATTTCTGCTCATGCCCGCTTAAAAGATGAAATTTCAGCGCTCGAAGCTTTAAAGAAAAAGCCGTCTCTTGCGCATATTCCGCCGTTGCAGCGCCGCCGCTTGGGGCTCGGGGCGAAACTTTGCATCTCGCTTTTAGGCGAAATTTCGCAAAACGCGCTGCAAAGTTTAGCTGAGGAA
The DNA here is from genome assembly GCF_937973075.1 of uncultured Campylobacter sp. Classification (GTDB taxonomy): domain Bacteria; phylum Campylobacterota; class Campylobacteria; order Campylobacterales; family Campylobacteraceae; genus Campylobacter_B. The sequence goes on from NZ_CALBWL010000030.1 coordinate 14,290, forward strand.
AACTCCTTAAATCTCGCACCTCAAAATTTAGATGCGAGCGAAAGCCGCGCCGCCGCACAAAACCCGTCGCCGCAGGATTTTTCAAATAAGAATTCTTTAAATTTTATGCCGCAAAATTTAGATTCGGCGCAGCAAGATTTCACAAATGAAAATTCTTTAAATTCGACAAGGCAAAATTTCAAAACGAACGAACGCTCGGAAACCTGCGATCATGCGATGCAAAGCTCCGCGACGCAGCGCAAAGGGCTGCCGCTCGTCTTTTGCTCGCGCCTGGGCGAGATCAACCGCTGTTTTAGCCTGCTCGGCTCGATGGAGGAAAGCGTCTCGCCTTCGAGCTTTTGCGTCAGCGTACTCAACGCGATCGCGGCGCAAAATACTATTTTTACGCAAAATCACGCCGAAATTTCGACGATCTCTGCGGCGTGTGCGCTTGAAAACGGCGCAATAATCGCCGCCGCGAGGCTGAAAGAAGGCGCGGAAAATTCCGGCTCCGCGCAGGACGCGAACGAAGATGATAAAAACGATGCATGCAAATCAAATAACGATAAAATCGCCCTGCTCTGCTATTTTGAGGAGGCAAATAACGACTATCTGAGGCGCTGCGACTTTGCCTGTGCCCTACTTCTGGTGCTTCAGCGCGGAGATGACGTGCAGATCGAAATTTCGCCGCACGTTGCGGACGCGACGGCACAGAGCATAGAGGCACAAAATCCAAAATCGCGAGCCGAGAATGAAATTTTACGCAGCTTTAAAGAGAGCGACGAGATCCCGCTAGATACCGCGGTGGAATTTTTGGCTAAAATCCTCTCTGGCAAGCGTGAATGGCGCAGCAGCGACGGGGTTTTGGACTATCTTTGGCGCGTCAAAGATCCCGCCAAAATCGCAGCTTTTTTAAGGCAAGATCGTGAGCGTTAAAATAGCAAAATTTCATCGCATGAGAAAGCGCGGCGAGATGAGCAAATTTGATCAAAATCTCAGGCTACACGGAGCCGCAACGGCGCGAACGACGAGCTTTAAATTTAGCTGCTCCGCTAAACGCAGATATGGTGAAGAGTTTAAATTTAGCCGCGCTATCAAACATGAGCTCAGCCAAACGGCGCGTCTTAAAAGCACGCCGAAAGGGCGCGCGCCATACGCCCCCAAATCGAGTTGCAATGAGGCGCGCTGCGAAAATACGCTGCCGAGGCATACGCAACGAACTGAAAAAAATCCGCCTAAACGGTGTGCGTTGCGGGCTATAAAAATTTTACCACAGCGGCGCGCGGAAGACACCGTAAAATTCCGCCATAAAGACAGATGCGGCGAGCCGAAATGCTACGCGCAGCAGGCTGTAAATTTCATAAATTTAGCAGAGCAAAGCTTGGGCTGCGAGTTTAAATTTAGCCGCGCAATGAACGAAGTAGCCGCTCAGGCATTCACGACAAGGCATTGCGATGAATTTTAAATTTTGCGGCGCCGCAAGTTACAAATTTAATCAGACAGTGCGTCATACGATAGCGCCAAAACAGCGCATATGGCGCTTTGCAGAAATTTCGTCGCGACGGCGCGCGTGGCAAACTACAAGAATTCCACGAAATCGCAGTTTATCGCGCGCCGCAAAAATTCTATTGCTCTGGCACATGCACGGCGCCGAGATCGCCTCCGCTCAGACCATGAAAGCTCTATTGCTTCGGCACACGCCGCAAGGCGAAATATCGCGCGCAGAGAACCGCAGAAATTTCAATGCGATGCGGCGAGCAGCAAGCCGTAGAAATTTTATCGAGATCTCGCGCATGATGAACCATCAAATCCCTGCCGATAACAACAAAATCCTCGCCGAGAGCTGCGAAATCCATAACAAAAGCTGCCGCAAAATCTCAGCCGAAAGAGGCGCCGCGCGATGAAGCAGACAGATCCGCTAAGGCGCAAAATCAAACAGATCGGCATCGCGCTATGTTTCGCAAGCTTCGGCGCGCTGTGTATGATAGGCAACCTACTCTTCCTCCCGGTAGCGCTGCTGAAGCTAAACCGCATAGAGGCCGTGCGAAATTTCGTGCGCGATTTTATAATGATCTCGTGGCGCATATTTTTGCTGCTCGCGCGACTTTACGGCAGCATCGGCGTGAACTGGCGCTGCAAGCTCCCGCTTAGCGGCACTCTCATCATCGCAAACCACCCTAGCCTGCTTGACGTGGTGATCTTTTTGGCTCACGTGCGGCGCGCAAACTGCGTAGTCAAGGAAAGTCTGTGCAAAAACCCCTTTCTCTCCGCTGCCATCGCAGCCGCAGGCTACATCCCAAACACCGGCTCGGAAGCGATGATAGATGCGTGCCGCAGCGCCCTTGAGCGAGGAGAAAGCCTAATCATCTTCCCCGAGGGCACGCGCACTGCAGATCGCATCGCCATGCATAAAGCGGCGTTTTACATCGCGATAAATTTCGCAAAAAATATGAATTGCGTCGCGATAAAAATGGATCCTAAAAGCCTAAAAAAAGGACAAGTATGGTACGATACGCCCGAGGTTCGGATGAAGTACAACCTCTACGAGCTGTGCGCGCTGGATCTAACGGGCTTTGAGCCGGATCGCCCAAACCCGATCCGAGTGCGCAAACTATATGAAAAAATATCAAATCTATATGAAAAGGAGAATCTGTGAACGAAGAAATTTTGGAACTTAAGGAGCTGATCATTTCGGGGCTGAACCTCGAAGACGTAGCGCCCGGCGACATAAATGACGATGAGCCGCTTTTTGGCGACGGGCTGGGGCTCGATTCGGTCGATGCGCTGGAGCTCGGGCTTTTGGTGCAGAAAAAATACGGCATCGTGCTTAACTCAAAAACCCAAAATTTAAAGCAAATTTTCTCATCCGTTGCGTCTTTGGCGCAATACATCGCCAAAAATAGGAGTAAAAATGAGTAAAGATGAAATTTTTGAAATTTTAAAAAAGGCGCTCGTGGAGCTTTTCGAGATCGACGAGAGCAAGGTCGTGCCGGAGGCTAAAATTTACGAGGATCTGCAGATTGACAGCATCGACGCGATCGATCTGGTCGATTACGTCAAGAAAAACACGGGCTACAAGCTGATGCCCGATGATTTTAAAAATATCCAAACTCTCGGCGACATCGTGGATGCCGTAGCCGCAAAGCTCGATCAGGGCGCGAGCGGAGAGACTACTACGGGCGGCGAGAGTTAAATTTCGCCGTGCGGCGCGGCAAGATCGCGGGTAGTTTACTTTGCGGCGGCACAAAGACGGCGGACGAGCGGATAATATACGGCGGCATTTTGTTTAACGCGCGCGGTGTTTTGATAACGTGCGGCACATATTATCAAAGGTGCGCGGCAAACGGCGAACATTTTAATTGAAAAAGCATGGAGCGAGCGGCTTTTACGGGCTTAGCGCTTAAGCGACACGGTACAAAGCCCGCTTACCTGCCGCTTTTAGGCTATTATGTAAAGCGCTTTGCAGATCAAAATTTTAAAATTTAAATCTGCGAGCCTGGGTGAAATTTTGAAATTTTAAAAGACGCTGTTTCTTTTGCGACCGTCGCTTTCATAAAATTTCAAAATTTTAAAATTTGACTGGATTTAAATTTAGCGGATCTGATCGCGGGCGCAGTGCCGCGAGCTAAATGAAAGCGCAGCTAAATTTTAAGATGCGGCTAGAATTTGAAGGCGGCAGGCGCGGCTGAATTAAAATTTTAAAATCATAGCGCACAAAACCGTGGCGCCGAGGTCAAATTTAAAGTATCTCGGCACAGTACAAATCGCGCCGACTGCGCTGCTAGCGGCGAAACCAAAAACCACCGTGGTAAAACTAAAAATCGCAGCAGCAAAAGCCCAACCGCCGTGGTAAAAAAACCAAGCCCTCGCGGCTAAATTTAAGGATTTCAAAGATTGCGACGAACGATATTTTTAAAAACAGCTACCGTAATTTTAAGCGTGTTTTACCCTTTCGGCCTCTATTTTTTGCACGGCGGCGCGCAGGTCTGCTTGCTCGCGGCGATGAGCGCGCTATGGGGGGCGCGAGCTATTTTTGAAAGTAAAGATCGCGCTATTAAGGGCGCGAGCGCGGCATTTTTTGCGCTGTGCGCCATATTTAGCGGCGGAACGCTCGCGTATCTGTATCCGCTCATAATAAATTTCTCGCTCGCGGCGCTTTTTGCGCTCAGCCTAAGATCGACGCCCGCGATCACGCGCCTAGCGCTTTTGAAGCAGCCAGGTTTCAACGAACACGGCCGCGCCTACACGCGCAAGCTGACCGAAGTTTGGCTCGGATTTTTCGTGCTAAACGGCCTGCTTAGCGCGGCACTGCTGCTACCGCGAGATAAAATTTATTGGAGCGTTTACTGCGGCGCGATCTCATACGTCCTCATCGGCGCGCTGATCGGCGGCGAGATGATTTTTAGGAAATTTTATGTTAAAAAATTTGATTAATTCTTTAAAGCCCTATGAGCGTGAAATCCTTGCTGCGGCGGCTCTTGCGCGCGATTTGGCAAAAACGGAGTGTAAACAAAGCAAAGCGGCAAGCTTAAAAGGCGCAGGCAAACCCCAAAATAGCGCGGCAAGCGTAAATTTAAAAGATGCGGAAAATTCTAGCAGAAGCGCAAATCTCAATGACGCGGAAAATTCTAGCGGCGGCACAGATGCTACGCATGCCACGCAAACGGCGCAGACGCAAGAGCAAAAAAATGCGCCGATGATCGAAATTTACGGCGAGGACGCGGCAGAGTTCATCGCGTTTTTTTTCGGTGCGATGATTGCGGGATTTGCACCCGTACTGCTGCGAGAGCCAAAATTTAGCGGCAAATTTCATCTAGGCGGCGACGTAAAAATTCCAAATCTCGCCACAGCGCAAGGTTTATCCGAATTCAGCCCTCATGATTTAGAAAACATTTCGTCTCGCGATACCGAAAAATCCACACCTAAAATTTCATCTAAAAACGCGCCGCAAAATCACGCGCCGTGCGAGCAAGAACCTGTCTCTTTGCATCTACTGCGCGCCGATCAGAAATTTTATATCAAAACTTCGGGCTCGACGGGCGAGGCGAAAAATATCGAAAAAAGCCTGCGCGATATGGTTTTGGAGGCGGAATTTTTAGTAGAAAGATTTGGCCTTTGCGCAAGTGATCGATTTTTATCGGGCGTCTCACACCAAAATATGTTTGGGCTCACATTTAGCATCTTCGTGCCGCTGCTTTGCGGCTCGTGCACGCAAAAAGGCGGGCTAAACTACCCTGAAATCATCCTTGCAGCCGATCTTGCAGGCGCCGTGCTGATCAGCTCGCCCACGGTGCTCGGCGCGCTGTGCGAGCACGCAGATGCCGCAAACATAGCGCCTTTGAGCACTATTTTTAGCGCGGGCGCGCCGCTAAGTCTTGCGATCCGAGATAATTTGCGCGCGCTTAGCAGTGCCCGCATCGTCGATATTTATGGCTCCAGCGAGACGGGCGTGATCGCCTGCAACGAGGGCTCAGGGCTTAAGAAATTTGCTCCCGTAAGCGTGCAGATCCGCGCAGATATTGATAGCGGCGGCGCAGAGAAACGCGAGAGCAAGCCTTTCGATTCTGCGGCAGGCTCTTGCAGAGAAAATTATACGGTAAAGCCTAAAACGAGCCGTGTGGGCGAGCAAAATGCGGACAGACAAGACACAAGCCTCTCGGGCGAGCAGGCGTCTAAATTTAATGCAGACGCTAGCGATAAAACCGCGGCCGGCCAGGAAAACAGCTCCGCACCGAGCTCCGCGATCAAACACGACGATAAATTTGCGCAATCAGATGGGCTTTGCGATAAATTTACGGTAAAGCAGCCCGCCGACAAATTTTCGCAAACGGGCGAGTTTACGATCAGTTCGCCTTGGTGTGAGCGCTTTGAAAGCCGCGATTTCGGCTATGTGCGCGCAGACGAGATCACACTTTTGGGGCGCGGCGACCGCACCGTCAAAATCAACGAAAACCGCGTGAGCCTTGATCTGCTCGAAGCTAAGCTCCGCTCGCACGAATTTATCGGCGAATGCAGGATCGATCTGCACCCGCAGCGCGACCGCGCCGTAGCTCTTATCAAGCTTAGCGAGCGCGGCGAGCATGCGTTTCGCGCAGGCGGCAAGAAGGGCGTCACGGACGGGCTGAAGGCCTTTTTAAAGCCCGAATTCGGCGCGATTTTGCGCTACTTCAAGATCGCAAGCAAGCTGCCTTTTAACGAGCAGGGAAAGCTAAGCAAAAAGGACTTTTTAAGCGCCCTGCAGCGCTACGAGGTGCCCGTTTTCGAGCGGAGCGCGGAGAATGAGTTTCGCGCGAAGATGCAAGCCAGCGACTTTTATTTTGACGGACACTTTGCGCGATTTGCGCTGGTGCCCGCGTTTATGCAGCTTCGCTTCGTATTGATCTGCGCAAAAGCCCTCGGCTACGAGCTGGACGGCACGCAAAAAATAGAAAATTTAAAATTTACGAATTTTATCCGCCCGGGTGATGAAATTTCAATCAAAATCACCGAGGCAAGCGGCAAGCTCCGCTTTGAAATTTCAAACGACAAGGTCTGCGCCAGTGGAAGAATCTGCCTTTAAGCCCGCGTTTTTGCTACCCTACTTTAACCACCCCGCGCGCATTGCCGAGCTCGTAAGCGCCCTAGCGCCCATCGCGCCCGTGCTGATCGTGGACGACGGCAGCGACGAGGCGAGCAAAAGCGCGCTAAAGGGGCTTGCGGCTCAAATTTACGCCCGCGCGCAAAACGGTGGTAAAGGCGCTGCCGTGTGTGACGGGCTAGCGTGGGCGAAGGAGCTTGGATTTACGCACGCCTTTCAGATAGACGCGGACTTTCAGCACGACGTAAGCAGATGTGAGGAGTTTTTGGCGCTTGCGGCGCGCAAGCCTTCCGCGTTGATCTGCGCCGCGCCCGTATATGACGAAAGCGCGCCCAAATCCCGCCTGCACGGACGCAAGATAATGAATTTTTGGTGCGTGATAAATACCCTTTCGCACCGCATAAAAGACGCAATGTGTGGCTTTAGAATTTACCCGCTAAAGGGGATCGTGCCCCTTCTGCCCCAAACCAAAAGCCGCAGGATGGGCTTTGATGCCGAAATTTTAATCCTAGCCGTACGGGCGGGGCTAGAGATAAAATGGCTCGATCTGGCGGTGCACTACGAAGCGGGCGGGGTGAGCCATTTCGCGCCGTTTCGAGATAATTTCGGAATTTCGCTGATGCACGCTAGGCTATTTTGCGGGCTTCCGCTTTGGCTTGCAAAAAGGGTGCTAAAGCGCGCCTGCGATAAATTTAAAAAGCGCGGCTTGCAGGATGCTTCGCAGCAGAACGCAGACGAAATTTTGCAAGGGCTATCGGGGCAAAACCTTTGCAGCGGCGCGCGGCGCGATAGCTGCAAAGGTGCGAAAGAGGAGATGGACGGCGGCGCAGACGAAAAAGCCGGTACCGAAAAATGCGGCGACAAGGCCGCAGCACAAAGCCCGCAGGCGGAAAATTCAGCGCAAAGCCCGCTCGTAAAAGCCTCGCCGCAACATGCCGCCGTAAAGGACGGGCGCGATGGCTAAGCACTGGAGCGAAAACAACGAAAAGGCGGGCGCGGCGCTTTTAAATTTAGCCCGCTTCATCACACTTCACACGCCCGATTTTTGTATGCGAGGCACAGCACTTTGCATCTCGGCGATCTATTTTGCGCTGCTTAAAAACGAGCGACGCGCGATCAAGGAATTTTTGCGGCGCGCGCTTGATCGCGAGCCCAAAATTCGCGAAATTTACGCGAATTTTTATAAATTTTCTCTCAGTCTGTGCGAAAAAATTGCGGTTTGGAACGGCAAGATCGCGCTGGATCAAATTCGCGTGCAAAGCGGCATGAAAGAACTTTTAAGCGACGGAACGGGCAAAATTTTAATCACTTCGCACTTCGGCAACACCGAGATCGCGCGCGCCCTTTCGGCAAGCACGGCGGGGATAAAAATCAACGTGCTGATCTTTCGCAAACACAGCGAAAATTTTATGAAATTTATCGAAAAGATGGGCGGCGGCGTGAAAATTCTCTACGTCGGCGAGCTCGGCATCGGCGAGATGCTGCAAATCAAAGAGCTACTGCAAAATGGCGAGCACATCGCGATAATGGGCGATCGCATGCCGGTGGGCTCGGACAAATTTCAAAGCGAGGATTTTTTAGGGTGCAGCGCAAACTTCCCGATCGGCGGCTATCTGCTCGCTAAAATTTTGGACGCGCCGCTATTTAGCCTATGGTGCTACGAAGGACGCGAAGGGCATGAGCTACGGCTGCAGCCGCTACCTGCGCCGCTAAAAAGCCGCGATAAGGCGCAATCGGTCGCGCTAGCGCTTAAAAGCTACGTGCAGCAACTGGAGCTTTATGCCAAAGCGTTTCCTTCTCAATGGTATAATTTCTTTGATTTTTGGGCGCAAGGAAAAGACGCGAACGATGCAAAGCGCGACGGCGCCGTAAATTTCGGCGAGACGAGCACGGATACTGCGTCAAATTTAAATGGCGCAGCGGGTTTAAATGACACGGCGAGTTCAAATACGGCGCCGAATTTGAAAAGTGCGGCGAGTTCGGATACTGCGCTAAATTTAAATAATTCAAATTTAGCCGCCGCGCAAGATGAAAAATTTCATAGCGGAGAGAAAAATGAAAGAGTATAAATTTCGCGCCAGATTTTACGACGCCGATCCGATGGGCGTGATGTGGCACGGCAACTACGTAAAGCTCTGCGAGGACGCTAGATGCGAGTTTTGGCGCGACGCAGGCTACACATATATACAGATGAGAGATGATGGATTTATATATCCCATTATCAAAATGGAGTTTAAATTTATCGCGCCGATACTTTTTGACGACGAGGTTGCGGTAAGTATCGAGCTACTTGAGTGCGACACGATTATAAAATTCTCCTACCGCATCAAAAGCCCATCAGGCGCGCTCTTAGCCAAGGCAACCACGTCGCAAGCCGCGGTGGAGCTTGCTTCCAAAAGGACGCTGTATGAGATACCGCCGCAGTTAAGGGCGTGCGCGGATAAAATTTTAGCGGGGAAAAATTCCGCGAGTAAAATTTCAGCGACGAATGAAATTTCGGCGGCAAATGAAATTTCAGTAGCAAATAAAGCCGCGTCCGAGCAAGAGCGCTCTCAAAACGCCGCGGCAAATGAAATTTTGCCTAGCGATAACGGGCAATGAAAATTTTAGCGAGCATAAAATTTAAAGGACTACGATGAAAATTTTAGCTTTATTTTTAGCGATTTTGGGGCTTACGAGCGCGCTTGAAGTAAGCGATCTGGCGCTTAAGACCGACAATATCGGCGGCAAATTTAGCGAAACGCTCAGCATCGAGGGCTTTACCGAGCCCGTACGAAGCAGCGGCGAGTTTAGGATCAAGGGCGGCGAGCTGTTTTGGACTACGCTAGAGCCGGTGCGAAGCGAGCTAAAAATTGGCGCAGACGGCGTTTTTGAGCGTAGCGGCGTGGCGTGGATCAAAAGCGCCGATTCGCTTTTTGACAAGGATACCTTTTTAGCGATCTCGCGCCTGGACGTAGCGCGGCTTAGCAAAAATTTCTCGATCGCGCTAAGCGGCAGCAAAGATGCGTGGCGCGCCGAGCTAAGCCCCAAAGGGATGCTACAAAATATCTTTAAAAATATCGTGATCGAGGGCGGCGCCTACGTCAGGGTGCTGCGAATTAACAGCGCTAACGGCGATGTGAGCGAAAACGTATTTTCGAGCGTCGTGAGCTTAGATGAGTAAGAGCGCGGTTTTAGCGGTATTCGGCGCGGTTTTCATCGCGCTTTGCGCCTTTATAACGCTAAATTTAAACCGCGTAAATTCCGATTTTTATGAGCTGAGCGGTATTGAAATTTCGGGCGAGCAGAAACAGAGCGTCGAGGATTTCAACCGCGAAATCGCGAGGCAAATCATCGTCGCAAGCGCGGATAAAGCGAGCTTTGACGCATTCATTGCGGATATGCAAAAAAGCGGGCTTTTTGAGAGCATAATCTATGAAGTAAAGGACGCGAGCGTGTATCAGAGCGAGCTTGCGCGCTTTGCGCCCGCGATGCTAGACGATGCGAGCGTGGAGCTTTTAAAAAGCGATCCGCAGGCCTTTTTTGAGCGTAGCGCGCGTGAGCTTTACTCAAAATTTCGCCCACTTAGCCTCTCGCAGGATTTTTTCTCGCTCAGCCTTCACTCGCGCCTCGGCGCTCGCGGCGCGATCAAACTCGATCCTGCGCAAAACCGCTTTATTACGATCATTGACGGCGCGCCGCACTACCTCGCTACGGCTAAATTAGCTCCGAAAGCAAACGACGACGCGCTTAGCGCGCTCGTGCACGAAGCGCAAAAGAGCGAAATTTTAATCTCGGGCACTGCCCTATTTAGCGCGATGGGCAAAAGCGCGGGCGTGCGCGAAAGCTCCGTCGCGGGCGCCGTTTCGCTTAGCCTGTGCGCGGCGCTGCTGCTGGCGGCATTTTCGCGCGCACGGATCTTCTGCCTGCTGCTGCCCGCGCTTTTTGGGCTCGCCTGCGGCGTAGCCGCCACGATGGCGATCCGCGGCTCGATCCACATCCTAAGCGCCGTGGTTTCGACGAGCCTAATCGGGCTGATGCTGGATTACGCGGTGCACTGGCTCGGCGCAAACATCGCGCGCCGTATAGAAGCTCGCTCGATAAAAAGCATGCGAAATATCCTGCTTCTAGGCTTTTTCATTACCGCGGGAGGCTACTTCGTATTTTTATTCAGCCCGTTTTTTCTGCTCAAAGAGATCGCTATCTTTGCCATAGCCGCACTTGCGGGGGCGTTTTGCTTTAGCTACTTCGCCCTACCGCTGCTTCTTGAAGGAGCGGAATTTTGCCCTACTCCTATCTTTGCAAAAGCTCTTGAGCTCTACGCAAAGGCGCTTTGCAAAATAAACTTAAGCTTAAAAGCGCTCGCCATCATTTGCGCGGCGCTGCTTGCGTTTTTGTATTTTAAGATGGAGTTTAAGGACGACGTCAGCGAATACGCGAGCTTGGATAAAAACCTAATCGCGATGAGCGCTAAGCTCGCGAGCATCGGCGGCTCCAGCTTCGATCTGATAGTGGGCAACGATGCGAGTGCGGTAGCCAAAGAGGCCGTAGCGCGCGGTCTTGCGGACTCATACGTGGGCGCGCCGATTTTGGATCCCGCCACGCAGAGCTTTATCAAGCAAGCTTTTGCAAACTACGATAGAAGCGCATTTTTACGTCTCGGGCTCAGCCGCGAGCTCGTGGACGCAAACTTTGCTAAGATCGCAGATGCGCCTATTTTAAGCTACGAACATGCTAGAAGCTCCGTTCTTTTTGCCGCGATGCCGAGCATCGATCCGCATATCGCTTTTTTGCGTGGCGTGCGCGATAAGGCAACCGTTAACGAGCTTGCCGCGCAGATGGGCGCGCTGCATCTAAACATGCGAAGCGCCATAAGCGAGGCGTTTTCGCAGATCAAAATCAACGCTCTGTATCTAAAATGCGCCGCATACGCCCTCGCACTCGCACTACTGTGGGCGTTTTTCGGTGCGCGGACAGCGTGGTTGATCGTCATCTCCGTCTTTGCGACAAATTTAGCCGTGCTTGCCCTGCTTAGCGCATTTGGCGTGAGCGTAAATATTTTTGCGATCTTTGCGCTGATCCTATCGGGCGCCGTGGGGATCGATTATATGATCTTTGCAAATAACGATAAAATGGCGCTTAGCGATAAAATTTTCGGTATCACGCTAGCGTCTTTAACCAGCATAATCTCTTTTTTTACACTCGCTTTCAGCTCCACTAAAGCCGTAGCGCTGTTTGGGCTCTGCGTCAGCCTGAATATCGCGCTAGCGGCGATCTTGGCGCAAATTTTAGCGGCGAGCAAGAAAAGCTAATCAAGCGGAAGCCAAAGAGCCGAAATAAATAAAATAGACGCTATTTGCCTGCTTGCAGATAAAATTTATAAAAGAGAGCGCCGTAAATTTATGCAGCCTCGGCGAATGAAAATTTAGCCTAGCGCGCCGCGAGATAAAATTTAACAGATTAGCGCAAAATAAAATTTTAGATAAAATTTCAGCCAAGCAAGTTGAGAACTTAAATTTAAAAAGCAAAATTGCAAGATGAAATTTTAAAAGCCTTTTGGCCGCAGCGTCTCGAAGCATGCTATTAAATTTAAACCCATGCAGCGCATTTTTAAATTTAAACCCTTGCGGCGCGTTATTAAATTTAAATTTGCACGCCGCAGACCGCCCTACTCGTCGCTTTTGCCCGCTTTTATCATCTTTATAAATTCCTTTGCGAGCTTGGAGGGTTTTTTATACACGACCGAAAACGACACGTCCAAAAGCGGCTCATCCGCGACGTCAAAGAGCGTGATGTAGTCCTTCTGCGTCTCAAAAATATACCGTGCGAAGCTGAAGCTCACGCAAAGCCCCGCCGCAACCATCGCGTTAGCCACGTACAGATAGGAGGTGTCACAGAAAATTTGAGGCGTAAAGCCGGCGTTTTCAAAGATCTTTTTAAAGTTCGATTCGCTTTTTAAAATTTTACTGCTGATTGCAAATTTATCGGATTTGAACTCGCTAAGTGCGATTTTAGGGTATTTCTCGGTAGAATTTATACTCGCTCGCGAAACAGCCGGGTGCGATGAGCCGACGCTTAGAAGCAGCCTGCGCTTTTTTATAAACTCGCACTCAAGCCCCTCTGCGAAAAGCTCGCCGAAGTGCGCGGCATAGACGATATCAAGCTCGCCGCTTTTTAGCATCTCGATAAGCGCGGGTTCGGAGTGAGCGTGCACGATCCTAATATCGGCTTTGGAAAACCTGCTATAAAACATCGCGATGATCTTTTCGATAAATTTAAAGCTGGTAGAGGTCGCGCCGATTACGAGCTTGCCCGTCTTGATAGACGAAAGCCCGCGTATTTCGTTATTTAGCTCCTTATTGAGCCTAAGCATATTTTTCGCTCTGGCGATGTAAATTTCGCCCGCATAAGTAAGCTCAAGCCCGTTTTTTCTATCAAAAATTTCGATCCCAAGCTCCTTTTCCAAAAGCATAATGCTCTTTGAAAGCGACGGTTGCGCGATTCCAAGCTCGCTCGCCGCTTTTGTAAAGCTTTTAAGCTCCGAAATTTTTACCGCAAATTCCATATGTCGTAAGCTCATATTTTGCCCCTTCGGTTGAAATTTAATAGCCTATAGCTATTAAATTATATACCAAATAACATTTGACTTACATAAAGATTTAATATAAAATTACGACATTAATCTTTAAGGTTAAAAAATCTCTAAGTAAAGGGGCAAATATGCAGAGACGCGACATACTGAAAATGGGTATGGTAGGAGCCGGTGTACTCGCACTTAGCGCGGTAAATGCACAAGCAAGCGCAGTGGACGCAAAGGACGTCAAATTTGACGAGGAGTGGGATGTAATCATCATCGGTAGCGGCTTTGCGGGGCTTGCGGCGGGCTTAAAAGCGGCGCAAAAAGGTAATAAAGTGCTAATCCTCGAAAAGATGGGCCGTATCGGCGGAAACTCCGTCATCAACGGCGGCGGTATGAGCGTACCGATGAACCCCGTACAGGAAAAAACGGGCATCAAAGACAGCAAAGAGCTATTTATGAACGACTGTCTAAAAGCAGGGCTTGGCATCAACCACCCCGAGCTTTTGAGCACCCTAGCCGATCGCGGCTTAGACGCGTTTAAATTCCTCGTCGATAGCGGCGTGCAATTTAAGATGGATCACTGCGCGCACTTCGGCGGGCACAGCGTCGCGCGCTCGATGCTAACTACAAATGATAGCGGCTCTGGTTACATCCAGCCGATGCTTGAAAAATTTGAAGCGCTAAAAGATAAGGGCTGCGAGCTTCGCCGCCGCGCGAAATTTGACGATTTCGTAATGGACGGAGATCGCGTAGCGGGCGTCGTGATCCGCGAGGAGTATAAATTTGATCCAAATCTCTACAGCGACGATCTTGAAAACACGAGCGGTACAAAAAAGACGCTCAAAGCCAAAAAAGGCGTAGTGCTCGCCGCGGGCGGATTTTGCCGCGATAAAATTTTCCGTAAGCTTCAAGATCCGCGCATCCCTGATGATGTCGATAGTACAAATCACGCGGGAGCTACCGCGGGCGTGCTACTAAAAGCCTTTGAGATCGGCGCGTATCCGGTGCAGGTCGATTGGATCCAGTTCGGTCCGTGGGCAAGCCCCGATGAAAAGGGCTTCGGCACCGCTCCGATCCTAACTCAGCAAGGCACCTTTAAATACGGTATCGCCGTGGACGTTCGCACGGGCAAGCGTTTTATGAACGAGCTTGCAGATCGCAAGACTAGAGCGGACGCGGAGTTTAAAATTTTACGCGAGGATCCAAAAGCCTATCCGATAACATTCGCCGATACCAAAATGGCGTTTAAAGACCTAAGCGAAGAGGTTATTTCTAAAGGCATGGCAAGCGGTAAGCTAGTGGGCGAATGCGCGAGCCTAGATGAGATCGCCAGCAAATACGGCGTGCCTGCGGATGCTTTAAAAGAGAGCGTCAAAAAATATAACGAAGGTGTTAAAGCCAAAAAAGATGAGTTCGGCAAACAAGAAAGCGCGCTTAGCGAGATCAACGAAGCGGGACCTTTCTACGTCATCCGCCTATCGCCTAAGCCTCACCACACTATGGGCGGGCTAAAAATCAATACCAAAGCCGAGGTCTTATCATCTAAGACGAATAAGCCGATCCCAGGCCTCTGGGCTGCAGGCGAGATCACCGGCGGAACTCACGGCGCTAGCCGCTTAGGCACCGTCGCGATCACCGACTGCATAGTTTTCGGAATGATCGCGGGCGAGCAGATCGCCTAATTTGGTCTGAGCGCAAGCTCTTTTAAGCCTTACCCGGTTAGCGAAAGCGGGCTGGCAAGGCAGTTTTCTAAAAGGTTACAAATGAAAAATTTCAGTTTTACGGCGCTGTTTCTGTGCTGTATCATCGCGACTATGTTCGGCGCGCCGAGTGCTAACGACGCCAACGCCACGAACATAGTCGTTTCAGATGAGCTTCGGGCAAAATACAAAATCAAACCTCATCACGAGCATTTGTCATTTGACTGCGTCGATTGCCACATAAATCAAGGAAGCGATCCGTCTAAATTTAAAAGTATCGGCGACAAGGGCTGTATCAGCTGCCACGGCGACAAAAAGCAGCTCGCTTTGAGGCTTAAATTTATGGATACGCTCAAGGCCAATCCACACAACTCCGTCCACGACGGTCCTACGCTATACTGCGACGAATGCCATGCCGAGCATAAAGCATCTACGAATATGTGTACCGAATGCCACGAGCACGAAGTGCCGCAATGGATGGGGGTGACGCCATGAGAATTTCTAAAAAATTACTAGCGCTTATCATCTTAATAAGCGGTATTATAGGGTTTTTCGTCGTCGTGCCGGTGCACTATGCGCTTGAGAAAACGAGCACCGATAAATTCTGCGACGTCTGCCACGAGATGGATCCGATGGTGATCGCCTATCAAGAGGACGTCCACTCGGGCAAGGGCAAAACGGGCATCAAAGCCCAATGCGTCGACTGCCACCTACCGCACGACAATATCGTAAAATATGTCTATCAAAAGGCCAAAAACGGCGTGTTGGAGGGCTACTCACACTTCTTCGACGAGCCTGAAAAATTTGATTGGAACAAAAGGCGCGAAAACCGCGAGCATTATGTGTTTGACAACGGCTGCACGAGCTGCCACGCTACCGTGATCGACAGCAAAATCACCTCCGAGCAAGCACAGCGCATGCACGCGCACTACAAAAAGCTCCTAGGCACTGAGCGCGAGCTTAAATGCGCTAGCTGCCACGTAAGCGCAGGCCACGGCATCGGGCTTCGCAACTACCTAGAGTACTGGCGACCGACGTATAAAATTTACGAAAAGAAGATGATGGAGGAAAAGATCAAAGCAAAGAAGGGATTTTTCGGTGACGAGTATAAACCGAGCGCCGAAGAGCAGGCCTTTATGGACGCTTCTAGCGCGAAGAAATAACGCTTTGAGATTATAAGCGCTTCAATTCACGCTTTAATTCACATTCCGCCGTGGGTTAAATTTAAAGCTCAAATTTAGGGCTTCGATTTAATCTACGGCAGCTTAAATTTAGCGGGTCAAATTTTATCCCGCTTGATCCGACGAGCAAAATTTTATCCTTTCTCATCTCTTTTGCGCTTTACGGGCGAGCTTTTAAATTTATCTAAATTTAAAATTTTACCGAAAGAAGCCGTACAAAAATCATCGCTTTTTTTAATATCTCAGCGCCGTGCTAGGGCGCAGTCAACGCCTGTAAGAGCTTAAAAGACAAATCAGTTTGCTGGTGGTCTGCTTGCGGTAAAATGCTGATGAAATTTTACTAGATTAAATAGCTACGTTAAATTTAAATAGCTAAGCTTTGAAATTTTAAAATTTCGCGGAGCGGATTGGGTAAATTTAAATTTCATCTCCATAAAATTTCGCCGAATATATCGTTTAAATTTATCGTCTAAATTTAGCCCTTACTGCATTAAATTTTAAAAGCCATGTTTAAATTTAGGAGGTTTGGATGAAACATTTATCAAGCGCAAGCCCGCTTGATAATGCATGATGGGAAAGAGTAAATTTTTTGGGTTTAAACACCCTTTTTGCGTCATATATGAGGCAAAATAATGCAAATGAAAAAGAGCGGAAATACTCCGCTCTTTAAAATTTTACTTGCCGCTTAGATCAAATTTATACGCAGCCTGCAACCATATCTCGTTCTCGTCGAACTTTCTATTTATGCCGCTAGCGTAGTGGTCGCTCCTCTCAAGCGCAGTGTAAGTTACACCCAAGCTTAGCCCCTTCACGGCCTTAGGAGCGTAGTTTGCCGTTACCGCCCAGCCCTCTACGTCCATGCTGGTGCCGACCGCTTGACCCGCGGCCCCGCTAGCATTGATATTATTCGTGCCGCCTACTCTGTCTTGATCGCCTTTTACGTAGTGTAGCGCGGTTTTAAAGCCATCTAGGCCAATAGCGCCGAAGTTGTAATCAAGCACGATCTTATGCGTATCCATACCCGCATATCCCGTAAATACGAATGGACCTCTAATAGGCAGAGCGGTGTATGATCCAGGGCCGTTGCCGACGCCCAAAATAACGGCATCGTCGTCGCTAACGGTCGTATAGGCATACGATAGACCGAATCCGAAAAACTCGCTAACCGAGACTCTTGCGCCGAACATATCGCCGTCAAGCCTTCTTGGCTCCAGCCCTCCGTCCACGCGTGAGCCTTTGTAGTTAAGATCAAATCCCAGCTTTAAAACCTCGCCTACCGGCACTTTTACATTTGCCTCGGCAAGATACAGGCTAACGTCGCCGTCTTTTAATGCGTTAGCGGGTTTTACGTCCGTTACCGCTGCGTAAGCGCCGGTTAAAGTAGTATAAGGCAAGGATTTGTTTTGAACATATGCGGAGAAGATATTTTCAAATTTTACGGCGACCGGACCGGTCATATTACCCAGAATCACCCTATCTTTAAATAAAGGAGCCTTTCCTTCGCCAGCCGGAGCGCCCATAGCGGTTTTGCTCCTTCCTTGGAATTTATAAAACCATCCGCCCCACAAGGTAGTATCGGGGATATCTTTATTGGATATCGCTACGCCCTCGAAAGCTTCTTTAAACGCCCTCGTATAGTTGCCTGCTACCAGCGGAGTAACGACATATTGTCTTCCTGCTTTTATATCGGTATTGCCTATGCCGTATCCCAGGTATAATTCAGATAATACCGCACCCTTGGTATACCACTCCTTATCGTAGGCGGTCTTATTGCTTGAGCCTACGTGATACGGCATCAACCAGCCCTGTCCGGTAAGCCCTATTCTAAAGCCGTAAAGAGGATCGGTAACGTATCCGAGCTCAAGACCCACGCCGAATGCCTCGTAGTCGTTATCGCCCATAGCGGCTTCGCCTCTATTGTCTACGATTTTATTGGCGTAAGTTGTCTTTACCGTTCCGCCAAGCTTACCGTTAGTAATCGCCTCGGCTACGCTATCTGCCGCGCTTAGCGAGGATACAGCGCATGCGCAAACTGCCGCAGCTAAACTTAGTTTGATGAGTTTCATTCGAAATCTCCTTTCATAAAGATTTACAAATATTTATAAAATGAATTATATCAAACAATCTCGCTGTTTACGATAAAAAAAAGGGAGAATTTAAAATAAAAATTACGCAACTTTGTAAATATTAAATTAATGAATAGTGAAATTTATCGCCCGATTTATGATTTCATGCTTTGGCGAAAATTTTTGGCTTGCGCCCCAACCTCGACTCGCGAATAAAAGCGATCAAAATTTCAAAATTTCAAAAACGCCAAACCGAGCCGCCGGATAGAATTTTACCGAAATCAAAGGGTGAAATTTCGCCGCTTTTAAATTTTAGAATTTAGAAAGCGTGGTGAAGCTTGCGAGCTGAAATTTCTTTTTAAATTTAAAGCGCGGCTACATAGATTTATACAGCCTATGCAGCCGCGCGGAATTTAGATAGCGGATCGAAGTCTTAAATTTAGGATAATCTACAGCGCCTTTGCGATCAACTCGTTTACGTTTTTGATAAACTCGCTCGGATTTTCCAGCTCCTGCCCCTCGCTAAGGCGCGCCAGATCGTAGATTATCTCGGCTACTTGCGGCAGCATCAGCTTATCGGCCTGTAGCTTTTTGATGATCTCGTGATCTGCGTTGATCTCCAAAATCGGCTTTATTGGCGGCAGATTGCGACCTCCCATCTGCTTAAGCAGCTGCTGCGTCGCAAAATCGGGATCGTTCTCGTCAAAAACAAGGCAGGAAAGCGAGCCGCTTAGACGCGATGAAATTTTAACGTCCTTGACGCGTTCGCCTAAAATTTCTTTGATCTTCGCGGCGATCTCTTTGGCTTGCGGCGTCGCGGCATCGTCGCTCGCAGCTTCTTGCTTGATCGAAGTCGCGTTTTTTACAGGCGTCTTATCAAACTCAAAAACGCCCGGCATCACGATCGTATCGATCTCATCGTCGCAGAGCACCACCTCCGTGCCCTCGGCGTTAAATTTTTCGATCAGAGGCGAGCTTTTAAGCATCGCGGCGCTGTTTCCCGCGATATAATAGATCTCTTTTTGATCCTCTTTCATTTTTTCCTTATACTCGCTAAGCGTGATGAACCCGTCTCGCAGGTTTGATTTGAAAAGACAAAGCTTTAAAATTTCCTCTTTGTTTGCGCCGAAGCCGTAAAGCCCCTCTTTCAAAACCTTGCCGAATAATTCGTAAAATTTTATGTATTTTTCGCGATCGTTCTGCAAAAGCTTTTCTAGCTCAGATAGAATTTTTTTCACGCTCTGTTCGCGGACGTAGGCTAGAATTCGATTTTCCTGCAAAATTTCGCGGCTTACGTTTAGCGGTAGATCCTCGACATCCATTATGCCGCGCACGAAGCGCAAGTAGCTAGGCAGCAGCTCTTTGGCGTCATCGGTGATAAAAACGCGCTTGACGTAGAGCTTCACGCCGCTTTGATAATCGACGCGGTATAGATCGAAAGGCTCGCTGCTCGGCACGTAAAAAAGCGTCGTGTATTCGTGCGTGCCCTCGGCCTTAGTGTGGATGTAAAATAGCGGATCGCCGCTATCGTGGCTGATCTGCTTGTAAAATTCATTGTAATCGCTTGGCTTTAGGCTGCTTTTTGGCAGCTGCCAAAGCGCACTCGCGCGGTTGATCTGGACGTTTTTAACCTCGCTATGTCCCTGCTCGCCCTCTTTTTGTGCGGGTACGTATTCTTCTTTATCCATAAAGATTGGATAAGGGATGTGGTTGGAGTATTTTTTGATAATGCCTTCGAGCCTATAGCCGTCCAAAAACTCCTCATCTTTCATATGCAGGATTATAGTCGTGCCGAAGTCCTCTTTCTGCGCCTTTTCGATCGCATAGTTGCTCGCGTCGCTGCTCCATTTATAGCCGTCCTGCGAGAGCGGCTTGCGGCTGATCACCTCGATATGATCTGCCACCATAAACGCCGAATAAAACCCGACGCCGAACTGTCCGATGAGGTTGCTATCCTTCGCTGCATCGCCGCTAAGGCTCGCCATAAAGCCCTTAGTGCCGCTGCGCGCGATAGTGCCTAGATTGCTCTCGAGCTCGGCCTCGTCCATGCCGATGCCGTTGTCGCCGATGCTTAACGTTTTGGCCTCTTTGTCGATCTTTATATCGATGCGTGGCACATATGAAAGCGCCTTGTAATCGTCGTTCGTAAGGCACAAATAGTTTAATTTATCCAGCGCGTCGCTTGCGTTTGAGATGAGCTCGCGCAGGAAAATTTCCTTGTTTGAATAAAGCGAATGGATCATCAAATTTAGCAGATCATTCACTTCGGTCTTAAATTTTTTCTTTGCCATTATGCGGTCCTTTTTGAAAATTTTGGCAGATTATATCATGGAGTGCTAATCTTGTCAAGAGTAGAATAAATAAACTTGATATGTATCCTATCAAGTTTTGTAAATTTAGAGGCTCGCTTTAAAATTTAACGTGGAATTTCGCTCGATTTGTCGTCTGCGAAATAGCTACTCGCTCGGCGGAAAATTCCAGCTTCCACGCACGCCAAGCTTCTAGTTTCCAGGCGTGTCAAACACGAAAGCGCCGCCGCAAAAACCGCAAAAACCGCAAAAATTTCAAGTGCGGGTTTTGGTAAGAATTTCGGCGCATCATAGCAAAGCTTTCTTGCAAAGAGGAAAAAATCAAAAAATTTATCTCTTAAAAAAACGAGAATGAAATTTATCGATTTTTAGGGGGGGGATAGAATGCACTAAATTTTTGGTTGAAAGGAAAAATATGGCTGAGGATAAGATTAACGGGAACGAAGCCTTGACCCAAAACGGCATGGACAACAATAAGAAAGAAAGTGAAACGAAAAATATAAATGGAGATAAAGAAAATGAAGCTTTTGTCCAGGTTTCTTTATTGATTTTAGGCGGTATAGTAGGCGGCGCATGGGCTAATATATTAGATAAAGATTTATGGATTAATGTATTAACTATAGCTGTAGCGGGCTTTATTGTCTATGCAACAATAACTTGGCACGATAAGAAATTAGATAAAAAGATAGGATTTCCTATTTCTGATTGTTCTTTTGCTCATAATAATGGCTCTACTTGCATGTTTAGCATATTGCATTCACAAATAATTTCAAAGGAGAAAAGAATGAAAAAAGTAATTTTAGTTTTAGCAGTTCTAGCGAATTTGGCGTTTTCTGCTGAAGAATTAACACAAGCTCAAATCGAATATTTCGATAAAGAGGGCGAGGGCGGAAATTTAAAGTATTGCACGGCAATCGGTGAATATTACTTTATGGTTGGCGGAGAAAGGATAGATTGCAAAAAAGCAAAATACTATTTTGAAAAAGTTTGCAAAATGGACAAAGCTGTTCAAAAAAATGAATATTTTATTGAAAGCTGCGGAAATCTCGCAGCTATGTATTATAAGGGGATTGCCGGGATCGAACAAAATTATAAAGAAGCGGCTCGCTTATTGAAAGTGACTTGCGATATTGGAGACCCTATGGCATGTAACAATCTTGGGATAATGTACAATAATGGATATGGCGTGAAAAAAGATATAACAAAAGCCGTATCTTGCTATAAATACGCTTGCAATAAAAACAATTGGCGAGGATACTCGAGTCTTGGTGCATATAATATTGCTTTAGGCAATAAGAATACGGCTGTTAAATATTACAAAAAGGCTTGCGAGTTGGGTAAAAACGACTCAGAAGCACAAAATCCAAGCAATAAAGATTTTTGGCAACTCACTTGTGAATTGTATGAAAAATTAAAATAGACTTAAAATTACCTGAGCCGAATTTGCGTTCGGGTAAATCCGCTCAAATTTTCCCAAATCAAATTTAAATTTTCGCCGCTCTCGTTTTCGCCGATCTTACGTAGCCGATCCTTGCGCCGCCTTTCGTTCTCAAAGCATCATATTTTGCCCTATTGCGCCGTATTTACGCACAGCAAAGCGCACGAAAAAGTGAATTTTAAATTTTACTCGCCCTGCTCTGCGACGGAATTTACGCACAAAGCGTGGGTATGAAAACAGAAGTGCCTTAAATTTTACTCATTACGTCGTCGATTATCGCTTGCGCGCCGTTTCGATCCGCAAGCTCAAGCAGTCCTTTGCTCGCGCGCGCCACGTCGAAGCTCTCAATCAAGCCTAAAATTCGCTCGCCGCTTGCGTCCTCTTGACGTAAAATTTCGCAAAGTCCGCGCTCTTTAAGAAATTTCGCGTTATAAAACTGATGATCCGCCGCCGCGAACGGAAACGGCACAAATATCGCGGGCAGACCATTTGCGCAAAGCTCCCACAGCGTGCTGGCGCCGCTACGTCCGACGCAAAGATCGGCGCTTGCGATGAGCTCGTACATATTTTTGCAAAAGCCCACGAGCTGTACATCCAGACCCTGCTGCGCGTAGATCTGCGAGATGCGCTCAAACTCGCGCTCGCCGCATTGATGGATCACGCCGTAGCCGAGGCTCAAAAGCTTGGGCGCAAGCTCCACGGCAAGCGAGTTGATAAAGCTCGCCCCCTGCGAGCCGCCCAAAAAGATGACCCTCTTAAGCGCCGTGCGCGGCCGCGCCGTCTCGAAAAAAATATCCGCGATCGGATAAGCAAACGCGCGCTTTTCATAGGAGCTGTAAAACGTGCGCGCAAAGGGCCTCAGCAGGCGATTGAGCCGCCCGCAAACGGCGTTTTGCTCGTGGATAAAAAACGGCACGCGAGAAAGGATCGCCGCGATGGATGCGGGCGCCGAGCTGTATCCGCCCACGCTGATGAGTGCGCGGACGCCGTTTTGCTTTAAAATTTTACGCGCCGCAAGCGAGAGGCGCAGGATATTTAGCAGCGAGGCTAGCTTGGCAAGACCCTTTTTATCGACGACGCCCGAGCTTTGCAAAAAATAGGTACGCGCAAAAAGCTCACTATTTT
>NZ_CALBWL010000031.1 GCF_937973075.1 uncultured Campylobacter sp.
ATTTTTCATCAAAAATATAGCCCCATTTTTTAGTTTCATTCATTTTATAAGCCTCCAAATTTTTATTTTTTTCTAATAAATTTAATAAGAATAAAAATAGCAATTATTATAAGAGCAATACCTAAAATAATTCCACTTACTCCAATAATTTTATATAATTCAATATATTTTAATAAGCTAACATCAGAATTTTGAACTCCTATATGAGCAACATAAAGAAAAAAGACCCCAAAACAAAATACTAAAATTCCACTAGCAAATAATAATATATGCCAAGGAAATGTATAATCTTTTTTTGTTAAACTTCTCTTTTTAAAAGGAAAAGTACTATATGAATTTTGATTTTCAGGAGCATTTATTCCTGCATCTTCAATTAATTTTATACTTGTTATATAACTTGTACCAAAAATTCCTTTTCCAAAAGTACAAGAAAATTTAGAGCCAACCTTATCTATAAAAATTTTGTGTCTCCACATTCCAGTAGAATACAAATCTGGAGAATTTTTAAATTTAAAAATATAGATATGTCTATGCCTTCTTCTGCTACCTTTATAAATAGTAAAATAATCTCCTAAAACTACTTCTTGCGTTTCTCTATTGTGTATAAAAATCCTATCTACTATTTTAAAGAGTATAGCCCAAGATATAAAAAGACTTGGGATAAAAATATATAAAGGTGAATTTCCTAATGTTATTATGTTTGATTTAACAATAATATACCAAATGGGTATGGCAAAAATAACAGTTGCTATAGAAATTGAAATAAAATTATAACTTGTATTATAATCAATATATGAATTACCACTAGCACGCATTCCTTTACTATGATAACATAATCTTGAAATTAAATGTAATAGTCCAAAAGCACAGATTGCTATTCCTTGTAAAGGAGAGCTACTATTAAAATATAACATTCCACCTAATACAAAAGAAAGCATTGAAAAGAATATTGATGGGTCCATCAAAGTTGCTAATACAGAATAAAAAAATAAATATCCTAAAAAAAACATTATTCTTCCTCCATAATTTTTAAATTTTCCTTATAAGTTTTACCTGCATCAAGCCCAAAAGCTTCAAAAATTTTTCTTTTCAGTTCTATAAGACAAGGATTTCTTAAATCATATACTCTATGTTCAATTTCTCTTTCCCAATAAGGAGAATTAGACTTTTCTTTAATACATTCTTTTAAATCATCAGCATATATTCCAAAACTTATACATTCATTTCTACAAGTTTGTGTTTCTATTTTTAATTTTTCAATAAGTTTTTCATAAACTGAAAAAGGAATTTCCTTATAAATAAGTCCATACTGTAAGTATGCCACATCTCTATTGATATAACTTATACTCTCACTAACTGAAATAAGCATATCATAATCTTTATCTTCCAAAGGTAAATTTCCTAAAATAATAGCTTCTCCATAATAAAAAATATTGTCCATAATAGCTTGTGAGGGGAGTGCTAAACAATTTGATAAATCTTTTAAATCAACATTTTTATTATCACTTATTTTATGATATATTTTTATTATTAAAGGTCTACCCATAAGATTAGTCAAACCATAATTTTTATTTTTCCTCTTGCAGTTTTAGGAAGTATCACTGTACGATTCTCTGTTGTTTTTTCATTTAATTCAGTCTCATAATAGGAATTTTCACTTAAATTTATTTTTTTCTGATTATATCTCCATCAAAATAAAAATAAATGTTTTCATATTTGTAGTTAAGTTTTACAAGCTCCCAATCTTCTTCAACTGGAATAAGTCCTAAATATTTTCTTTGTTCATTAGTTAATTCAAATTTTAATTTCATTTTCTCTCCTCCAATATTTTCTTAATAATTATAGCATTTTTATTTTACTTTTTCTATTACATACTACTAAAATAGTGAATTAAAAATAAATTAAAATTTTTCTTGAAAGAATTAATAAATAACTTTTAAGTAAAACTACTGCGACGTCCATTAATGTTGAAGGAGCATTTTGGAGCTACTGAAACATTAATGGCTGGCAAGTAGTTGAAATATAATAAAAAAATTTTATATAATTTTTTTCAAGAAAAATTACTTAAACATTTAAAAATTTAGATAATAATAAATTATTTTTAATTTAAATTTAAAGAATTTTTCACTAATATACTGTTCTTTTTAATAACGCCTATGAGAAATAGTATTATAAAAGGATCAAAATGAGCTTATTTAGGTTTTCTATTGCAGCGGCGGGAGCGCTTTGTTTATGCGCGGCCACTTTAGCTGCACAGGATGATAGCGAAGGTGGCTCCCAAAATTTAGGGCAGATCAATGTTACGGGAAACGTAGAAAGCGACCCGCTTACCAAAAAAGTCGGCGAAACTAAAAAGAGCGCCAAGCAACTCGCCAAAGAGCAAGTTAGCGACAGTAGAGATATGGTTCGTCACGAAACCGGCGTTTCAGTTGTCGAAAGTGGAAGATTCGGTGCTAGTGGCTACTCGATCCGCGGAGTAGATGAAAACCGCGTAGATATAAGCATAGATGGACTTCGCCAAGCAGAAACGTTAAGCTCGCAAGGTTTTAAAGATCTATTTGAAGGATATGGAAACTTTAATAACACTAGAAACGGCGTTGAGGTTGAAAACGTAAGACAAGTAGATATCACTAAAGGTGCAGATTCGGTAAAAAGAGGCTCGGGCGCGCTAGGTGGCTCAGTAGCGTTTGAGACAAAGGATGCGAGAGATTATCTAACGGAGAAGGATTGGTATTACGGATTTAAGCGCGGGTATCAAAGTGCGGATAGACAAAACTGGCAAAGCCATGCAGCTGCAGTTCGGTTTAAGTGGTTTGATCTTTTGGCTATTCATACTGATAGAGAAGGACATGAACTAAAAAACTGGGGTTATAAAGACTATGACCCAACCGTCATCAGAAAAGTTAGGGAAAAGCCCGATCCGTATAGAATTTACAAGAAAAGCACCCTTGTCAAATTTGGTTTTCAACCCACCGATACCGATAGATTTAGCCTAGGATACGATAAGTCTAATATAAAATCAGAGGGAATAGACTGGTCGAATCAATTTGCTCTTTATAATACGCAAACCCCTTGGGGAGCATTGACTAACGATATACGACACACTAACGACACAAGCGAAAGAAAGAATTACTCGTTTTCTTACGAAAATTTCGATGAAACGCCTTTATGGGACAGCTTGAAATTTAGCTATAACAAGCAGCGCATTAAACTAAAGGCAAGAACGGACGAATATTGCGAGGGCGATAACTGCGCAGGCATTTCAAATCCGTCTGGTCTACATATAAACGAAAACGGAAAAATGGTAGATAAATACGGAGGCGAGCTGCAACATTCTACCGAGACGTATTACGAACAGCCGTGGTGGAGTCCTGTTCCCATACCTAGGACGAGAGATATAGTAGTAGATAGTAGAGGCGATAAAGTGGATGATAACACCTACCGAGGATACACGAATGAATTAAACACGGGAGGAGTCTCCGATATTTTAGTCAATTGCGATAACTATAACTGCTCAAAGGGTATCGATCTATTTGATACAAATACGTGGAGCTATCAGCACTACGACCTTACCCCTGTACCTACCCCTAATGGCAAAGGAAACTATGCGGTAATCAATCCAAAAGATAGCTGGAACGGCGATTCTCTCTTATTGCCGAGCCAATACGGCTTTGTAGATAACAACTGGAAAGACAGGGATCTCATCACCGATACAAAACAATTAAATCTCGATCTTACCAAGGATTTTACTATCAAAAGCTCAGAGCACACCTTAAGCTACGGCGGGCTTTTTAGTAAAAGCGATAAGCGAATGGTAAACAGACAAGGATACGAGCCTACGAATAAACAGTGGTGGGCCGAAACCTTTTTCGGCGTAAGAAATACTAACCCCGACTTTCCTATGCTCGGCACTTGGTATGCGGATAAATGTAAGCTATACAACGGAAACGACTATGTAACGCTTTGTAGCCACGAAGACGATCCTTTTAGCTTTCTTATTCCGGTTGAGACCAAAACCGGAGCGCTTTATGTGGGAGATGACTTTCGTATAAACGATGTTTTAGCCTTTGATCTTAATTATAGGTATGATAAGGTTAAACACAATCCATCATATACCCCAGGCGTTACGCCTAAAATTCCGACCGATCTGTTTATCGGGATGTTCGTTCCATACACGCCGCTTCCCGGCACTCCATCTCAAAAAGAGATAAAAGCTCATAGAGATGCTAACGCCGAAGCCAACGCCGTGTATTTGGCTTCGCAAAAGAGAAAGTATTCGGCAAACTCATATTCTTTATCTACGAATATCGATCCGCTCGATTTTTTTAGAATTCAGCTTAAATACGCAAACGGATTTAGAGCTCCTACCTCGGATGAAATTTACTTCACGTTTCAGCACCCCGATTTTTCGATATATCCGAATTTGGATTTGAAAAAAGAGACCGCAAAAACCAAAGAGATAGCATTTACTCTTCATAATTCGCCTAGCTTCGTCACTTTAAATTTATTCCAGACGGATTATAGGAATTTTATAGATTTACAATATAAGGGGGAATTCCAGCTTCCTTACGGAAACGGCGGAAGCAGGCTGCCTACCTCCGTGTATCAAAACGTAAATCGTCCGAAAGCGAGGGTTAGAGGAATAGAGATCGAATCGAAGCTATTTTTGGATCAAATTTGGCAGCCTCTACAGGGCTTTCATATAGGATATAAGCTAAGTATTCAAAAAGGCAGAATGGATATAGGTCACGGCAAAACCGATACGCCGATGAATGCGATCCAGCCGCGAACGGCGGTTTATAGCGTAGGCTATCAAAGCCCGGGCGATAAATACGGCGCGGATCTGTTCGTAACCGCGGTAGCCGCGAAAAAGGCGAGAGATACCTACAATATGTATTGGTACGAGCAGTATCTAGGCGGCAAAATCGTAAACGGCAAACCCGTAAGAAATAGCGAGGTGGAATGGAGGAGCGGCGGATATACGACGATCGATTTCGTAACCTACGCCAAGCCGATCAAATATCTGACGCTTCGAGCGGGCGTTTATAATATAACCGATCGCAAATATATCACTTGGGAAAGTGCCAGATCAATAAGGCCTTTTGGAACTAGCAATCTGATAGATCAAGAAACAGGACTTGGCATCAACCGCTTTTACTCGCCGGGTAGGAACTATAAACTCACATGGGAGTTTCAGTTTTGAAATTTAATCAAGTGTTTGACGTCTTATTAAAACAAAAGCCTTTGGAATCAAAATTTATAGATTTATTAGTAAATTTAAAAAGGATGGTGATAATAAATCATTTGGTGTCATTTAAATTTTTAAATTTTATGTAGCGTGTAAATTTCAAATTTTACGTGACGCGGTAGACCAAAGGCTCCTGTCCGTGATGATGTCAGCTTTATAATTTTGCAACGACGCTCACGGTCTTTCCCTCGCTTCGAGATCGAATTTTTTGCCCGTGTAAATTTACCGAGCCGAAAAGCATAGCGCCCGTATATGCTAAAAATTTCGCAGGCGCACAGCCTCACACTAAGCAAATCGCAGGGGAATTTTAATGTCGTAAATCTGCAAGCGGATCATCTCGCTTCCAAGCGGCGAGAGTCTTTTTTGCGGCAATGAGTGCAATCTATTTCTCTTCGCTCTATCTCGCCCGCTTGTGACGACAAATCTTATAAACGCAGTGGTCCTTTAAAAATTTTAACTTCAAATTTTGCTCCGAAGCTCACTAAATTTAAGGAAGAGCCCACACAGATAAATTGTTCTATTTTAGCGCGGCGCACGAGGTTTTTAAATTTGCGGCGCCCGTATGAAGCTTTAAAGCTCGATAAGTCTCGCTGTCGTTAGCACGCAAGGCTGATCCGGCTAGAGATCTTTTGTGCGGTTTATCTTCTTATAATCCTTGCTAAAATTCCGCCGCAGTATATGTCGGCGCCGGACAAATTATAGCTTCGTTTTAAATTTAATCCTCATATCCTCTAATGCCAATATGCCTTCCCTCTATCTTTGGAACTACGGGCTTCTTTTTAAGCTTAACGCCATACAAATTAATGCCGTAAAGTTTGCTAAGGCGGATAAAATCGACGTTAAGCTCCTCTAAATCGGTATCGCGAAGATCAATGTATTTAAGGCTCGTCATATCGTTTATGCTCTGCGGTAGTTTTTTGATCGAGGTTTCGGACAGATCTAGAACTTCTAAATTTTTTAAGTTTCCTACGCTTTCCGGAAGCTGCGTAATATTTTTTCCGTGGATGTAAAGCTCCTTTAAATTATGTAGGTTTCCGATGCTCTCAGGGATTTTCGTAATGGCTTGGCTGTTAATTTTCAGCTCTTCCAAAGCATCAAGCATGCCGATGCTCTCAGGCAGACTCTCTTGCTTATATCTGCCAATATCGAGTTTTTTTAAGCTTTTTAATGCGCCGATACTATCAGGGATTTCTTGTATATTTTCAGACCAAATATCAAGCTCCTGCAGATTATGCAAATCCCCTAACTCAGACGGGATCGTTTTGATATTTGAACTTATATGAAGCCTTTTGAGCGACGGGATTTTCACGGCGAGCCGTAATCTCTGCTCGTCCATATGACCCCACTCCTCAAGATTTGGTAAATTTACGATGTTTTCAGGAGGAGAGGTAAAATCTTCGCTTAGTTCCTTTAGACTCGGCATGCGAAACCTCATCGGGTAGCGTCTCTATATGCGTGTTCGTAAGATATAAAATTTCCAGACTTTTCAGCTCCGCCAGATACGTAGGCAATGTATGCAAAAATTTACAACTGTAACAGTGGAGCTCTCGCAGCTTGCTCATCCCTGTAATCTGCGGCGGCAATTGCGAAATATGCGTTTCATCCAGCTCAAGATATTCTAAATTCTTTAAATTCGCTACATTCGCGCTCAACTCTTTTACGGGGCAACGATCCAAAATCAGCGTCTTAAGATTCGGAATTTTAGAGATATTTTCACTAATCTCCGTAAATTCGGTAGCGCGTAAACCTAAATACTCAAGCTTTTGTAAATTTTGCACGCAAGAGGGCAGATCCGAAACTCTCGTTCTCGTGCCTTGCAAATCGAGCTTTTTTAAATTTGAAAGCAAGCAAATCTCGGGCGGAACCTGTGTAACTTCATCTACTCTAATCGGCGAAACGGTCATAAAATTCGCGTTTCTGCCGAAGTCTAGCTCATCAATGTCCGCAAGCTTTTCATACAAATCCCACGTCGTAGCGATATCGCTAAAGAAGCTTATACCATAGTAATTCTCTCGCCCTTTATCGCTAAAGCGTAAAAAATTCGCCAAGTTTTGCATCTGCGTATTTTGATCCTCGCTTAGCTTTGGGCTAAACTTCAGGCGGATGTCCTGCGCATCGTTTGACATACTAATTTTAATGCCTTTAAAACCGGAGATTGATTGTATGTAGAGCGAAAAAGCAACTGCTATAAATAGCGCGATATAAATCTTTTTCATTTGAGTCGCCTTTTTAAAATTTAAAATTTTAGTATCTAGCTGCGCGATATTTATAAAATTTAAGCGAGCGCTTTGCAAGCTTGATTTAAAAATCCTCACATCGCTCTGCGCTTCGCAAATTCCATCAAATTTTAAAATTTTGGAATTTCGCCAGCGTCTTAAAGGTGAGGCGAAATTCCAAATCAAAGGATGCTTGTAAATTTTATTTATAAGCCTTGATCGCTTTGTCTAGGATTTTCTCGGCCTCGGCGGCGCTTGCGAAGTCCTTCACTTTGACCCATTTATTCGGCTCTAAAAGCTTGTATGTTTCGAAGAAATTTTTGATCTTATCCAGCGTCGCTTTAGGCAGATCGGCGACCCCTTTGATGCCGTCATATCGCGGATCGATCTTACTAACCGGCACGGCAAGCAGCTTCTCGTCCATGCCGCTTTCATCCTCCATCATCAAAACGCCGATTAGGCGGCACGGGATCACGCTACCGGCGGCAAGCGGGTATTCGTTTAGCACCAAAACATCCGCGGGATCGCCGTCGTCAGCCAAGGTATTGGGCACGAAGCCGTAATTTGCCGGGTAAAACATCGCGCCGTATAGCACGCGATCTACGCAGAGTGCGCCGCTTGCTTTGTCGATCTCGTATTTGATGTTCGAGCCGTAAGGGATCTCGATCACTGCGTTGATTTTATCGGGGTTTGAGCCCACTTTTATCTTTGAAAGATCCATAGTTTTCCTTTATTTAGAATTTAAAATTTTGATATTTTTCACGTCTATCGTCGTTTTTGTAAAATCTTTGTCGATCTCGCCGCTAATTCGCACGAGCGTATTTTCATCCACGCTCACGCCGCGCCAAACGTCATCATCGATCTCAACCTCGATGCTATCGCCGTTTTGATCCACAAATCTATAATGCTCGTGTCTGAGCTGGGATTTTATCTTGCCGTCGATTACGACAAAAGAATCATCTCTTAATTTGAGCGCTTCTTTGACGCTTGACGGCTGATTTTGCGCCGTTGCGCCGCTTGGCACAAACCCGCCCGCAGCAAATGCAGCCGCGCACAAAGCCATACTAAGTAAAAATTTTCTAACCATATCTATCCTTAAAATTTTAATCTCTATCGTCCGCAAACAGATCCAAAATTTCATTAAATTTAAAATCCGCTCGCACTTGACGCTCGCATTTAAATT
>NZ_CALBWL010000032.1 GCF_937973075.1 uncultured Campylobacter sp.
GCGCAGCTATTTTGATAAGGCGCTTGCAACTAAAACCATTGTCAAAATTTTGATGCTAGAACTTATCTATAATTTTTCTCTAACCCATAAAAACACGCGACGCCTTTAATTTAATCAAAATTTCGCTACTATGCGTGAAAAATTTAAGGAGTTTCATGCAATCAGGCAAATTTACTCTCGCGATCATTGTGGCGAATGTCCTATTTTTCGTGATTTCATTCGCATTAGAATATTTTTTTGGCTTTAAGTCCTATCTATTTTTTGGGCTCAATCCGTATTTTTTCGAAGGGATGCCGTGGCAGCTACTAAGTTCATTTTTTATGCACGGCGGAGTGATGCATCTAGCGATGAATATGGCTGTTTTATATCAATTCGGCGGAATTTTAGAGCGGGCGTTCGGTGGGATAAAATTTACGCTACTTTACATCGCAGGCGGGCTGCTGAGCGGCGCTTTATGTCTGGTTTATATCCGTTATGCCATGAGCATGGGAGAAATCGTCAATATCGTAGGCGCTAGCGGCGCTATTTGCGTGCTTTTAGGCGTGATTGCTTATTTTGATGAACGCAATGCGGGTGGGATTTTTGTCGCGATTTTGATAATGAGCTTTGCGCCGATGTTAATGGGCGTAAATGTGGCATGGTATGCGCACATAGCGGGATTTGCGGTCGGTTATGGCTTTGGAATGATCCAGAAAAAATTTAGAATTTTGTAGAATTTAACGTTAAATTATACATAAAATTTTATGAAAGGATGCAGATGAAGCGGATATATTTTATAAGACATGCTGAGGCGCAAAGTGGCAACAGAAGCGATTTTGAGCGAGCATTAAGCCGTGTGGGCGAACTTTGCGCAATTAAACTCGGAGAAAAGCTGCGTAGCTTGGGACTTGCGCCTGATTTGATTATTACAAGCTCGGCTATGCGCGCACTCCATACGGCGCAAATTATTGCTAATGCGCTGGGCGCGACAAAAAGGGTAGTGCCATTGCAAGAGTTATACGACGTAAGTTTATGGGATTTAGCAAAGTTTGTTCGCAGCTTGGATGAGAAACGATTTTTTGGGTGCGGTGTGAATGTTGAAAAATACAATGCGGTTGGTCTGAGTAGCGAAAAACCTCGCGACGCAAACGCGGAAAATCCTGTTTTTAAGAGCATTAAAATTCCCGCTAGCATTGGCGAAAATAATGCTATATCTTGCAATGATGTAAAAATTTCTAGCACAGATGTTATGCAAAATTTCAATGCAGCTAGCGCAGAATGCATATTTATCGTTGGACATAATCCGGCAATAGGCGGAATTTGCTCGCTTTTAGGCGAGAAAGAAGTCGATAAATTTCCTCCTTGCTCGATTTACGGCTTAGAATTTGACGTTCATAAATTCTCGGATATTACCGATCATAGCGGCAAAATGGTAATGCTACAACGCCCTTAATTACGCTTTTAACGCTTCATAATTACAATCAGGCGGCTCGTTGACGCATTTATGCCGAGCACTGCAATATGCTAGTGAAATAAGACCATATGGCAAAATAGCAAATTGCTTTGAGATAACTTTAAATTTTAAAAAATTTCCAATGATGTGACTAGCCTTGAAAATCGCAGACTAAATGAGTCAAAAAACTAAATTTCATATTTTTAGATAATCGAGCGTTAGCGCTTTTGCTTAAAATTCTATTTGCTTTTGTAAAAAGCTTGAGTTTAAATTTTTCGGACGAAAATTTCGTGCTGAAATTTTCTCAAAAACATAAATTTATTGAGAAGAATAAAATTTATTAAGTAAAATTTAATAGTAGCCGTGGTATCATTCCCCAAAAATTTTGATAGGGAATTGATAATGAGACAGTACGAAACTTACAGATGCGACAAATGCGGCGCGGAGGTCGAGGTGCAAAAAGTAGGCGGCGGCGCGCTTAGCTGCTGCGGCGAGCCAATGAAATGCATCACCGAGGATCTAACGCAGGTAAATTTGATGAAGGCGTTCGCAGGCGAGTCCCAGGCGCGTAATAAATACGATCTTTACGGTGATTTAGCCAAAGAGGCGGGCTTTCACGCCATTGCGCGACATTTTTACGAGGCCGCCGAAAATGAAAAATGGCACGCTAGAGCCGAGCTAAAGGCGCATCACGCGGCCGCAGGCATTCCGCTTGATAAAATGGATAAAAATTTGCTTGATGCTGCCGCCGGCGAGCGCTACGAGCACGAGAGCATGTATCCGAGCTTCGCTAAAATCGCGACCGAAGAGGGTAAAAAAGAGGTTGCGCGCCTTTTTAACGCTATTGGCAAGGTCGAGGAGGAGCACGAGCGCGAATACAACGAACTTCAAAAGATCTTACTAGAGGAGGGCTTTTTCGAGAGTTTTGACGAGGAAGTTTGGGTGTGCGAGGTCTGCGGCCACGTCCATCGCGGTAAGAAAGCCCCGGGCGCCTGTCCGCTTTGCAAGGCTCCGCGCGAGTATTTCAAAAAACAAAGGCTAGTTTAACTTGATGCTTGCCGCACGGCGTTTTTGCGATAGCTTTTGAAGCCGTCGCAAATCTCGTTTATTGTCGCGAGCCGATCGCTTAAATCTTGGCTTAAAATTTTGCGCGAGATTTCGTCTTTTTGCTCCTTTTTGCTGCGGACTCCGTGGCTAGACGAAATCTCGGGCTAAATTTATTTAGCCTAAACTCCTTTTCTTATCCCCCTAAGAAATGAAATCCTGCTCGCAAGAGCGGGATTTCTGTCGTAAAATAAATCTAAAAATAATCATGCCGATGGATTTTATCTCTTTAAATTTTTAGTATAAATTCCTATATGATTCCTGCGCTGTTTACGAAGCAAACTTCGCGTCGATAAATTTTGCAGCAAACTTTGGTGGCAAATCTTTTGCGTCTTTAAGTTTTAAGGTGCATTCGGTGCGATGAGAACTCGAAAGCAAATCAAACTATAAAATTTTGAGGGTTAAAAATTTTAAATCAGAAATTCCATCCTTGCGGAATTTGCAGATAAATTTTATATCCGCTACCTCTTAATATGTCGATTACCTTTTGCTTATAAAATCCTCGGATGAAATCCCGTATCGTCAAAATTTAAATGAAATTTTGCACTAAATTTGTCTGGAATTTTAGGCAAAATCATATGAGAAAATCTAAAAAGTAAAATTATTCTATACTCCAAAAGAATAAAATTTTAGATTTTTTGCAATCAAGCTCTAAGGTTCGCGCGTTAATTTAAAATTTTGCCGAGTTAATGAGTTAAATTCTAAAGTGCGAAAGGTAAAATTTTGGGTTTTGTTATTCGAATATGAAAAACAAATTTTAAAATTTTCAAAATAAAATTCCAAAACTTTTGTGAAATAAATTCCATAAAAACGATTTTAAAGCCGTCTCAAAACGAAATTCAAAAATCTCGCTCAAGTAAGCCTCGCTCCGCTGCAAATTTTAAAATTTCACTCCTCGAATTCCTCCGCGACCTTCGCCGCAAGGCGCAGTTTGTCGCTGTCGAAGTGGGTGTAGATGCGCGAAGTATTTAGGCTCGCGTGGCCGAGAGCTTCCTGGACGAGCACGAGGTCCTTTTGCTTTTTGTAAAGCATCGTCGCGAAGGTGTGGCGCAGCATGTGAGCGCCGTTTTTTTCCTTGCGTATGCCCGCGCTCATTAAAATTTTTTCCACGATGCCGCTGATGTATGCCTGAGTGAGCGGCGCGCCGTTTTTAGTGACGAAAAGATAGCCCTCTTTGTTGGCAAAGTTCGTCTCCAGAGCGTTTAGATGCTCCTCGATCAGATGGCGTTTAATCATCACGATGCGGTATTTGTTGCCCTTGCCGCGGATTCGGATGATGAAAAGATCGCCCTCTGGCGCGATATCTTTGCGCTTTAAATTTATCGCTTCGCCCACGCGGATGCCCGTATAGACGATGATTTTTACAATCAAGCGGTTGCGATGCGCAAAGGAGCGAAACTCGCTTAGATTTATCGCGTCCAAAAATCGCTTTAGCTCCTCCTCGCTCATAAACTCCGGAAGCTTCGTGCCGCGGCTGCCGCTAATGCCGCCCCAGTGCTTAAGCTCGATGCCGAAGTTATGCGAGGTGCCGTCCTGCTCGTTCTGGCGGTCGATGAAGCCGAAAAAATTTATCAGCGCGATGCGGTAGTTTTTTTTACTCGCATCGCTCAG
Organism: uncultured Campylobacter sp.; assembly: GCF_937973075.1. Classification (GTDB taxonomy): domain Bacteria; phylum Campylobacterota; class Campylobacteria; order Campylobacterales; family Campylobacteraceae; genus Campylobacter_B. The sequence goes on from NZ_CALBWL010000032.1 coordinate 4,148, forward strand.
CCCGCCCGTAATCGAGGCTAAAATTTCGCTCAAAAGCTCCTCGTCGATATTTCTCATGCTCTCAAGACCGTACTGCATGATCGCTTCGTAAAATTTTTTAAGCGGATTAAAATAGGTATTGATGCCGGTAAGACCCGCGTTTCGAGCGTCTTTTGCGAGCCGCTCGAGTTCATTGATATTCGCGACCTCGTGATTTAGCGCCAGGCTGGCGCGGCGAAACAGCGCGTCGTTTTTCAGCTCCTTATTCGATAGCGCGCTTAGCTTGTAGCGCACGAATTTTACGAGCCAAAACAGCAGCGATTTTTCAAAACTATCCTTATAATCGAGCGGGAATTTCATCTGCTCTCCTCGCTATCGCCGAAGATCACAAAAGGCAGCATCAGCGTGTTTTTGATGAGATTATACGGCGTTTTTAGCACGTCGGTCGCAACGCCGGTCGAGTAGGTAGGCTTTTTCATCGTGCCGCGAATCTCGATAATCGTGGAGATCGTATTGTTTTCGCCCAAGATGATATGATTTAGCAGCGGGATTTTTGAGATTATCGAGCTTGCGTCTTTGAGGTATTTAAGCTCCAGATCGATATTCAGCGCACCGCTTTTCATATCCACTTCACCGTTGCCCGCGATGTCTGCGCTACTGCCGGTAAAGCTCATCGCGTTTATGTAAATTTTATCGCCGCTGCGGCGGAAGTAAATTTTGCCCTTCTGCACGCTAAAGCCGCGATCGTTGAAATCGGGCGTCTTAAACGTAAGCAGCGACGGCACGGAGTTTATAAAGCTAAGCAGCCTTTGATAGATGATGTAGTCCTTCAGATAGGTGTTTTGCACGTTGATCTCGCCGCGGTAGTTGCGCGGATCGATGCCGCTTGCTTTTAGCGTAAATACTCCTCCGTCAAAGCTCTGCGAGCCCAGAAATTGATTAAGCGCCTCGCCGCTGATGTTTTGCGCAAAAATTTGAAGCAAGCTCTTTTTAAAGATCAACTTCACGTCGCCGCGTTTAAAGCTTGCGTTTAAATTCATATTTTTGCCGTCCAGCACGCCGTTAAAGTGCGTAAATTTAAGCGTTTTATTTAGATCGGATAGCACGATCGCAGAATTTTGCCCGCTGAAATTTATCGGCGAGCGCTCCTTTGTGCCGCTATTAAACTCGCTGGTTTGCACGCTCGTATTGATCGCGACGTCCACGTCTTTTAAAGAGACGAAGTTGCCGCCTTTGTTGATTTTGAGAGAAATTTTACCGCTTCCGCTAGAGCCGTCCAGATCGCCGCCGCGCACTCGAAGCGCGAAAGAGTCGTTTTTATAATGGCTTCCGTCCTTGTTCAGCAGACCGAAATCAAAGATTAGATTGCTGCTGCTGATATCCAAATTTGTAAAATCGCTGGTTAAAATTTTAAGATCTCCGCCGCTAATGCCCGCGTTTTTAAGCGCCTTAGAAAAGGGCAAAATTCCGCTAATATCGGGCGAGCTAATCTCGATCCGCTCGCCGAAGCTCATCTTCGCGCCTAAAAATTGCGAGCTCAGCACCGGCGCTTTGCCGCTAAAATCAAGGCTCATATTATCTCGCGCGTCGCCAAATTTTAAAATTTCTTTGCCGTTCGGAGAGAGATTAAAGCTATGGATTATGCCGTTAAATTTGGCCTTACGCGTGGCGATGTCGATGCTGCCGCTTGCCGTGGCGTTAAAAATTTCATTTTGCAGATTTGCGTCTTTGATATCGATTTTTTTCTCGGTGATGTGTACCCGTGCGGCTTTGGAGTGAAATTTCGCTTTAGAGATCATCAGATCGGCGTCTTTTAGCGTCACGTTCGCATCGACCTTGGCGCTTTCCTTTTCGACGTCCACGTCTATCAGCACGCGCGCATCGATCCCGCCGCCTAGCGGATATACGGGCTCGTTTATGCCGTAGCTTTGCAAAATATCCACAAGGTCTTTGCCCAAACTCTCCTTGGTTCGCAGATCCAGATATACGATCGGCTTCTCTTCAAAAAGCCCGCCGATACGCACGCCACTTCCCTCCAGGCTTTTGCCTTTAAATTTAGGCTCGTTCAGCGTGAAATTTAAATAATCGTTTTTGAGCGTGATGTTGGCGTCTTTTACCGTTACGGCTTCGATTTGCGGCTGAAATTTTATCGTAAGATCCTGCGCGTAGGCCGTGGCGCTGACGTTTTCGGCGATCGGGCGCGGATCTTTCAGATCGACTTTGGCATGTAGATTTTCGATGTAGTAGTTTTGCGCGACCGCCTTGCCGTAGATCCACTCGTTCGCAAGAGGATTTAGCCCCGTAAGCGCGCCCAGCTCATTCATAAAATTTTTCAGACTCAAGGCCGAGGCGCGGTTTATCTCGATATTTAGCTCCGAGCCAATGTTATGCACGTCAAGCTCGCCCGCGATCTCGTGCGAAGCGAAGGTGCCGTTAAAATCATACGTATCGGCTTTGAAATTTGCTCGTGCCGTGCCGTGCAGAGTGAGATTAAAATCATTTAGCTCAAGCTCGATCGGATCGAAGTTCAGCCCGTCTGCGCCAGGCGTGATCTTTGAGCTTAGCCTAAAAAATCGGGTATCTGCGTAAAAAACGTCACTTTTGTATTTTAGCTTTAGGCTTTCGCCTTTGATCTTTAAATTTTGCACGTCGATCTCTTCAAAAAAGGAGTTGATGAGTGAGATTTTTTTGCTAAATTCCAAAATTTTCTCGCTTTGCGTGCGCAGATCGGTGGAATTTTGCTCTAAATTTTGTGTATTATTTTGCGTAATTTCAAGATTTTTGATACGCAGCACGAGACCTTTATTTAGCTTGAGATAAAACCCCTCAAGCTTTGCAAAACCCACGTCCAGCTGCGAAATCGCAATACCGTGTTTTAGGCCTACCGCGCAGATTATAAAAAGTATGGTTATGCACAAAAAAAATCTAGCCAAAGTTCTAAACATCATCGCCTCATCAAAAAACTCCGCCCCAAAATCAAAGCGGGCGTGCCGAAAAACTACGCTTATAATATGAAATTTATTCAAAATTTTGGCTTATTTGCCTATAATTTCAGCTAAATTTTGAAAGGAATGCATGAAATTCTTTATAAAGCTCATCAAAGCGGCGTGCATTTGTATCGAGCTTGCGGCTATTTTACTTTTGGCCGTGGGCTTTGATCTACACGAGCGCGTCGGCAACGCGAAAACCGTGCAGATAGGCCAGGGCAGCTCAACGAAAATTTTATCGCAACTCTCAAAGAGCTATCCTAAATTTAGCAAATTCGACGCGAGGCTGCTTTCTTTTTACGGCGGCGCAAAAACCGGCGAGCTGGAGCTTAGCGGCGAAAATTTGCCCAAATATCAGTTTTTATATGAGCTAAGCGTCGCAAAGCCCGTGATGAACGAGATTAAGCTGATCCCGGGAGAGACTACGATCGTGTTTTTAAAACAGCTGGCGAAAGATCGCGGGCTAAGCTTTAGCGAGCTTGAGCGCGAATACAACGCCACGGCGCCGTTTTACGAGGGCTTTCTGGTGCCTGAAACCTACAAAATTAGCAAAAACGAAAGCGAAAAAAATATCATCGATCACCTCATCTCAAGCGCGCAAAAATTCCACGAAGGATTGTCGCGCGAGCTTAGCGGCGATTACAACGCCACGGCGTGGAAGCAGGTGCTGATCAAGGCATCGGTCATTCAAAAAGAGGCCGCAAACGCAGATGAGATGCCCCTCGTAGCTTCCGTCATCGACAACCGCTTGGCCAAAAATATGCGCCTTCAGATGGACGGTACGCTGAATTACGGCGAGTTTTCGCACGTCAAGATCACTCCGCAGCGCATCCACACCGCCCCCAGCCACTACAACACCTACCTCAACGACGGACTTCCCAAAGAGCCCGTGTGCGTGGTCTCTCGCGATGCGATACGCGCCGTTTTCGTGCCCGCAAAGAGCGAGTATCTGTATTTTATGCGAAATAAAAAGACGGGGCTTCACGATTTTGCGCGCACGCAAGCCGAGCACGAGCGCAACGTAAAGGCGCAGAGGTAAAATTTAAGGCCGTTTCGGCATTAAATTTAAAAAACGAAATTTCGTCTTTAAATTTTAAAATTTAACTCCCGCAGTTATAAAAATGCGGGCCGATATTTGGGAGATAACAATGAAAATAGCGATATTCGGCGCCGGAAACATCGGCGCGGCGGTAGCAAACGATCTTATCGTAAGCGATTCTTTGAGCCAAAAGATAGATAGCATTGCGCTTGTGGATGCTGTAGAGCGGATCGCGCGCGGCAAGGCACTCGATCTAGCCCATACGGCGGCGGTTTATGAGCGCGACCTGCGTATAAGCGGCAGTACGGAGCCCGGCGATATAGCGGAGGCAGGCATCGTCGTGATCACGGCGGGGCACGCAAGAAAGGCGGGGCAGAGCAGGGAGGAGCTGTTTGGCTGCAACGCCGCCATAGTCGCGCAATGCGCGCGAGATGCCGCAAAATACGCGCCTGGCTCCATTATCGTCGTTGTTACCAATCCGCTTGATATGATGGTTTATGCGGCGCTGCAGGCTAGCGGGTTTGCAAAAGAGCGCGTCATCGGCATGGCGGGCGAGCTAGACGGCGCGCGGCTTAAATTTGAACTCGCGCGAGCGAGCGGCAAGGAAATTTCATCGATGAGAAGCGCGATCGTGGGCCCGCATAGCGAAGAGATGATCGCGCTTAAAAACGAGCTTGGATTTGAAATTTCGGATGAAATTTTCGAGCGCGCGGTGCAAAATACCAAACGCGCCGGCGCGCAGATCGGCGAGCTACTGGGCACGTCGGCGTATTTGGCGCCCGCTGCGGGCATCGTAAAGATCATAAAATACATTCTTTTTGATACCTGCGGCACGCTCGCCTGCTGCGTCGCGGATAGATCGGGAGTGCCTTTGGGGCGCTTCGTAAGCGTCGGCAAAATGGGCGCGATAGAGAGAAATTTCGCCTATTCGGGCGAGTTTTACGCGCAGCTTGAACGGATGCGAGAAAGCGTAGCGGGGCTGAAGTTTTAGCGGGCATAGGGCGAATTAGGCGCGATGCGGAATTTACAAAGCGAGAATTTTAAAGCGCAGAATTCTTGTTATAGAATTTGCAGCATCAAATTTCACTTTGGCAAGAAATTTAAGCTCGCGGAATTTTGTAGCGTAAAATTTCATTTGCTGCGGAATTTTAAAATTTGCGCAATTTTGCCCGCTGTGAAATTTCATAGATTAAAATTTTACTTTGGCGCAGAATTTTGCGTGACGTAAAATTTTTAAACGCTACAAAATTTTAAAATTTAAACTCCGTAAAATTTAAAAACGAGAGGAATTTAATGCGATCAAAGCAGGCTTGCGCCGCAAAATTTCAAATTTTAAATCGCGAGGCGGGATTTAGTGCGGATTTTGATAAATTAAGGAGAAAATATGAGCGACAATGAGAGCCAGCGCGCCGTCTGGACAGATGAGAGCCGCTGTAAGGCGTGCAACATCTGCGTAAGCGTCTGTCCTAGCGGCGCGATCGCGATGAGACAGGACGAGGGCGCCGTGCAGGGCATGATGATCGACGTGGTGGATGAGGGCGCCTGTATCGGCTGTAGGGAGTGCGAGTTGCACTGCCCTGATTTTGCGATTTTCGTTGCGCCCAAAGGCTTTAAATTCGCTCGTCTAAGCTCGCAGGCTAGAGAGATGGCAGAAAAGATCAAAAACAATAATTTTATGAAACCCAAGGACGCATAATGAGAGAGGTAATTTCCACAGGCAATGCCTTAATTGCGCGTGCGGCGATTGATTGCGGCTGTAATTTTTTTGGCGGCTATCCGATCACGCCGAGTAGCGAGATCGCGCACGAGATGAGCCGCTTGCTGCCTAAGGTCGGAGGCAAATTTATCCAGATGGAGGATGAAATTTCGGGTATTTCGGTAGCTTTGGGCGCGTCGATGAGCGGTGCAAAGGCGATGACGGCAAGCTCCGGTCCTGGAATTTCGCTAAAATCAGAGCAGATTGGGCTTGGCTTTATCGCTGAAATTCCGCTTTTAATCGTAAATGTTATGCGCGGAGGTCCTAGCACCGGGCTTCCTACGCGAGTGGCGCAGGGCGATATTTTGCAAGCTCGCAACCCCACTCACGGCGATTTTCAAAGCATCGCGCTGTGCCCTGGCTCGCTAAAGGAGGCTTACACGCAAACCGTGCGCGCCTTCAATCTAGCCGAGCGATTTATGACGCCGGTATTTTTGCTACTTGATGAGACGCTTGGGCATATGCAGGCAAAGGCGGTGCTGCCTGAAATTTCGGATCTAAAAATCGAGCGCAGGGCGGAATTTAAAGGTAGTCCGAAAGATTATGAGCCCTACGATGCTGCGCCCGATAAGCCTGCGGTGCTAAATCCCTTTTTTAGGGGATACCACTATCACATAACGGGGCTTCATCACGGCGCGAAGGGCTTTCCGACCGAAAACGAGCAGATCGTGGATCGCTCTATAAAAAGGCTTTTTAATAAAATTTCGGCGCATGAAGATGAGATCGTGCAATATGAGGAATTTATGCTAGATGACGCCAAAATCTGCATCATCGCCTACGGCAGCGTTAGCTCAGCAGCAAAAGACGCGATTTTAAAGCTACGTAGGCAAGGCGTGCGTGTGGGGCTTTTTCGTCCGATCACGCTGTGGCCAAGCCCAGCGCGCAAGCTAAGGGAGCTAGGGGAGAGATTTAATAAAATTTTAATCGCCGAGCTAAATTTAGGGCAGTATCTGCTAGAGGTGCAGCGCGCTTGCTTGAGAGATGATTTTAAGACGCTTCTTAAGGCAAACGGCAGGCCGATCAGCCCTAGCGAGATTATCGAGAAAGTAAAGGAACTCTAAATGGCGTTTGATTACGATAAATATCTAAGAACAGACAAGATGCCTACACTTTGGTGCTGGGGCTGCGGCGACGGAGTGATCTTAAAAGCGATCATCCGCGCAATTGACCGCGTAGGCTGGAGCATGGACGATGTGTGCGTGGTAAGTGGTATCGGTTGTAGCGGCAGGATGTCTAGTTACATAGACTGCAATACCGTCCATACGACGCACGGACGCGCGATAGCTTATGCTACGGGTATCAAGCTCGCAAATCCAGGTAAGCACGTAATAGTAGTCACTGGCGATGGCGATGGGCTTGCGATAGGGGGCAATCACACGATTCATGGATGCCGCCGCAATATCGATCTAAATCATATTTTAGTAAATAATTTCATCTACGGGCTTACAAACTCGCAGACGAGCCCTACGACGCCGCGCGGGTTTTGGACGGTTACGGCGCAATACGGCAATGTCGATCCCAGCTTTGATGCGGCGAAACTTGCAATCGCTGCCGGAGCAACTTTTGTTGGACGCGAGAGCGTGACAAATCCCGAAAAAATCGAGCGACTTCTAGCCAAGGGCTTTGAGCACGAGGGTTATAGTTTTTTTGATATTTTTAGCAACTGCCACGTAAATTTGGGTCGTAAAAATAAAATGAGCGAGGCGGTGCAAATGCTAAAGTGGCTTGATTCGCGTACGATTTCCAAAGCAAAATTTGACGCTCTTAGCGAGGATGAGCGAGTGGGGCTATTTCCGCTTGGGGTTTTACATGAAGATAATGAGCACACCGAATACACAAAGGCGTATCAAAAGGTGATAGACGCGGCACAAAGCGGCGAAGCGATAAATTTTGAAGGACTAAGATGAATCAGTTAAGATTTGTGGGAGTGGGCGGTCAAGGCGTAATCTTAGCGGGTGAAATTCTAGCTGCGGCAAAGATCGCGCACGGCGGCTATGGAATCAAGGCATCTACGTATACCTCTCAGGTACGTGGCGGACCTACGAAAGTGGATATTATCTTAAGCGATGAAGAAATTCTATATCCTTACGCGAGCGAGGGCGAGATCGATTTCATGCTTGCAACGGCGCAGAGTAGCTACGATGCTTTCAAAAACGGCGTGAAAAAAGGCGGCGTGATCGTAATCGAGCCGAATTTAGTAGTGCCGAGCGATGAGGATAGGATAAACTTTAAAATTTATGAAATTCCAATCATTACTATCGCAAAATATGAAGTTGGAAATGTCATCACTCAAAGCGTCGTGGCTCTAGCAATCGCAGTAGAGCTTAGCCGCTGTATGGACGCAGGGCTCGTAAAAGCTCAAATGCTCCGCTCTGTGCCCGAAAAGACCCGCACGCTAAATGAAAAGGCATATGATTTGGGGATGAAATACGCGAGAGAGTTTGGGTAAATTTAAAGACTCGGATAGAATTTGGGATTAAATTTAGATAGGGTATCTGATATGTCTTAATCTTGCGATAAATTCCGTTTGGCGTTATCTTTATTTCTTCCTACAATATCCTCCTTCGGTATCTTAAGAATTTGTGTTTATGGATTTTGGCGGTTTTCTTCACAACTACTTTAAAACTATGCGATTGAATTTTTATCGCCCTTACTCTATCTTGCAATTTACATAATAATTATTGACTATTTGTCCAAATGTCTTTATATAGCCCTCGTAATTGTTATTATCTAAAATATATCTTATATAGTTGTATACCTCTTCCTTAAAATTATTAACCCCATAACTGCCGTAGTGTAGAACCTTATTATGGTATTCTTCGTAGTTATCGTAAGAGCCGTAAAATGAAATTTCTCTATATTCTATACAACTTCTCTTATTGACAAAGCTGTCCTTTGCGTAGATATCCACAAGGTCCTCGTCAGCGCTTAGAACCGCGAAAGCTTGTCTAATGGGTATATCCACATATTCTTCTGTTGGTTTACCATCCTCCCATTTGCCCCCTTTAACGATGTCGTTCGTAGCCTCTTTTATGGTGTAATATTTCTTTAAAGCTTCGAAAGGCTCTAGCCTCTCAACCGAAACGTTTTCTATCAGTCCACCGCCCTCAAAATACTGATGTTTCGATATAATCGCAGTTTTATTTACGTCATTTTCGACCACTAATTTTAAGGTTCGCATTATCTCATCCGTAGTTGGGTTTTCTTCTATGATATAAAATTTAGGAGGTAATCCGCCTCTATCATCGCGCTGAACTCTATCAAGAAAGGTAGTGTCTAAGTATTTTTTTAAAATTGCATCGTCGCTAAAAGGAAATTTCATAACAAAAACGATTGAAAGCAGAGCTAACAGCGATAAAACGTACTTACGCTTTTTCAAATTTATCCCCTTAAAATTTTAAAATTTCAAGGGCGCAAATTTACAAAGCTAGCGCCCTTTAAAATTTCATAGATTGCTTTAAATTTCGTGAATTCGCCACTCTTAAATTTTAAACGTCGCGGTGGAATTTTAAAATTTCACCGCAAGCTTTGAGCGGCTTTAAATTTAACATCCCGAGTTCGGCTGCACCCGCGTTTCGCTGCCCGTGTGGATCAGCAGGGCTTTGCCGCGCTTAAATCTACACGGCGGATCGGCTTGCACGGATGAGTACTCCTTGCCGTTTAGTTTGTAGATGATGTTGGAGCCCTGTACCGTCTTTTGGGAGTTTTGGATCGCATCTCCGGCGAGCGCGCCCACTGCTGCGCCGCCTATGAGCCCCACGGTTTCGGCTAGACGCCTACTGCTGCTATGTTTGCCGAGCTTATGGCCGATGATAGCGCCCGTAGTGCCGCCCGCGACGCCGCCTAAAATTTTACCCGTATTGCTCTCGGAGCGCTCTACGTTGATTTTGGCGGGCAGGACATCCACGATCTCGATCCGATCGCTCTGTCTCATGCGGTTCGTTTCGCTCGCGTCATAGACATCTCCGCCGTACCGATCCTGCGGGGTCGCGCAGCCGCAAAGCGCGATCGCGGCGATCAAACATAATGTAAAATTTCGCATATCCTCTCCTTGTAATGAGCTTGGCGGCATTATACTATGGATTTTTATACGAGCGGTTAAGTAGCAGCTTTAAAATTTTGCTGGCTCGCTGCCGCTTAAAAATTAGCCGGATACGAGGCATCGTGCCGTATCTGGGTGCCTTATAAAATTTTTATTTCACTCAAAATTTATCTTATTTTGTTAGAATCATTCTTATTTTTAAGGAGAGAAAATGAAAAAACTATTAGTTTACGCCACCAAAGGTGGCGACACGAAGGTCGTGAGCGAATACATCGCTTCAAAGCTCGGCTTTGAGATCAAGGAGGCCAAAGAGCTAAATAAGGAGGATTTGGCGGGCGCTAGCGCGTTTATTTTTGCGGCTTCGACGCACGGCGACGGACAGATCCAGGCTAAATTTGACGACAAATTGGAGCTTTTGAATAAAACTGATTTTGACGGACGCAAGGTCGCGCTCATAGGCGTCGGTAACATCGAGCGCCACGGCAGCGATTTTTGCAGCGGTATGAGTGCGTTTTTGCCAGTGCTTAAAAAGGCCGATCTCATCGGCGCTTGGGGCGCAGAGGGATATAAATTTAAACATTCGCGCGCCTTCATAAACGGCAAATTCGTGGGTCTTACGATCGATTTTAAGGGCGACGAGCACTGGCAGGCGAGGGCTGATAAATGGATCGCCGCAGTTGGAGGCGAGTTTTAAATATTTCAGCTTTTGCGCGACCGAGCGAGCTTTGGGCCCATAAAGCCCAATGCTCGCTAAATTTCCCCATTAAATTTCGCGCTCCGCTTCCGAGCGAAGCCCTCTTAAATTTTACTCGCCACAGCGTTAGAATTTCCGCCGCATTCAAGCACCGCCTGCTCATGTCGCGTAAAATTTATCGCTAGCGGGAGCCGTAAATTCCAACTCGCCGCGCAGATAGCTATAGGTGCCGCGATAAAATTTAGTTCGCGGCAACTTGCGCGCTATTCGTGCAATAAACGATAAATTCCGCCCGTGATACTTGCAATACTGCCGGTGCGATAAAATTTCGCTCTCGCGACAAAATTCTGCCCGCAGTACTAGCGCGGCACCCGCACGTCAAAATTTCAAGCTCCGCTTGAAAGCGGAGCCTCCGCATTAAAATTTTAAAATTTTTAGTTCAAAAAATCGCTGCGTTTTACAAGTCGTGCCGCTTAAAATCGCGCGGATAGGATGAAATTTTATCCTCCCAAGCCTCAATTCTACTCGTGCGGCGGTCAATTTAATACGGCAAATTAATTTAATGCGATCGATTTATAAAATCACCGCCCGAGCCTCAAATATCAGCGCCGCATTAGAAAAGTTATTTTATAATAACCGCATATCAAAATTTAAGGCGATCTATGAAAAGGCTTCTAATTTTCGTCGTTTTTGCGCTGGCCGCCCTCGCCGCGGCGATCTACTTCAATCTCGATAGGCGCGAAGAGGTTGCGCACAAGGCCTACGGCATCATCGACATCAGGCAGAGTTCGCTTAGCTTCGAGCGCAGCGGCCGCATAAGCGCGCTTTATCGCGACGAGGGCGATTTCGTGCAGGCTGGCGACGTCTTGGCGGCTCTGGATACGGGGGATCTGAGCTATCAAAGGCGTATTCAGATCGCGAGGTGCGACGGGCTTAAATTTAGCTTGCAAAAGCTGCAAAGCGGCTTTCGTAGCGAGGAGATCGAGATGGCGGCGGCGAACGTAAGCGCGCTGCAAAACGCCCTACAGCTCGCTACTTTGACGAACGAGCGCCTCAAGAGCCTAGGCAAAACAAACTCCGCGTCCAAGCAGCAGATCGACGAGGCGTTTTACTCGATGAAGCGCACGCAAGCCCAGCTGCAAAGCGCGCAGGCTAATCTACGCCAGCTTCAAAGCGGCTACCGCGGTGAGGATGTAGACGCCGCTCGCGCAAATTTGACAAGCTGCGAGGAAAATTTGAAATATCTGAACTACCAAATCGAGACGCAAAGCGTGCTAAAAGCGCCATTTAGCGGGCAGATCAGAGCGCGCCTTAAGGAGCTCGGCGACATCAGCATGCCAAGCGTGGGCGTTTTTGAGCTCAGCGAAGTAAAAAACAAGCGCGCGAAATTTTATTTGAGCGAAAATCAGCTTCGCTTCCTGCGTGCCGGGCAGAGCGTGCGGATCATCGCGGCGGACGGCTCTAGCGCGAGTGCAAAGGTCGCCTACGTGAGCCAAACCGCGATGTACACGCCCCGCACGGTGCAGACCGAGGAGCTACGCGCCGATCTCGTGTGGGAGGCGCGCGCCGATTTCAGCGACGCGGACGGCAACTTTCGTTTAGGTCAGCCGATCAGCGTGGAATTTTAACGCGCAAACGCCGCGCGCGAAATTTTGATGCACGAGCGAAATTTAGTGCGCGGGCGGCACTTTGGAGACTGCGGGCAAAATTTGGATAGCAGAGCCCATCGCCCGACAAATTTTACGCAACGCCGCGCAAGCCGTGCATACGGCGTGAGCCTGATGAAATTTTAAAAGCGCGCTTCGAGGCGGAATTTAGACGGCGCCTGTTCGACAGAGCAGGGCGATAAATTTTCGTCGCGCCTAAAATAGATCGTCTCGGCGGCGAGTAAAATTTTGGCGAAATTTTGGCGCAAAGCAGTGCGAGTTAAATTTAAAATTTGCGGCTCGGAAACGAGTACAAGCAGGGTGGCATAGCGGGTAACGGGCTTTGTTTCTAGCAGACCGTTTTGCGATAAACGAGCAGCGGAACCGAGCGCGGACGGTAGTAAAATTTCACTACGAAACAAGCGGCGCGATTAAATACAAGTTGCGAGCGGAGGTGAAATTTTACCCCAAAAGGCGCGGTAGCGGTAAAATTTCGCCGAAAGAGGCGCAGCGCAGATAGAGCTCGGCACTTATGGGTCACCAGGTACCTGAAAACTCGCTTTCATCTGTGTTTTGAAGCGAATTTATCGCGGATACTCACTGGCTGCTTCATGTTTTGGAGACCGCCCTGTCCATGCGCGTTGTGTGCGCATCGTTAGCGGCGCGGCTAGCCGATGTGATATGCACACGCTCAAGACGGATCGGGCGGCGCGCGGAATATTCGGCGCGAGCCGTAAGCAACGCCGATCGTGCGGGCACTCAAATTCGAGCGGGCGATTGCAGGCGCCCCGGCGCGATAGAGCTTGGTTTTACGCGCTTGCGGTAAGTTACGTCGAATTTATATGCGAGGTTTGGGCGAAATTGTTTGACGCGCGTCGCTAAATTTAAAGCGCGCGGCGGTTGTAAAACCAAGATACCGCGGCGGTCACAAAACTAAGACGCCGTAGCGGCTGCGAAACCACGATGTCTTTGTGGCTGTAGAAGCAAGGCGCTGCGGCAAAAAGCGCCTTTTAGGCATGCGTAGGTCTCGTTCGTCGCGCCAAGCGACGGGGCGAGTAAATATAAAATTTGGAGCTAGGCTTGGATCTACTAAATATCGTAAATTTAAAGAAATTTTACCTGCGAGAGGATCGCAGCAAAAACGTCGTTTTTGAAAATTTCGATCTGCGAATCGGCGACGCGCCGCGGCTCATCAGCCTCACGGGCCCCGACGGCGCGGGCAAATCCACGCTTTTAAAGCTCATCTGCGGCATCATCGCGCCCGATTGCGGCGAGATAAAATTTGCCGGCTTCACCCCTAGCGGCGAAAATAAAGAATTCGTCCGCGCAAACGGCTATATGTCGCAGAGCCTGGGGCTTTACGAGGAGCTTAGCGTCTGGCAAAATTTAAACATCTTCGCAGGCCTAAAAGGGCTTGATCTAAAAGGTGGCGAGGAGTATCTGCGTGGGCTTTTGCGCCGCGTGGGGCTTTTGAGCTTTAAAAATTACGCCGTGGATTCGCTCTCCGGCGGGATGAAACAAAAGTTAGGCGTCGCCTGCGCTATCGCGGCTCGCCCGCGGCTTTTGGTGCTAGATGAGCCCACCGTCGGCGTCGATCCGCTCTCGCGCAGCGAGCTGTGGGCGATCGTGCGCGAATATCTGGATCAAAGCGGCGCGAAATGTATATTTTCGACGGCGTATTTCGACGAGGCGGCGGATGCCGATCTGACGCTGATTTTGCTCGGCGGCAAGATCATAGCGCAGGAGCGCGCCGCAAAGATCACCGCGGCGCTGCGGGACCGCACCTTTCGCATCGACGGCGAGGATTATCAGAGCCTGGCGCGCCGCTTGATGTTTAAGACGCAAAGATTTTTAAAAAACTCCCCGCTCATCGACATCTGCCCCAGAGACGGCAGCGTCGATCTGCTAAGCGAAGAGCCGATAAGCCTGCGCGATCTACAGGAGTTTTTAAACGCAAGCCTAGAGGGTGACGGTGAAAATACAGAGCGCGAAAATGTGGGTGACAAAGGCGCGGAGTGCGAAAACGGGCGAGGTGAAAATTTTAAAATTTCAAACGAAAACGAAGGCACTAAATTTAACGAAAATAAGGACGCTAAATTTAATGAAAACGAAAGCGCGAAATTTAAACTCAGCCCGCGTGAGGCGAGCCTGGAGGATGCGTATATTTTTTTAAACAAAGCCGAAATCGGCGCGGCAAACTTCGGCTACGAAAAAAGGAGCTTCGATGCGGCTCAAACCGTCATCAAAGTGCACGACGTGAGTAAAAAATTCGGCTCATTCACCGCCGTGGAAAATACGAGTTTCGAGGTCAAAAAGGGCGAGATTTTCGGTCTTTTAGGCCCAAACGGCGCGGGCAAGACGACGACCTTTCGCATGATCTGCGCGCTTTTGGGGATGAGCGGGGGCGAGATCTCGGTCATGGGCGAGGATCTGCGCTACGCCAAATCGGCGATCAGATCGCGCATCGGCTACGTCTCGCAGAAATTTTCGCTTTATAAAAAACTAAGCTGCTATCAAAATTTAGAGTATTTCGGTCGCAGCTACGGTATCGGCGGCATGGCGCTGAAGCGGCGCATAGAGGAGCTTTTGAGCGAGTTTGGCTTGCAGCGGCTGCGAAACGAGACGTGGCAAAACCTGCCGTTCGGCGCGGGGCGCAACCTTTCGATGGCGTGCGCGCTTATCCACCGCCCCGAGATTTTGTTTCTCGACGAGGCCACCAGCGGCGCCGATCCGCTCTCGCGCAGGCTCTTTTGGAACCGCATAAATGCGCTCGCGCGCACCGGCGTGAGCGTGGTCGTGACGACGCATTTTATGGAGGAGGCGGAGTATTGCGATCGGTTTTTGATCCAAGATCGCGGCAAAATCCTGGCGCTAGGCAGCCCCGATGAAGTCTGCGTGCAGCATGGACGGCGGCTTAGCGTGCAGCAGGCGTTCATAAACGAGGTGCAAAAATTCAGAAGCGAGGCGGGCGATGAGGGCTTTTGATCGAAATTTTGCGCGAGCCGCAAGGATTTTTGATCCGAATTTTATGCGAGGCGAGCGAAAACCTGCGCGTCCGTGCGATAAAATTCCAAGTGGCGAAAGGGTCTTGCGGGGCGATGAAATTTTAAACGTCGGCGGAATTTTGAGCGACCGAGCTTTGAATGTCGGAGAAATTCTAAGTGGCGGCGGAATTTTAAGAGATTGCGAAATTTCAAGCGGCAGTGGAATTTTAAATCTGACGCCACGCGGCGGGATACGGCGCGGATTTTTTAGATGGATACTGCGCGAGCTCTACGCAGAAGCGAGCCCGCTTCATCTGCGCTGCAAATTTCAAAGCGTGAGCGGCTCGCAAACGGATTATAAATTTAAAAGGGCGACCACTCTGCAAACAGATCGTAAATTTAAAATAGCGGTCAGTCTGCGAGTAGCTTGTAAATTTAAAACCCCGATGCAAAAATTTCATCGCGGGTCCGCTGTCACAGAGCTTTTGCGTCAAAAATCTAGCAGTAAGATCGTGCCGTATAATTGCTTAAAATTTCAAAACCGGCCGTATGCGCTCGCGCGATTAAAATTTCAGGGCGTGATGAGCAAAATGGGCGCGAGCAGTCCGTCCGCGCCGTTAAAATTTCAAATCTCGGTCGCCGCACTTGCGCGATTAAAATTCGGGGGCGCGCCAAATGCGATCACGCGGCTAAAATTTCAAAATGCAGCCGCCGCATTTGCGCGATCAAAATTTAGAGGCTTATCGCGAGCGGCGCAGTGCTGCAAAATCCGAGCACAGGGGCAGGGCGGATGAATTTTACCTTTTTAAAAATCCTCGTAAAAAAGGAGTTCGCGCAGATCGCAAAGGACCGATCGGCGCTCGTAATCGCGTTTTTGATGCCGCTAATTTTGGTCGTGATCTACGGATACGCGATGCGAATGGACATAAAGCCCGTCAAGGTGGGCTTCGTAAGCGATCTGGGCTCCAAAATCGAGCGGGATCTGCTCGGCGGATTTTTGGGCTCAAAATACCTGCAAACCCGCGTTTACACGGACTTAGAGAGCGCGAGGAGGGATTTTAGGGCGCACGAGATCGAGAGCATTTTGTATTTTGATCCGCGCTTTGCGGCTAAATTTCAAAACACCTTGAGCGGGCTCGGCGGCGCGAGCGGCGGCGTAAATTTAAACCTTTCTAGCGACGAAAGCTCCTTCGCGGGCGGCGCAAGCGATATCCAAAATATTAGCGGCGGCGAAAATGTCCGTCCGCTTGAGGACAGAGGCGCGGACACCGGCACAAAAAGCAGCATAAACGCCTCCGCGGGCGGCGCAAGCGGCGATAGCTCGCATCGCACCGGCGCGGAAACGGGCGGCAGTGCAAATTCTTTTGGCGGCGGCAGTGGAGTAGATTCCAGCGGCAGCGCAGGCAACGTGAGCGCAAATCAAGACAGCGTAAATTTAATCGGCGGCGCAGGAGATACGAATGTAGGCCCTATCGACGGCGCAGGCGATATCCAAAATAGGAGCGGCGGCGTCAATGCAAGCCCTTCCGCTAACGGCGCAGGCAGCGAAGGCGGCGCTGCAAATAACGGCGGCGGCTCAAGTAGCGTAGGCGGCTCAAATGGCGCAGGCGGCGCGAGTAGCTCAGACAAAGACGGCGCCGAGATTTTCCTCATCCAAAATGCCACGCAGTCGCAGCTCGCGCTTCTTAGCTATGTTTACGTAGCAGGCGTAATCGAGCAGGTTTTGGCGCAAGATTACGGCTTTTTAAACGCAAATTTAAGCGCCGCCGCAAGGCCCGTCAGCGTGAATTATCGCAGCTGGTTCAACGAAGCCAACGAATCGACGTGGTATCTCGTATCTGCCGAGTATGTGGGGATTTTGGGGCTCATCTGCCTGTTTATGGTCGCGGTCGTGATCTCGCGCGAATGGGACCGCGGCACGATCGCCTCGCTTTACAACTCCAATGCAAGCGCGCTTGAGATCGTCACTGCCAAGGTCGGCGCGTATTATTTCCTAGCGCTTTTGGGCGGCGCGATGACGCTCGTTTACGGGCAGACGCTTTTGGGCATCCCGATCCGCGGCAGCGTGGCGATGCTGCTGGCGACGCTGTGCGTATTCGTGCTGGAAATGACCTGCCTAGGCATGCTGATCTCGGCGATCTGCAAAAATCAATTCCTAGCGCAGGAATACGCCATCGTCATCGGCTATCTGCCCGTGACGCTGCTTAGCGGCATGATATTCGATCTACGCGGACTGCCTGCGGCGGTCAATTTCATCGGGCACCTGCTACCGCCCACATACGCGGTCGAGTCCTTTCGCATCTGCTTCCTCTCGGGCGGACAGAGCGCGACGCTGTGGGTAAACCTCGCCATTCAGGCGCTCGGAACGGTTTTGTTTTTCAGCTTGTGCGTGCTTAGCGTAAAAAGGGGCGCACGATGAAATTTTTAAAATTTCTAGGCGCGAGATGCTTTGGTTTGCGGGCGGCGGAGCGTAGATTTGAAATTTTAAAATTTCTTAACGCGAGGCATTTTGGCTCGCATAAACAGGCAGCGGAGCTTTTGGAATTTGCGCCCGAGCTGCCGCGCAATAGATCTAAAATTTTAAAATTTACGCCCAAGCTGCGCAATCGGTTTGGAATTTTAAAATTTACGCACGCTTCGGCGCCTCTTGCAGACACAGCGCAAAAAATTATATTGCAGCGTGGATTGAGAATTTTAAAGCTTATTTGCGAGCCGCTGCGCATTCCGAGTCTTGTTTTGCTGCGCGATAAAGCCAAAGCAGGGCGTGCGGCGCGGCTTACTTCGCAGCATACGTACGACGCGGTAGAAAAACTGCGCGCGGTTAAGTTTAATCATGCGAGCGGATATTTAAATTCTGCGCGCTGCCGCATAGCGCGACTTCGTAGCGCAGCTGCACGGCACGGCTACGAAGTAGGGTGTTCAGAAAAGCTTAGCAAATTTGACCTCACGGGCGCGCTTTTAAATTTTACATCGCGCTTTACGATGCAGCTTTGCAGCGCGGTTACACGGCGTAAATACGAAGCATGGCGTAGCGAAATTTACGCCGTTTGCTTGCATAAATACCCCGCTTTGCTCCGAGCCGCAAGCGGTAAAATTTCGCGCTATGAAGTAGGGCGAGCCACTAATGCTTTGCTTTCACGGGGAGTGCAAAGAATGAAATTTTACGCTCTGAATAGGCATGCGATGAAATTTTTAAAATTTCTCGGTGCGAGCCGTTTTGGCTCGCAAACGGCGGCGTGGTTTTTAAAATTTAAACCCGAGCCGCCGCATAGTAGACCTGAAATTTTAAATTCCATGTTCGCATCGTATAAGCTCAAGCTCGCGCTGCGGAAATTTACGCCCAAGCTGCGCAAATTTAAATCGGCGTCCGCGATGCGTTTAAATTTTGATTTAAATTCCGTATCGCAAGCTCGCGCCGCTAAATTTGAAAATGGCATTAAATTTAAAGGTGCCGCTAAATTTAAAAGGGATGCGCTATGAACGCTCTGCGAAAATCCCTGCTTCGAATTCGCGCGCTGATAAAAAAGGAATTTTTGGCGATGTTTCGCGACAAGGGCACGCGCATGGTGCTGATCGTGCCGGTGCTGGTGCAGGCGATCATATTCGGCTACGGCGCGAATTTTACCCCCGAGCAGGTGCGCTACGCGATTTTGGACGATGCCCGCGATGCGACGTCCACCGCGCTGGTACAGCAGATCGCCGCTACGCCGATGTTTAAGACCGAACTTGGCTGCAAAGACCTAACCTGCCTACGCCGCGCCGTAAGCGAGGGTGAGGCGATCATCGGGATCTATTTCGGCGGCGATTTTGCGAATACGCACGAGCTTTTGATCATCGCGGATTCGCGCAATACGACCTTGGCAAACACCGTAATCGGCTTCGTGCAGGCCATAGCGGGGGAATACAACGCGCAGCATTTTGTCAATTTAATCAGCATAAATCCGCGCTATGTTTTTAACGAAAACACGATCACGCGCTACACGATCATGACGGGGATGATTTTGGGGCTTTCGATGATTCAGGTGCTGATGCTATCGGCGTTTAGCGTCTCCCGCGAGCGCGAGGAGGGGAGCTTTGATATGATGCTGATGACGCCCGCGAACCCGCTTGAGATGCTGATCGGCAAGGCCGTGCCGCCCGTGCTGATCGCGATCGCGCAGGGGCTCGCGCTGTTTTTGATCTGCGTATTTTACTTCGAAATTCCGTTTCGAGGGCGCTTTGCGGATCTTTTTGCGATCATCGCGATCTTTAGCGCCTGCAACGTCGGCATCGGCCTCGTGATCTCGACCGTCTGCAAAACCTCGCTACAATCGGTCGTGAGCTCGTTTTTGTTCCTGCTGCCGTGCATTATGATAAGCGGGCTGATAACGCCTGCGGACGCGATGCCGCGGTGGTTTTACTACATCGCGCACCTCGATCCGATGTATTATGCCAACAACTGCATGTGGCGGATCTACCTGGAGGGTGCGGGCCTAGGCGAGCTGTGGCATCTCATCGTGCCGCTGCTGCTGATCGGGCTTGGCACGTTGAGCTTCGCGGCGTCGCTTTTTAGAAATAAGCTGGACTAGGGATTTAGATCGGAATTTTAGTTTAGAATTTCAGCTGGAATTTTGGCTTGGATTTTGCTTCGTAGGAATTTTTGGATTGAACCTCTACTTAAAATTTTAAATTGATCGCGGAATTTTGGCTTGGAATTTTGCCCTAAATTTTGCGCGTTCGTAGCGGATAAAATTAAATCAAAATTCCGCGTTTCCGCCCGATGCACCGCGCGTCGCAATAAATTCCGCACCTTAAATTTTAAAAATTTTGCGAAATTCCATCTTGCGAGTAGAGTTAGAATTTAAATCCGGGGTTGCCTGGGCGTCTTGCGACGGTCGTATCATCTGCGCTCGCCTTGGAAGCGGGCTTTTTCGCATCGTTCGCGTCTGATTTCTTAAAAGCGGCGAGTTTGCTGTAAATGCTCAGTTTTTCGCCGTCCGCGCCTAGCTTAGCGTCGTCAAGCTTGCTAGAATTTTCCGCGCCGCATAACCTTGCGGGGTTGAATTTTATCCACGATATGATTAGCAAAATCCCCGAAAACGCTGTTACCAGCGACGCTGCGATTAGATACGGCAGCGCGAGGATTACGCCTATTTTAGCTAGCGCGCCCAATACTACTTCGCAGGGCCATGCCACGGACACCACTATGCCGTAGATTTTAAATAAATCCACGCCACTAAGTGTGGCTAGGCGGCAGTTTAATACGCCCCAGATTATCACCGCCGCGCACGTTGAAAGGACGTAGAGCAGGGTGTAGAGTAGACCTAGCATCGCGCCCTCTTTTAGCGCTACTACCATGGCGCAGTAGCACAAAATCGCGACGATCGGGATGCTTTCTATCAGCCTATAGGTCTTAACGAAGCGCACGCCTAGCGCCTTTTCTAGGCAAACGAAGCAGTCGTAAAATATCGCTAGCGTCGCTAGTAGCGCTAAAACTCTAAAAATCGCGACTGCGTCCTCGTCTATGTCGCTTACGCCCACCGTGCCGCTTATGCCGATGCCTAGCAAAATCACGGCACCTAAAACTCCGCGGAATTTCGCCTTGCGAAGCAGATCTTGCTTTGAAATTTCTTTCATTTTTATCCTTTGAATTTTCTAAATTTACGCGCTATCTTGCAGCTTCGCTGCGTGCGGCGACGCTGTGCCGGATGGCGCGGCTTGGACATTGCGGTTTAAGACTTGTAAAAGCGCGCGGTCGCTGCAAAACGAAAGCGCTTCGGCTTAGGCGAGCTTTTCTATCTTGCTCCAGGCTAGCAGGTGCACGATGCTAGTTATTATAAGAGCGACAAACGGCAAAAATTCCTTAAACGATGTGATGACTAAAGCCGCAACCGAATCGTCAGTTTGTGGCTTGGAGGTAGCCAAACCGAAGGGCCCTGCGCCACATAGCCAATTTAGCGCGAAAAACCCCACGCAGAGCCATACATAGATGCGAAAGGCGCTCACGCCGCTTACTCGCGCCAAAGAGAAATTTATGCGAAGCCACGCTACGATTATGTAGATCGCGGCTGCGGGCACCGCTAAATTCGATATCGTCTCTCCTATCATCTCTTTCATCGTTACTTCTCTGTAACAACCTGCCGGATAAAATAATAGAAGTGCCACGAAGCATATGCAGAGGATAACGCAGTTGCGGTAAAGCGCCGCCGCTTTTATGCCGCTAAGCTTTGAAATTTTGCGGAGCGCTCTTAGCCTATAAATCACCGAGAGGCAGATAAGAGCGATAAAAATTCCGCTGACTATCAAGAACATTCCGCCGGAAGCAAGACCTATTACTTTAAAAACCGCGAGCGCCACCGCCAAAAGCAGATCAATGCCAGTGCTAATCATCCCTTCTCTTTTTACCTGAGATACGAGATCTTGCATACATAAGCCTTTTTGAAATTTATCCCGAAGTGTAAAACGCTAATCAAACCGAAAAGAGCGAAATTTTATCGTGACAAGAGGTTTATGAAATTTAAAATTTAAACCTCTGCGCTTATCTTTTCTATCTTGCTCCAGGCTAGCAGGTGCACGATGCCAGTTATCACAAGAGCGATGAACGGCAGGAGCAGTTTAAGCATTACGACGGCAATAGCCAAAGCTGAAACCTGCTCGGTCCGCGGCTCGGAGGAAATGGCTATAGCAATAATCGCTACGTTGCATAGTATGTTTAGCACAAAAAGTCCCACACAGAGCCACACATAAGTCCGAAAGGTACTTACGCCACTTACGCGCGCAAGCGAAAAATTTATGCGAAACCATGCGACGATTATGTAAATAACGCCTACGAAAAGTGCTAGTCCAAATATCGCCGCAAATGGATTATCACTCTGCCTGCCGTCTGCGTCAGGCTCCCTCGGATAAAGGTGATTGAGTACGAGCACTAGCGCAAAAAAGCAGACGCAGATTATTATGCAGTTGCGGTAAAGAGTCGCTGCTTTTATACCGCTAAGCGCTGAAATTTTTCGGAGTGCCTGCAATCTGAAAAATGCCGAAACACAAATAAAAGCGATCAAAATTCCGCTAGCGATATAATTTATTTCGTCACCCACAAACTTGGGCTCATTGTAAGAGATATATCCTACCACGATAAAAACCGCGGGTAGCGCCGCTAAAAACAGATCAATGCCGGTGCTGATCATCCCTTCTTTTCTTGCCTGAGATACAATGAATTGCATATATAAACCCTTTTTAAAAATTTGACCCGAAGTATATATAAACAAACATAAAATATAAATTAAACCGAAAAGATCGGAATTCTATCGCGACAAGATATTTGCGAAATTCTAAACTTTTACGCTTATCTTTTCTATCTTGCTCCAGGCTAGCAGGTGTACGATGCTAGTTATTATGAGGGTTATGGGGAATATCAAATGGTATAGTGCATTTAATGGAAAAAAGATGACGCAGAACCACACATATGTCTCAAAGATCCCCACGCCGCTTACGCGCGCTAGAGCAAAATTTATGCAAAACCACGCTACGGCTATGTAAATTGCGCCTGCAAACGCTATCAAAATGCACAATATCATTGCCAAATGCTTGTATGAGATCGATAAAGGAATCTATAAAAAGATGCTTGTTATGGCAATGACACAGATGCAGACAATTATGCAGTTGCGGTAAAGCGCCGCCGCTTTTATGCCGCTAAGCATTGAAATTTTGCGGAGCGCTCTTAGCCTGAAAAATACCGAAACACAAAAAATAGCAAAAAAATTCCGCCAGTGATGATACAGGTAGCCGTCTTGTTGGTGCTAAGCCCTAGCATATCGTCCTTAGCAATATCTAGCGCAACTAAAGTCGCAGGCACCGCCGCTAAAAACAGATCAATGCCGGTGCTGATCATTCCCTCTTTTCTTGCCTGAAATACGAGATCTTGCATAATAAGCCTTTTTAAAATTTATCCCGAAGTATACATAAATCGATGTAAAGCAGGAATTAAATAGCTAAATTTAAAATTTTAAATTTTATCGCGGTCAAGTTTGCAGACTGCGGAATTTCAGGAATTCTACCAGAGCGAGAATAAGATTCCGTCGCGGGATTTTAAAACGGAATTTCACCTATGGATTTGCGAGGTAGAATTTCGTGGTGGAATTTCAAATCTCAAGCGATAGCATACTTTCATAGCACGCTTCAAAAGCCGGCAAGCCGCAGGTAGAATTCCGCTATGAGATTTCTGATCGGAATTCCGCGGTAAAATTTCACTATGGAATTTAGACTGGAATTCTAAGGCAAAACCTCGATATAAAATTTTAATCAGAATTTCAAGACGGCATTTCAAAACAAAATTTCGCGATTTAAATTTCACTCAAGACAAAATCCCGCGATTTAAAATTTCGCGCCGATTGATGAGTTGCTTTGTCGCGCCACTCGCACTACCTCACCTGCGTGCTGAAAATTTGCGTGATGCTGGGTATTTGCTCGCCCGCAACGTCAAATTCCGCCGTCTTGATCTGTACGCCGTAGAGCGAGCTAAGCGCGGCTTCGGTTAAAATTTCGTTGCTTGCGCCGTAGTTGTAGCTAAGATCATTTCGCAAGATCAGTGTGCGATCGGCGACAGCTAGGGCATGGTTAGGCTGGTGAGTGGTAAAAACTATGCTAGCATCGCTATTTGAGCGTAGATTTGCGATGAGGCTTAGCACGCGGTCTTGGTTTTTGATATCAAGCGCGCTGGCAGGCTCGTCCAAAAACAGCACGTCGCTACCGCTAGCTAGGGCTCTAGCAAAGAGCACGAGCTGCCTCTGCCCGCCGCTAAGGGCGTTAAAGCTGCGCTTTTGCAGATGGGTGACGCCTAGCGTATCCAGAGCGTCAAGGCAGATTTGAATATCCTTTTTGCCCGGTTTTGAAAAGAGGGAGATCTCGCGTACCCGCCCCATCAGTACGATGTCAAGCACGCTGTAATCAAACGCGACGTTAAAGCTCTGCGGCAAGAAAGCAAATTTTGCCTTGCGCACGATCTCGCCTTCTTTAGGCTGCAAAATCCCCATCATACACGACATTAGCGTGCTTTTACCTTGCCCGTTTAAGCCCAAAATCGCTAATGTTTGAGAGCTGGCAAGCTCGAAGCTTAAGTTGCGAAAGCAGAATTTTTCCGCCTCGTAGTAAAAGCCAGCGTTTTTTACCTCAATTAGATTTTGCATTTTTGGCGCTCCTTTTTAGAAGTAGGGCAAAGATCGGGCTTCCTATGAGAGCGGATAGAATTCCTAAAGGAATTTCGGCGCTACTTAGCGAGCGAGATAGATCGTCTATTGCCAGCATAAAGATCGCTCCTGCGATGAAGCAGGCAGGCATTAGCTTCACGTGGTCGCTGCCCGCGATGAGCCTGGTGGCGTGTGGCACCACAAGACCTACCCAGCCGATATTTCCGCTGACGCTAACTTGTACGGCGATCAGAGCAGTGCAAAGCGCTAGGATCGTGCAGCGCAGAAATTTAACATCCACGCCTAGCACGCGCAAATCATCATCATTTAGGCTGAGTAGATTAAACCGCCATCTCAGCGCGATTAAGACTGCAGAAGCGGGCAGGGCGATCGCGCACATCAAAATTACTTTATCGTATCCTGCGCTTACGAAGCTTCCTAGTAGCCAAAAGACGATATTAGGTAACACTTCCTCATCGTCTGCTAGATACTGCACTAAGCTCGTAAATGCGGCAAATACGCCGTTAATGACTATACCTGCCAAAATGAGTGAGAAAATATCAGCGCGTGCTACGAATTTTGCCAAAAGATAGAGCAAAAATAGTGCTGCAAGCCCGAAGCAAAATGCAAAACCCGCAAGCCATAAGCCGCTCAATCCTAGCAAGATACAAAGCGCGCCGCCGAATGCCGCTGCGGTGCTAACGCCTACGATGTGCGGACCAACGAGTGGGTTTTTAAATACCGCCTGCAAGCTCAAACCCGCGATAGCAAGCGCTCCACCGCAAAGGCTGGAGAGTAGAATGCGCGGAATTCTAACATCCATCATCACACTTTTAGCGGCTTCATCGCCGCCTCCGCTAAAGAGAATTTTAAAAATTTCTCCTAACGGTATATGAAACTGCCCACTAGCGAGCGAGATTAGCGCCAGCACTACCCAAAAAAGAAGCAGGATTAGGTTCAGCATTATTTTTGATATTTGACGCGGTAAAATTTCTCGTAGAATTCCTCTACTTTTTTATCAAAGTTTGCGTCCTTAAAATTTTGCGGATAAAGTTTCATCGCAAGCCATTCCTCACCAAGCGCCATCGCTTCAGCAGTCGGATGCCCCCAGGCTTTAACGAATTCAGGCATTAGATAAATTCTATCCTCTTTCACGGCGCTAAGACCTTTTAATGCAGGGTTTGCTTTAAGTTCGGCAGGTACTTGAGGATAGCGGTTTTGCACTAAGATAATCTGTGGATTCCATGCTAAAATTTGCTCCGGCGAAACCTGCTTGTAGCCCTTTATATCCGCAGCGGCGACGTTCGTCGCGCCCGCCCTTGCTAGCATTACGCCAGTATATTTACCGCTACCGTAGGTCGTAAGATCGGGATTTGCCATATAAACTCTAGGTCTTTTATCTACGATAAAATTGCTAAATTTGGCATTTAAATCAGCTTGTGATTTTCTAACGAAATCTATCAGCTCAGCGGCATCCTTTTCGTGATTGCTTAGTTCGCCTAGAATTTTAACCCCCTCGTAAAAGCCCTCATCGTAAGCAGCGAAGCTATCGCGTTCATCTTTAAAGGTCGGATTTAGCTTAGCTTTTTCCTCTTGTGCAGAGCTAAAAAACGAAATGCCTACGACTGGGATTTTTAACTCCTCCATTTTAGCGATATATTCTTTAGGGAAGTAGTTGACCACTACGACCGCATCGGGCTTTAGACTAAGCAGAGCTTCGTAATTGACATCTTTGATATCGCCCGGATTAGGTAGGTTTTTAAAACTCGGCGCCAAGCGATTATACTCTTTGCCTAGGCGCTGCTCCCAGCTTTTTAGGATGCCTACGACCTTATCTTGGGCGTTGATTTCGTTTAAGACATTGAGCGCTTCGTGGTGTAGCACGACGATACGATTTACTTGATCCGGGATCGTGACCTTACGACCGAGCTGATCGGTAATCGTGCGATCTGCAAAAGCCAGGCTAGCGCAAAGCGCTGCGCCAAGAAGGATTGAGTGAAGTTTAAGCATTTTTTCTCCTTGAAAATTCCGCTAAAATATGCGGGGTTAGAATAGCGGAATTATAGCCGATCGGTATAAAATCCAGATAAATTTTTATATAAATTTCATTTTGTCGTGGGGGATTTCAGATGCTTTCGTAGGGCAGAAATTTGCGATTTTACGCAAAATTTCGCTATTAAAAATTTCCACCCGTCTCCTCTAGGCTCACAGGATACTGCCCTATGCCCAGCGATACCGCAAATAGCAGGACCCAG
>NZ_CALBWL010000033.1 GCF_937973075.1 uncultured Campylobacter sp.
AAAATTTAGAGATGGGAAATGATGTTTCAATTCCCAACGGGATGGAATTCTACCTACTTCGGGAAAAATTTAGAGATGGGAAATGATGTTTCAATTCCCAACGGGATGGAATTCTACCTTATTAGCTCGGGTTTTTCTTTTTCCCAGTTATGTTTCAATTCCCAACGGGATGGAATTCTACGTTCCCCGCCTAAATTTAACGTTCGCTCATTCAAAGGGTTTCAATTCCCAACGGGATGGAATTCTACTAAAAGAACAAGAGCTTATTGTTCGTATTCTTTGGTTTCAATTCCCAACGGGATGGAATTCTACGCCATTCGCCCGTTTTATCTTAGCGCGGACACCCGTTTCAATTCCCAACGGGATGGAATTCTACGCTCTATGCCCTCTTTTCTTGCGATATGTTGCAGAAGTTTCAATTCCCAACGGGATGGAATTCTACGCTTATTTTGATATAATTGCCTAAAATTTTAAATGAAGTTTCAATTCCCAACGGGATGGAATTCTACATAAATGCCCACAAAGACTAGCGGCGCGAATACCGGGTTTCAATTCCCAACGGGATGGAATTCTACCAAAACAATTTTCATGAGTGTTATGAGATTGATGAGTTTCAATTCCCAACGGGATGGAATTCTACAAGGTTGGTGGCAAATTTAGTCTTATTGAGCTTACGTTTCAATTCCCAACGGGATGGAATTCTACTTATGGTTTTCAATTCCTTTTCCGCCCGCACTAGTTTCAATTCCCAACGGGATGGAATTCTACTAGCACCGCTTTTTGCGATAGCCTTTGTAAGTTCGGTTTCAATTCCCAACGGGATGGAATTCTACCCAAGCTTGCTAGCTACAGCATCAAGCCTATCATGTTTCAATTCCCAACGGGATGGAATTCTACGCTACTTCGGGAAAAATTTAGAGATGGGAAAAGGGTGTTTCAATTCCCAACGGGATGGAATTCTACTGCCGCTGCTGTTCCGATTTCCCTAATTCCTTTACGTTTCAATTCCCAACGGGATGGAATTCTACCGCAAGCTATGGCTGACGTAACTTTTGCAGATGGGTTTCAATTCCCAACGGGATGGAATTCTACCAAATTATCGGTAATTATTTTATTAGAATTATCAAAGTTTCAATTCCCAACGGGATGGAATTCTACAGGATCGTCCTGAATTTTTAGAAAATTTTGAAAAAGTTTCAATTCCCAACGGGATGGAATTCTACTTCGTTGCTATAAAAATTATGCTTGCTATAATTACGTTTCAATTCCCAACGGGATGGAATTCTACAGTACGAATTTTGCCATTTTTCTAGGTAGAAAGTGTTAGGAGTATATATTTTTATGCCTTAAAATGGACTAAATTTAAAAAAGCGCCGATTGCTCAATGCCCAAAATTAGGCATTTCAGAATCTTAAAAGCAACTTTATCGCTATCTATATGTATCGTGAGTGCAAATGTTAAAATCTCAATATAAGATATTCAAAAAATCGAAGTATGAACAGCAAAAAAAGCTGAAATTTTAAAAGCATATGCGTTTTTAAAGCCAATTCGTTCGCCATTCCGTGCTTCAGATCAAATTTATTTCAAAAGCACATGCATCTTAAGAGGGCACAATCTATAGGCGCAAGTGATTCTAGTCAAAATTTCAAAAGCACGAATGAGCTTAAAACCCCAGCCTACCGCCATACCAGCCCCTCGTAAGGCACGCCTTCACAGACGTATTTTTTAATCTGATTGGCCTCGCGACGGATGATTTGACGCCAGGTTAGGTTCTGTCCCGCTACGTTCGCGCAAGATGATAGTTTCTCAATCATTTTTAGCTCGATTTTTTGCACCGCTTCTTTACCGAATCGAATACGCCCCGCGTCCGTTTCAAAATCTTTTGCCGTAATCTCGCGTTTGTTTAACATTCCGAAAATTAATCTATCGCCTAAAATAGGCTTAAAAATCTCTGCAAGATCTAGATGCAGACTTAGCGCACGGTAGTTTGGCTCGTGTAAAAAGCCGATGCGCGGATCAAGCTCAGTTTTGTAAATTTCGCTGAGGCAGACGTTATAAATACGCGTATTTACATAGCTAATGAGGGCATTAATTTTATCTGCCGGCGGGCGTTTGGAGCGCGTCGTAAATTTAAAACTGCGCTGATCCTCGATGATTTCGTTCCAGGCCGCGAAATACTGCTTGGCAAAGCCGCCTTCCACTGCCATTACCGCTGCTATGTCGCAGACGCGCGCTAGGGCATCCAGATGCGGCGCAGTATCGAGCGAGACGCCATAAGCCTTACAATTAATGGCTGCATTTAAGATGCGAACGCGAGTAATCTCGCGAGCGATAAAAAGGCGCTTAGAAAGATCATCAAAAGCCCGCAGCTGCGCCAAAAGTACAAAACCGCTTTTGTTTACAGAATTTGAAGTATTCGGGAAAAAACTGCCGCGAAAGCTCTGATAGGCGCTAAAAATATGAAGCAAAATGTTATTATCAGCCAAAAACGCCATAGCATAAGTATCAAGCTCTACTCGCGCCAAAATATAAATTTCATCAATTGCGTTAATCGGCAAAATTTTACTAGTTAAAATTCCGCCCTCGTCGTTAAATTTATCGAAATATAGATTATTATCTTTGCGGCGCAATCGGCCGGGGCTCAAAATAAAATGCGTGCGATCCGATTTTTGCATCTTTATCCTTAAATTTTAGCTGAAAATTGCTTCGTTTTTATCGCGTCCGATGACTAGGCGCTGTGAATATTTGAGCGAATTAAAAGTATAAATTACTACCGAATCAAGCTTGCTGGCGCATTCTTTTTGCAAAATCGCCATTAATTTTTTAAGATCGCTCGCTCTGATTTCACCCTCAAAAACGCTGAATTGCACGCGAGGCAGAAACTTCTCGACCGCCTTTCGGACGTGCGCGGCGTTATTTTTCTCCTTTTCGTCGCTGCTTGAAATATCGTAAAATAAAATAGCGTACATTCTGTCTCCTAAATGCAATAATCACGATAAGCGCAACTCTCGCAAATCTTTTGCGGGCTAAATTTAGGCGGCTTTGGCTCGTTCACAAGGGCGGTAATGCCGTTTAAAATTGTTTCGATTTTAGTAAAATTTTCGGCGTTATCCTCAATGGCTATGACGGTTTTACCGCTAATTAATTTGCCTTTTACCTCTTTTAAATTTAGCCCCGTTTTTAAAAGATAGATATAAAAAAGTAACTGCATCTTGCCTGCTTCTGGATTTTTTAGGCTCTTTTTATATTCGGTGATGAGATAATGTCCGCGCTGCTTGGAAAGCTTATCAAATTTCAAATTTGAAAATGCGAAATCCTGCAAATCGCTCTCTTTGATCTCCGCTAGCGCCTTGCCCATCAGCACGTTTTCATCCTCCTGATCGGCGTGGATATGGTACGCGTAAAGCCATGCCTCGCGCTTGCAGGTGACGTAATAATTCACAAGCGTGCCGGTGATTTGGTCCTTGCAAAACATTAGTCGAAAAACTCATTCTTGAGATTTAAGGCGGCATCCTTTTTAATCCCGAAATTATTATTGTACGAAGTATCGCCGAATGGTAAATAATAGACATCTTTTAGCCCATCAATACGCTTTATATTTAAACGCTTTGCATCAAATTCTGTGATATTTACACCAAATCTATTAATTTTCTTAATAGTATTCGTAAATATATCTTTCTTATTAAATTTGTCCATATCAAGCCTATTGATTTCAAAAATTTTATTTTGAAATTCTTTAATATAATCTTCTTTTGGCTCAATTATTACTAAAATTTTGAGCCTATCGTCCATCGCCTCGCTAATCTTTTCGTTTATATCGTAAAATCCTAGCTCTTGCATCTGCTCCGCCAAAAATAAGCTCTCTAAGCTTTGCTTTATGGCGCTGAAATACCTAGTGGAAATATCTAAAATTTCGCTTTCGATGATATCTCTTTGCTTTAGAATTTTTACCAAAATAGTATCGCTAATGCGTTTTAAATCACCGTAAATGAGATCGGAATAGTCGCAAATATCGTTAAATACGTATAATTCTCCCAGGGCTGCGAAATTTCTATTTATGCGACCGGCAGTTTGGATAATCGAGCTAATGGGCGCTATCTCTCTAAATCCGACATCAAAATCCAAATCCACGCCAGCTTCGATAGACTGTGTAGAAATTAGCAAGATCGGATCACCGCGCCCACTTTTATTTTTAGCAATCGCGTCTTTTATATTTTTGATATTTTTTCGTTTGTGATCGTCGCACATATATCCGTTTAGGCAAAAAACTTTAAATTCATCGTAAAATTCCAAAAATAGCTCTTGCGCTTTTTTAATGGTATTTACGACGACTAGTGTATTTTTGCTTTTTGCCAACTGTTTAATCTTGTCTTTTAAAGCACTCTCGTCACCATCAAACCACTTCAAAACGTATCTATTTTGGTCTTTGAAATAATCTAAATTTGAAATTTCTTTAAATTTAGTCGTATCAACAATAGGCATCGTAGCAGACATAAAGATAAAAATGCAGCCAAATCTTTCCGCCAACATCTCGCAAAGTTTCATAAAATCCGCCCTAAACTTATACGGTACCGCCTGCGCCTCATCGATTATTATTACACTATTTTTTAATCGGTTAAATTTTACGCTATCTTTATTTTTGTTTCCAAAGAGTGCAAATATAAATTGATATAGCGTAGTTACGTTAATATCTCCGCTAAAGGAATCCATCAAAAATTTAACTTTAGAATAGCGATCTTGCGGGGTACTTTCATCTATCGTAGTTTTGTGATGAATTTTATGAATTAATATATTTTTATCGTCTTTAAAAATCTCTTTTATCTCATTATAAACTTGATCTATGATAGCCGTAAACGGCAGCACGTAAATAATACGTTCTTTATTAAATTTAGCGGCAAAATTTAGCGCAGTCAAAGTCTTGCCGTAGCCAGTAGGCGCGGTTAAAGTAAAAAGATTATGATCTACATCGAAATTATTTAAAACGAATTTTCTAAACTCACTTCTTTTTGCGTTTGGCTTACGATTTTCCAGAGCTTTGATATATTTTTCGATCGTATTAGAATTCGCCGGTTTAGAAACAGGAATTCTTTGATTAAAAATAGCTTCATATTTATCACTATAAATAAGCGACGAAAATATGTCTTTGAAATTTAAAAAGTCATCGTAATCAAACTTCTTTTTCGCAAATTTGAAATATTCTCTTAAATGTTTAGCTTTAATTAAAAGCTCATTTTTATCCCTTTTAATATCTTTGTAAATTTCTAAACCTAAAGCTTTATCTAAGACTTCATCCCAAAAGCCTAGCTCTTTCGAGCCCTCAAAATATTTACCGAAATTTTTATTTTGCGTTGTAAGCTCACAAAAATTTTCTACATTTCCATGGTGTGATACGATGGATAAAAACCCAAAAGCCGTATCTAGCTCATTAAATTCTGAATTTATTAAAAATATGTAGGCGGATAATAAAGCATGATTTTTATCTGCAATTTTTTCGGTAGGATTTTTGATATAAATTTGAAAATTAGTTTTTAGCTTAGCTATATCGTGATAAATTTTAATGCATTGTAAAAGCCTACTATCCGCTTCAGCAAGCATATTTGTTATATGCTTTATTAGTGGTTTGTTAGGATGTGATAGCAGCTCACTTTGCAAAGTAGACCTTGTAGTCATTTATTTGATAAATATTTCCTCTATTCTTTGCTTTGATTTGACTATTGCCGCTTAGCTTGATAACGAAATCTTTAAAATCCTTAAAAATTCTACCCTCGCATCCGCAAGCCATTCGAGCCGTAGTAAGTCTGATATCAAAGCTTTGTGCATCAAATATAAAATCGTCCATTAAAACGAACGTATCTATAAAACTTTCCTTTTCATGCACCAATTCACAATTTTTTATCTCGATATATTTAAAATCCGCTATACAAAAATTTATACCTAAATATGGCGTAAAGACACATCTATGAGCTTTTAAGCTGTCGATTATATTTTCTTTATAAGAAGCGTTTAAAGCACTTAAATCAACGAATATGACATATCTAGGATCTTTTATTAGCTCTTTATAAAACTGCTTTTTCTCGCTAGAATCTTGGTAGCCTTGTTCGATATGCATACTTGACGATAGAGCAAATTTTATACCGTTAAAAATCATAGTTTTTTTGCGAAATTGCGAACTTAAAATAACGCTATAACCTATATCGTTAAATTTAAAATAATTCATTTCACCTATAATCGCCCCCAAAAACCCCATTACGGCAGTCTTTGGCGGCACCGGATATGTAAGAGACGAGTAGATAGTAGCCGGATGAGAAAAATGCGCATAATCTCCCGATAGCTCAAAAGCTATTATATCCATTTAAAATCCTATTTTTATCCAACTACTATCAAATTGTGATCTGTTATTTTGCTCGAAGTCAAAATCGCTCATATACTCTATTTTTTCGATCTCTTGCGCATATCTGGTAAGTTTAGCTTTTAATCTAGAAAAATCAATCGTAAAATCATTTATACTTCTTATCTCTACGTCTTCTTTGCTACTATTTATAGCTATACAGTTATTTAAATCTCCAGCAAAAGTATCATTTTTATACGTAATTACTAGCATAAATCTAGGCATTTGACCCATTTTCGTGCGAGTAATTAAATTTTTAGTCCCACTCCAGAGCGCGCTTAAAATCACTTTCACATCATCTTCGCTCAAATTCGTAATCTTTGCACTATGATTATCCACTATTCCGTAAGTTGCAAACATTGCATAATTTAAAAAATCTTCTTCCCTAAACGTTTTATTCGCCTTATCGCTACCGCTTGCAAACGCGCCGGTGCCTTTTATATGCTCTACCGCAACTCTATGAAGCGATCTGCTCATTCTAAACTGAATGGGTCCAACAAATTGAATTCCTGCCGTTTTTATGCCTTCTTTTTTCATCTCGTCTTTATCCGATATCGGCAAAACTCCACCAAATGCGCGAATATCGATAAATTTAGATAAAATTTCTTTTTCAATCTCGATTTTTTCTTGCCTTACATTAATTACTTCACGTATTGCGCTTTTGCAATCTAAGATATTTTCATCTCTTTTATACTCTTTAATGAAAATCGCACTTTCGTCTTTTTTCATAATTTCATCTCTAATTGTTCGCTTTATACGCACATCAGTGACTTCTGCTATACCCGTCTCATCGTCTATCCTAGGAGCATTATCTCTTAGCATATCGCCGTTTGGATTAAAATTTTCGCCGTCCCAAAGAAATAGAATTTCCTTCTTTTTCATTACTCGTCTCCTTGAGTGTTATCTTTAATATATTTCGTAAAATCACTTCCGCCCATAGCAAAAGCTAGCGTTACATAAGCGCTCTTAACCCGCTTTTGAGATAAAAACGCACTTGGTAAAATTCCAATCAAAATATCGCGCATGATTTCTATATTAGCACTTCTTTTTCCTCGCGATACATTGGAGAGTTTTTTGTTAGTTTCATCGCACTTGATCCAAATCCATTCTAAAAGCTCTTTCGTAATTACTCCGGCATTATTCAGCCATTTTTCGAATGAACTATTTTTGCTAATAGCAAATTGGCGATTTATCAACCCTGCAGACATCATTCCTAGCAAATATGCACTCTGCAATACTTCATTATCTTTTAGAAATTCGCTATTTTTCAAAATCGAGCTTATTAGCTCTTTTTTATCGCTTAAGCCTTGCAAATTAACCTCCCTTGCAAATGATATTTTTTCATTTAAAGCACCTATTTCATTAAAGAAATTTTGATATTTTTCGATACTTTTTATACTTCTATTTTGATATGTCTTAACGCAATTAAAATAAAATCCCCACTCTATTTTTGACGCATAACTAGAGTTAATATTGCCTTTATAAATCAAAGCAGCATATTTTTCCATCATATCATCTAAATTCATCCTGTTTTGCGATAATAAAAAATTCATAATGTCGATGTTTTTAAGAAATAAATTTTGCATGTAAATAGTATCGTCTTGTTGATCTTTACTATCTTTTCGCCTAATCGCCCTAATGTTATATCTACCCATTAAATCGGAAATTTTAGAAATATAAGACGGCAATACATCATCTATTTGCAATAATACATTAACCGCAGCATTGCTTTTTTTATAAAATAAAATTGTATTTAGCACGGGCATATTTGCTTGCGCTTTAGCTACGGATTCCAACTCGTAATTAATACTTTCTTCGATATTTTGTATGCCTTGCAGATCTTTTTTCTTTTCGCTCGGATCTTTTAAAATTTCCACTATTTTTTCTAATAAATTTGTATCATTTACCATTAACGTTGGTAAGACCGCCATTTTATCCCCGTAAAAATTAAAAGATAATTCCTTATCAATTGCCATAAAACCGTTTTTAACCAAATTTGCATTAGCACTATTTAGAGGTAGTAATCTAACTTTAATGTCTTGTAAAGCAGTCGGCAGCTCATTTACGGAACAAAACGCTAAATTCGCATCTCCACCGATACCCATACTATTTGTAAGCATATCATAACCATAAATTTTGGCAGTTTTACCATTATCGCTATCGCTTAAATGACTCGTAAAAATATTTTTGAAATACGCTGAAATCGGTCTACTCTCCCAAGATAATGCAAAAAAAGTAGCCACTTTCATGCCTTTTTTCTTAGGCTCTTCTTGTAGAGTTGTAATTTCACTTAAAATATCATCAAAAAAGCTCTCGTTTAAGCTAGATAAATCCGTTAATATTTTATCATTTTTGATATCGTCAGGATTGAAGCAAGAGAGCATATTTTTTACGGCTTTTGAAATTCCTTTTATAAATTTAGGAGTATCGTCTTTTACGGCTTTGCTAATGAATTGGACATTAGGGAACAAATTACCAGAATTCGCGCCTATGCCAAATCTACAAACTATTAAATCGTCTCTTGAAATATTGTTATTTACCGATATTTCTTTACTTTTAATATCACAAAGATAAATTTTAATAGCATCGTATTCGTAGCTCTTGTTGTTAATTTTGGTTTTCTGTTTATCATAAATTTCGCCGATACTAGAAAAAATTTTAACTATATCGCCCAAAATTTATCCTTTCTAAAATATACGTGAATTATAACTAAATTTTAATTATATTGTCAATAGTTATTGTATTTTAAAAAAATAATTTGCCTTTTTTAGATTTTTATTATACAATCGATTTTAAAGCAAGCAATTATCCTTTTTAGGATTTGAAATTTGTACTTTAATAAGGTCTTGCTTTACAACCTCCAAAACCCCTACTCCATAGTTCATGCACCCACTTCCAGCACCCGTGCCAAGGATCAGATTGATTAGTTCTGCATTAGCTACAATTTTCCATCTTGCTTGCCACGCATATACCGGCTCGCGATTGTTGCCATAATAGAATTTCACAGACTCACCCGGCTTTTGCCACAATAAATTTAACTCCATTTCGCCATCATATTTTCGCCCCGTAATCGTCTCAAATCGCTGTAAAATATTCGTCTTCATCATCTCTAAATGCCTGCTATCTTGCGGCTGCAAATAGACTTTATGCCCCAAAAGCCCGCTTACTGCGCACGCCACGTAGCCTTGCACAATAGCTTCGTTCTCACAAATTTTATGATTTTTCGCTTCGACGGTAGTTTGCGTAAATAGAATTTCACCCAAGCTTAGCCCGTCTTTTAGCACTGCTAGCGCGATTTTACGTTCAAACTCCGGCTCACATGAAGCAAATCGCACGCGCAAGTCCTCCCCTAGCAAGATAAAATCAAACACCGTGCGTTTAAAAATTTTACCGCTTGATTCATGCCTGTATCCTACGTGCTCTGAAGCAGGCAGATAGCGATAAAGAAAGCCCTGAATCAGCTGCGAGAGAGATTTTGAGATTTTTAGATTTTTAGTTGGTAATTTTGCGTTGATGATTAGCATTTGCGCTCCTTTGCGCGGTAAAATTCTGCCCAAGATTCGTGCAAACCTTGGGCAAATGAGCTCTAAGCGGAATTAAAATCCTATCTCTTTGATATCGGCAAATTGTAAAAACGCGCGATAAATTTGCCCGATATTTGCGATACGATTTGCGCGTATCTTGACATCCTGGACGTTTATCATTACGTTATCAAAAAAATCATCAATCACGCCTTTAAGCCCAAATAGTGAGCGCAGATACCCACTCACGTCGTTTTCGTTGAGCTTAATCGCCCTGAACGCCGCATTTAGCGCACACTCAGCGTCGTGTTCGAATAGGTTTTCGTCCACCGCGCCTATTTTTTCGTCCTTGATGATATTGGCTAGGCGCTTAAAAGTCGCGAAATTTTCCCCGAAATCCGCTGCTGCTGCGATCTCGCCTAGCGCCTTTATGGCCTTACTTAGTAGTAATAGATCGTTTTCGCCGCTTGCGATGCACGCCTTGATCACGGACGGATTTATCTCGTCAAAAATTCCATATAATCTATCTTTCATAAAATCCAGCAGCTTAGAAATGTCAAATTTCTTATAATTTGGCGCCAGCTTTTGTGCCAGTGCATTCGCATCAAAGCTCAATCTTTGATTTAGTAAAATTTTAATTAGCCCAGTAGCTGCGCGGCGAAGCGCATACGGATCTTTATTGCCGCTTGGAACTTTATTGATGCTAAAAAGCCCCAGGAGTGTTTCAAATTTCATCGCCACAGCGATTACGCTACTAAATACACCGCTTGGCAGCTCACTATCCTCGCCGCTAGGCAGATATTGCTCGCGTATCGCGCGGCATACATGATCTGCCAGTCCAGCGTGTGCGGCATAGTAACTACCCATAATGCCTTGAAGCTCGCTAAATTCGCCCACCATCGTGCTGCTAAGATCTGCTTTGCTAAACATTACGGCATTTTCTATGTCCTGCGCAAAATCCTTTTTGCCGATCTCCACCTCAATCTGCGTAGCATAATCTACGCTCAGTGCCCTTGCTACGGCTAGCTCGCGCACTTGCTTATCATAAACCGAGCCAAGGGCTTGCATATAGGAAATTTGCTTAAGTTTTTCAGGGCTAAATTCCGCTTGCAAATCGCTTTTCCAAAAAAACATAGCATCGCTTAGGCGCGCGCGTAAAACTTTTTCATTACCGCGTATCACCAGCTCGTCATCATCGGTAATCGCATTACTAACGACAACGAAATGATTGCTTAAGTTTTTACCCTCGAAAACGGGGAAATAGCGCTGATTCTCCTTCATCGAAGTTATGATGACCTCTTTTGGCACGCTTAAAAAATCTCGCTCAAAGCTGCCTAACAGCGCCGTCGGATACTCGGTGATCGCCGTTACTTCATCTAGCAACGCAGGATCGACCTCGATCTTAAAACCATGCTTTTTCTCGAGCTTTGCAAACTCGCTTAGAATTTTATCTTTTCTTTTTTGCTCGCTTAAAATTACGCCGTTACGCTCCAGCAGTGCAAAATAATCTGCGGCGTCTTTAAATTTAATCGCTTCGTAACCAAATTTTCGGTGCGGAAAAAATGCAGCTGCGCTTCGCACGCCATAAATTTCAAAATCTACGTTTTCTCCGCCCAAAACGCAGGCTATGCTTCTTATCGGACGGATAAACTCAAACTCACCGCTACCCCAGCGCATCGCGCGTCCAAAATTTAGTGATCGTAAAAACTCCTCTATCATTTCGCCTAGAATTTCGCGGCTATCTCGCCCCTTTTGCACCGCAGCGTGGTAGAGCACCTCTTTGCCGCCTATCTGCCGAAATTCTAGCTCGCTTTCGCTTATGCCGCATTTTTTAGCAAAACTTAGCGCTGCAGGGCTCCACGCGCCGTCTTTGAGCGCGACGGACTTTGGTGCGCCTGTGTTTACGATCTGCGCATCATCGCCACGTTGCGGAAAATCCTCGTGAAATAGCACAAATCTACGCGGGCTAAATTCGAAGCGAAAGTCGCTATTTATGCGGTTAGCCTCAAGCACCGCGCGCCATTTTGGCGCGATATTCGCACGCTCTTTTAAAAACGGGATCGCAGGCAGCTCCTCGACCCCAATCTCAATGAGTAGTTCCATCTTTATCCTTTTTTCGTTGATTTCGTTTTTCGTTTTTCTCCATCATTTCGCGGTTAAATCCTACGATCATAAATATCATAAAAAGCACGAAAAGTGCGGTTATAACGGCGTGTATCATTCTACTATAAATTCCTTTTGCCCTTTATAAATCGTAAAATAGGCGTTTTCAAATTCTAAATTTTTGCCGTTTTGTACAGGAGCGCTTTTGCGAAAAATTCTAAACTCGCCCACGCCTTTTAGATCAATTATGCCGTCTTCAACATCGCCTTTGATCGTGCTTATCACATCTCCTGCGCGCAGCTGCCGCACTGATACGCTAGGCAAAACGTATGGCGCGATAGAGCCTACGTTGCCGCTTCTAGCTACGATCTCATAATCGTCGATCTCAAAGCTTTGTTTGTAAAATTTCGTCTTTTTTACTAGCAGATCGAGTTTATCGCCTAGCTGCAGCCCGCTGCCGCCATAGACAAAAACTCCGCTTCCATCTTGAGAAATCGCAAAGCCGTGGCGGTTTGTAAAGCTCACGACTGCGCCTTTTATCAGTACCGGCTCGCTTATAATGCGCCCGTAAAGCTCCTCTATCGTGACGGTCTTTGCAGAGCTAGCGGTATTTTTAGCTAAAAATTCTTGCTTTTTCGGCATAGATTTTAAAGCGCCTTCGTTCGTCAGAATGAAGCTAATCGGGAAATGATCGGAAGCGGTAGAGGATTTAGCAACCGCGAAGCTGTCCTTTTTATATCCCGGCTCGCTACTAAAAAAATCGTCGCTAAGCAAGATATGATCTAGCACTGCGCCGCTTTCATGAGATTCACAAGAGCCAAAATGCTTTAACTGCGAGCAGGGATGTAGCGCCCACAAATCACTAAATCCGTCGCGCTCGATAAGCTCGTTTAGCAAAGAATTTCGCCCGAAATTCGTATTAAAATCTCCCGCTACGATAGCGCGTTGGTGCCCTTGCAAAACCTCGCGTAAAAAAGCGAAATTGCGCTTGCGCTCGCTTAGCGGATTGCGTGCAGAGAGCATATGCACGACATAAAAGCTAAAATCAGTGCCGCCAAGCGAAAAATCAGCGCGCAAAATATCTCTAGTTTTAAGCTCTGTCGGGCGGTAGGTTTTTTGAAATTTTATCGGTATGCGCGACATCACCGCCACGCCCGCAGGTGCAGTCTGTGCGCGCGAAAAAGCGTAGAATTTATAGCCCGCCTTCTGCGCAAGCGCTTTTAGCACGGCTTCGTTTTCGATCTCTTGCAGCCCCAAAATATCGGCATTAAGCGCGCTTATCTCGTCCGCTATCTCTTGCAGCTTGCGCTCGTATTTTTGCTCGCTCCATGAGCCGCGCCCAATCTCAAAATCCGCGTACTCCGTGCCGTCGTCCTTGCCATCGAATAAATTCTGTACGTTAAACGATGCTATTTTCAGATCCGCCGCACTCGCGCCGCAGAAAAACATCGCAAAAAGTAGCGCTAAAACTCGCAAACCGCGCTCCTAAAATCAAATTTATCGATGTTTTGGCGGATCGCTTCGTAGGTTACGATGCCCACGCTGGTGGCTAAATTTAAACTGCGCCCCGCCCCGCTCATCGGGATCGTGATGCAGTTTTCGCGGTTTGTGCGCATGATCTCAAGCGGCAG
The DNA here is from genome assembly GCF_937973075.1 of uncultured Campylobacter sp. GTDB lineage: Bacteria > Campylobacterota > Campylobacteria > Campylobacterales > Campylobacteraceae > Campylobacter_B. The sequence goes on from NZ_CALBWL010000033.1 coordinate 13,644, forward strand.
TCCGTGCCCCTCCGAGCCGAAAATCAAAAAATCGCCCGGCTTGAATTTCGCCTCGTAGTAGAGCTTGTTCGTCTTCGTCGTCGCAAAAAAGAAGCGCTGCTTAAATTTCTCGTTCGCCGCCATAAACTCGTCCCAACTTTCCCAAATTTTAAGATCCAAGCTCGCCCAGTAATCGAGCCCCGCGCGGCGCAGATGCTTATCGTCGATAACAAATCCTAGCGGCTTAATCAGATGCAAAGGGCACCTCGCATTGACGCACATACGCCCGATGGAGCCTGTGTTTGTGTGGATCTGCGGATATACTAACACGATATTAAACATCAAAAACCGCCGATTTTGCACGGGCGAAATTCTGTGATTTAAAATTCCACAAGGCAAAGTTTTGAGATTTAGAATTTTGCAAAGCTAAATTACGCGGCTTGGAATTTTGCGCAGTAAAGCCTTGTAAATTTGAATGGGCAAAATTCCGTATTTTGAAATTCTGCGAAATAAAATTTAGGTTCATGATTTTGCGACGCTGCAGTACGTCAGATTTTTTCTCACAGCGATACGGCTCTTGCGTTTTTCTGCGGTGCGGCGCGAGAACTGCCCCCATAGCACAGGACGCGCGATACGGCTCGCTAAATTTTGCGTTTAATACGACGCAGGCTGTGAGATTTTGCGCCAAGATGTCCTAATCCGCAAAATTTCATCTCGCTGTAATGTGAGCCGTGAAATTCCGCCTCGCTGCTGTATGGTTCGTATAATTTCTCGCCGCAGCGATGCGATCTGCGAAATTCTCTCGATCCATAAAACTTCGCCTCGTGGATTTTCTCCGTGTGGCGGCACGACGGATGAAATTTTAATAGGTAAAATTCTGCGTCGTGAAATCCTACCGAGCTAAGCTTTTTGCTATGAAATCTTACGCCGTAAAAATTTAAATTTCGCTCGCCATAAAAGATAAAATTTCGCGCAGCAAAAATCACGGGATTTCGCCTGCGATCAAAGCAAAAAGCGCATTTTTGCAAAGACGCAGCATTCTTGCAAAACGCGTAAATTTCGTCGCGACGATAGAATTTTTTCATAAAACTAGCTCCTAAATAAAACGGCGATTTTACAGAAATCTCTCTAAATTTACGCTTTTAAAGCCGCTACGAACGCCCTAATCTCCGCTTCTTGCAGCCTCTCGATCTCCTTGCTGATCGCAGCGCCGCGCAGATTGCGAGCGACATCCGCAGCGCAAACCAAGCTTTTAAATTTCTTATCCCAAATCCCAAGCCGCTTTGATGCTTGCACCCTACCTTTACAATACAGCCCGAGCCACTGCTTAAGCGGCATTTTTAGAGCGATTTTACATAGTCGCTCGTCGCTTACCCGCTTAAAAAACGGCTCGCTAAGTAGCCTTTTATAAAGAGAATTTAGCCCTAAATTCTTTAAAATTTTATCTTTATCTAATCCTAAAAAATTCAAAAACGCATATAAAAAAAACATTTCATTTCTCACGAAAGATTCGCCGTGCTCTATGAATTTTATCAGTCGCTCGTGCGTGCGCGGATCAATCCGCAATCCAAAAACCCGCTCATAAAGCCCCAGCTCTTGCATTAGCATCATTCCGTATCGGTGCGCAGGTGCACGAAAAAATTTAATCAGCTCTGCTTTAACGCGCTCGCAACTAAGATCGCTAACGTCGATGCCGTGCATAAGTTCTAAGGTGTGCGGCTCGGCGCGAAGCTCAAATCTCGCAGCAAACTGCACCGCGCGATATACGCGCAAACTATCCTCCACGAAAGTGTGCGGATCAACCACTCGCAAAATCCTCGCGCGCAGATCCGCACACCCGCCGTAAAAATCGAGAACTTTACCGCTTATAGCGTTTATCATCATCGCATTGATTGTAAAATCACGCCGCCTACTAGCCTCATGTTCGTCCGTAGCCAAAGCGACACTGAAGCCCTTGTGTCCGATGCCTGTCTTACTCTCGGTGCGCGGAAGCGAGATGTCAAAGCTTTTGTATTTATAGACGAAGTAGCTTTTGCCGACGCCCTGTGCGCCGAAGTCCTGCATAATTTGCTCGAAACGGTGCGGACCCACATCATAAAGCTCCACATCCACATCAGCGCTAGCCCGCCCCAAAAAATGATCGCGTACGCAGCCGCCCACCAGATAGATGCGCGAGCTAAATTTTTTAAGATAATCTAAAAGCGCGATGAAATCGTTATTTTGGTAGATTTTCAAGTCGGTTTTCGATACTTGCAAGCAAAAATTCCATAAATTTTAAATTTAGCTCCACGCGCGCGTTCAAATCGCCATTCTCAAAAGCGTTCAGCCCCTCAAAAAGCACTAAAATTCGCTCTTTTATCGCGCTCAAAAACTCCGCTTCGCTTGAAATTTTAAAATCTGCATTTGCGAGATATTTTGATTTATCGCCCGCTTGTCTCGCGGCCCCGAGATGTCGCGCTTCCTCGGGCTGGCACGTGGCGGAATTTTGAGCACCAGAAGAGGCAAGGCTTCCCACTTGCATATCCTGTGCGGCAGAATTGCGAAGCTGCGGCGTGGCGAGCTCATCGTCTCGCACCCCGGGCGTCGTAAAATTCTGCGGCTGCGAAACGAAATTTTGCTGGCGCGTGGCAGCATTGCGGATATTTAGCGCGACGGAATTTTGAGCTTGAAGCGACGCTAAATCCTGCTTTTTAGAATGCGCCGTACCGAAATAATCGTCAGCTTCGTTTTCTTTGAAATCAGAGCCAGGCCCAAAATCGTCATTGCTTAGCTCCTTAAAATGCGCGCCTAAAATACGAGGCGTCAAATCTTGCTCACTTTGGGAGTCGTCATCCGTAGAATTTAGTGCTAATTCAAAATCTTTACTTTCGGCAGAGCTTCGCGGTATGCTTGTGTCCCTGCTTTGCGGCGAAATAAACCCATTCATATCGCTGCCTAAACTATCGTAAATTTCGCCTGCGATGCCCGATAAATCACGAAAGCTTTCGTCAAATTTTGCGGCGGAGCTTTTTAAAATTTCATCGTTTGCAAAAGCAGTATTTGCGGAATCTTTGCCACTTGCAGAAGCGGAATTTATAAAATTTTCTCCATTTAAAGAGACGGAAACCACGGAATTTTCACTGCTTGTAAGATCAGAGTTTTTAAAATTCTCCTCGCCTGAAAAAGTAAAATTTTCATCTTTTGCAGCAGATTTTTTTAAAGTAGCGTCCGCCGTAAATTCCGTGCCGCTAGGTGCAGAGTTCTTGCGTGCCAGAGCATTTGAACGATCTAGGGCAGAATTTAAATCGTCCGATGGAACAAAGCGCGAAGTGGAATTTTTAGTATCTAAGGAAGTGAAATTTTGCGCGTTTGATGAAGCGATATCCGGCGCAGATGTAGAATTTAAGGCATCAGGTGCAATGGGATCTGGCGTAAAAGAAGCGGGGCTTAAAGCATCCTGCGAAGTCTGCGATCCTGCTTCAGCACTGTTTGCATTCACAGCCCCCTCTTGCTGTGCCGCCAAATCTTGCGCGCGCTTTTGTGCTTTCATCTCATTTACTGCTTCGATGATATTTTCCAGTTCATTTTCATACATCAATTAGCCACCTCTTAAATTCCGCTTGTTTGCGCGCATCGACGCTTAAAAATCGCTCTAACATCGCCATATTAACGCCAGAGCTTACCCGGTGATTTAAATTTAGCCGCGCAAAAAGCACCGCCGCATCGCCATCTTGCGGATTATCGCATAAAATACCGCGGCAAATCCGCATCGCGCCGTAGATATCGCCTTTTTTCTCAAGCTCCATAGCGTATGCTAGTGCGCCATTCAAAGCTGGCTCCTAAGCCTTAGCCGCGTAATCTGCGATGATCGAGCCGATCTCTGCGGTCGAGCAAATTTCTTTGGCATCGTACTGCGCGATATCCTTGGTGCGGTATCCATCGCGAAGCACGGCGCGTACGGCGCTTTCGATCGCCGCTGCGGCCTCATTTTCGCCGAATGCGTATTTTAGCATCATAGCCGCACTTAAGATCGTAGCGATCGGGTTTGCGATGCCCTGCCCCGCGATGTCTGGTGCGCTGCCGTGGATCGGCTCATAGATGCCTACCTTGCCGCCGATACTCGCACTCGGAAGCAGCCCGATCGAGCCGCAGATCATACTCGCTTCGTCGCTTAAAATATCGCCGAACAAATTCTCCGTCAAAATCACGTCGAACTGCGCAGGCGCCCGCACGAGCTGCATCGCGGCGTTATCAACGTACATAAACTCCAAATTTATTCCCGCATAATTTTTGGCTAGCTCGCTTACGACCTCGCGCCACAGCTGGCTTGTTTCAAGCACGTTGGCTTTATCCACGAGCGTTATCTTTTTATTTCGCAAAAGCGCGGCCTCAAACGCGACCTTAGCCACGCGCTCGATCTCGGCGGCGTTGTAGCACATCGTATTTAGCGCATCCTTTTCGTTTTTAACGCGCGGCTGTCCGAAATAAATCCCGCCCGTAAGCTCGCGCACCACCATTATATCGACGCCCTTGATGATCTCCGGCTTTAGCGTCGAAGCGTTTATCAGCTCATCAAAAATTATCGCGGGACGCAAATTTGCAAACGCTCCAAGCTCTTTGCGAATTTTTAGCAGTCCGCTTTCGGGGCGCAGTTCACGCGGCAGGCCGTCCCATTTAGCGCCGCCGATCGCACCGAAAAGCACCGCATCGCTCGATTTAGCGGTATTTAGCGTCTCATCCGGAAGCGGAACGCCCATAATATCGATCGCCGCGCCGCCCATCAAGCGGTAGTCAAAATTTAGCTCAAAATTAAATTTATGGCTTACGGCATCCAGTACCTTGATCGCTTCTTCGATGATCTCAGGGCCGATTCCGTCGCCTTTTATCACGCATACGTCGTACTTTTTCATCCAAATTCCTTACAAGTTTATCTTTGTTTTTGCATAATTTATCGCTCCGCCTGCGTCGAGGAGCTTTTGCATAAACTCGGGGATCGCGCCGAATTTATACTGCGTTTTTTGAGTTAAATTTTTAATTACGCCGCCCTTCAGATCAATGCTAAGCTCGTCGCCCTGCGCGATCTTATCCGTCTCGTCGCATTCGAGGATCAAAAAACCCGTGTTGAAGCTGTTTCGATAAAAAATCCTAGCGAAGTTTTTTGCGATCACGCATGAAATTCCGGCAGCCTTAAGCGCCATCGGAGCGTGCTCGCGCGAGCTGCCGCAGCCGAAATTTTTCCCCGCTACGATGATATCGCCGCGAGCTATTTTGGACGAAAAATCCTTGTCCGCATCCTCCATAATGTGCGTCGCAAGCACCGCCGCATCGGAGGTATTTAGGTAGCGCGCCGCGATAATAATGTCGGTGTCGATATCATCGCCGAATTTCCATACTTTTGCCATATTTCCGCCTTAAATTTTAAAATAGATGCGCGATTTTACCGACAAATTTATTAAAATCCGCTCAATCGCTCCGATATGAGGGCGGAATTCCTCGCTTGAAATTTAGGGCTAAATTAAACGCGAGAGCACAGAGATAGAAAGTACGTAGGCGTTAAATTTTAAATCGGCGGCGTAAAGGAAGCGGATTTTTTGCTCGCTAATTTTCGTCTTGCGAACGCAGAATTTTAGCGAGCGATCTTAAATTTAGCTAAAAATATAACCTAAATTTTAAAATTTAGCCTAATTTTTAGGATTTGAAAAATTATTAAATTTAGATAGTTTGCGCCGCATATAAGCAAAAATAAAGAGCGTTTCGGTATAATCCAATTTTTCAAAACCAAATACACAACGACACAAGGAGATTTTATGGCGAGCCCAAAAGACGCCTTAAGCCCCATCGAGCAGTTCTTCGACGAAAATCAGAAAAGCTACATCACCTACGAAAGACTGATAAAATTTTTCGACAAAGCCCCCACCGCAACGGCCGTTAAGAAGGTCGAAGCGCTTACGAAAAAATTCGACGTCGAGCTGATCTCCGCCGCAGAAATCTCCAAAATCAAAAATTTAGAGGACGCGAAACTCAAAGAAGCGACGCAAAAAAGGCTGCTGGACGAGGGCTGGGACGAGGAGTTTGACCTATCCAGCGACGTTGAGCTTTTGGAGTGGAGCCGTTCTGATAGCCCGGTGCGGATGTATCTGCGCGAAATGGGGCAGATTCCGCTATTAACGAAAGAGGAGGAGATCGAGATCAGCAAAAAAATCGAGCTCGGTGAGGACATCATCATCGACGCGTTTTGCTCGGTGCCGTACTTAATAGACTTCATTTTAGATTATAAAGAGCCGCTCATCAACCGCGAACGCCGCGTCAAGGAGCTTTTTAAGAGCTTTGACGACAGCGACGAAGAGGGTGAAGAGGAGGACGAAGAGGAACTATCGGAGGAGGATTACGACGACGAGGAGGATGAGGAGAGCGCGGACGAGGCGAAGCAAAGGCGATCTAGAAAGAACGATAAGCGCGCTTTAAAGGTCATCGAAAGCTTCAAGGCTCTCGAAAAAGCCAAAAAGGACTGGATGAAATTTGCCGAGAAAAACGCCGAAGCGATTAAGGAGAGCAAGGGAATTTTATCGAAGCTAAATTTGGCGTTTAAAAAGAAAATTTTAAAAGAAAAGCTCATGGATCTGGGACCGACTAGTAAGCTCATCACCGAGATCGTAAAATCGATGGAGACCGCGCTAAAAAGCGACGAGGGCTTTGAAAAAGAGCTCAAGCGCCTGGAATACAAGCTGCCGATGTTTAGCGCCGAACTGCGCGAAAATCATAAAAAAATCCTAAAAGATATCACGAAGCTCAGTAAGGACGACATCATCGCGCGCGTGCCGGAAGCTACGATGGTCTCGACCTACGTCGATATTAAAAAGCTTTTTTTGACCAAAGAGGCGAGCAAAAAAAGCTTCAACCTCGAGCCCGAGCGGCTGAAAGAAATTTTAGAGCAGATCAAGCGCGGCAAGCGCATCAGCGATAACGCAAAGGCGCGCATGGCGAAGTCCAACCTGCGCCTGGTCGTCTCTATCGCCAAGCGCTACACGAACCGCGGGCTGCCGTTTTTGGACCTCATCCAGGAGGGTAATATCGGGCTTATGAAAGCGGTGGATAAATTTGAATACAAACGCGGTTATAAATTTTCGACCTACGCGACGTGGTGGATCCGCCAGGCGATCAGCCGCGCCATCGCCGATCAAGCGCGCACGATCCGCATCCCGATCCATATGATTGAGACTATAAATCGAATTAATAAAATCACGCGCAAATATATGCAAGAAGGCGGCAAGGAGCCCGATATCAACGTCATCGCGCAAGAGGTAGGCCTTAGCGTCGATAAGGTAAAGCAGGTCATCAAAATCACAAAGGAGCCGATCAGCCTAGAAGCGCCGATCGGAAACGAGGACGACGGTAAATTCGGCGATTTTGTCGAGGACAAAAGCTCGGTTTCGCCGATCGAGCAAATTTTAAAATCCGATCTCAAAGAGCAGATCGACGATATCTTAGAACAGCTCAATGACCGCGAGCGCACGGTGATCCGCATGCGATTCGGACTACTTGACGACGAGAGCGACCGCACGCTCGAAGAGATCGGCAAGGAGCTCAACATCACTCGCGAGCGCGTCCGCCAGATCGAAAGCTCGGCGATCAAAAAGCTAAAACACCCAAAGATCGGCCGCAAACTCAAAACCTATATCGAGAGCTAGAGCAAAACGCCGATATAATTTACTCTTTGAACGCCCGGCAAATTTAAAATCCGTTAGATAGCCGGGCTTTGACATCGGCATGATTGATCCTGATGCACGACAAAATTTAAATCCGCTAAGATCTAAGCCGGAGCCTTCAATAGTGTATTTTTAGTCTAAATTTATCAAATAGGACGCAAATCAGGGCACAGTAAAATGCAGTAGCACTCACTTGAAACGCCGATTTTGAGATGCTTAAGGTTTGAAATCCGTAGGTTTCAAACTCCAACGGAGAAAATTTATACCTCAATGGCGGCTGGTGGTGCCTGCCGATATGAAGTTTCAAACTCTATCGGAGTAAATTTCACAGATCGCTTTGCTCTATCTCTTTGTATGCGCTAGTTTCAAACTCTATCGGAGTAAATTTACACATAATGGCAAATTTTGAAGAGACATCGATCGGCTTGTTTCAAACTCCAGCGGAGGAAATTTACACTACAAAGAATCGAGCGAAATTCTTGCCAACGGCAGGTTTCAAACTCCAGCGGAGAAAATTTACACCAAATTTTTTTCTTTCAGAAGCCATCATTTAACCTTGTTTCAAACTCCAGCGGAGAAAATTTACACCAGCAAGAGGCAAAGATTTCCTAGGGAGCATAATAGTTTCAAACTCCAGCGGAGAAAATTTACACAGCGTTAGGAATTCTATTTTTCCAAGCTATGAATATTTGAAATTTATATTTTTGTCCCTTAAATTTAGATAAATGGCAAAGGCGGCTTAGAATAAAACGCCGCATTTGCAGTATTTTGCAAATCTTAGTCAAAGCTTTATCTGCGTATTTATAAAATTCCGACTAAAATAGGTAGCGCAATTTAAAGTCGCAAAAGCGTCATCGTTTCGGCTTACTATCATTTCGCCTCGCATCATCTAGCTGGCTTACTGCGCGCTGACAAACCGGCAACTCGGCACCGGCAAACTTTGACACACGTTCAAATCGCATCCCGCTTACCGCACTGCCCGCACCCGCAATCGCAACGCCCATAAATTTGCCGCATTGCTGCGCTGGCAACCGCAATACTATATTAAATTTACTGCTCCGCCGTGCCGTCCCGCTCTTAAAATTTACCTTCTTTAGCCAAGGGTGCGCTGGATAACACGACGTCGGTATTTTTGTCTTGCTCTAAATTTACCTTCCGTACCGCTGCTAAATTTAGCCGCGTCGCAAGCTGCGCTTTCTAAGGCAGCTATAAATCCAAGCTCCGAGCAACAAAACCACCGCAAGGCAATACATGTAAAAGGCCGCGCCGTTTTCATACTCCACGTCCTGTGCGCTAAAGACTTGCTGCGACATTTCGGGGTTTCGCGCCGCCTCGTCCGCTATCTGCGCCATCACCTCCTCGTCATGTACCTCAAGCGTGATCTTTCGCAGCTCGATGAAATTCGTCCGCTTATCCAGATGCCTGCCGCTGCGACCCGTGACGTAAACGCTATGCGAGTAGAAATTTAGATAGTAAAATCCCGCGTCGTCCTTCAAAAGCCTCTCCGAGATCTGCCGCACGGCGCCTTTAAACGGATTGTCGCCCGCCCTTTTTAGCGCGCTTAGCCGGCTGGCGTCTGCGCCAAATTTATAATAAACGTACCAAAACGTGTCCTTGAGCCAGCCCTCAATGCCGCTGCCGCGCGGGCGATTTAAAATTTTATCCTTACTTAGATAAAATATACCGTTTTTGCTCGCAAACAGTATGTATTCCTGATGCCCGCTCTGAAAATTTAGCGGCGTATAGGGCTCGTTTGCGGCCTCAAATCTCTCGCCGTCCATAAACACCGCGCCCGCGGCGGGATCATAAAGAAACTCTATGCCGGCGTTTGGCTCCACGAGATACATCTGCTCGCTAGGAGTGAAATTTAGCCTTTCGCCGTCCGCATAAACGCTGCGTCCGTCGCTTAGCCACCGATCGACCGGGCGAAAGTGCGCGGGCGAATCGGGACCGTCTTCGTGTATGATTTTTAGCCTTATCTGTTTTAGATTTTTTGCATCCGCACCCGCTAAAATTTTACCCTCGTAAAATACCCGCTCGCCGTCGGTGGCGACGTAGGGGCTCTCGGTCAGAGGCGAGATGGGCGCGCTAGTATCAAGTCTAGCGTAGGGATAGTTGTACTCCTGCGGCCAATTGGAGAACCCGAACGCATGGAAAAATACCTTGTAAATGTAGCTTATCGCGCCGCCCGTGCGCTGCGTGACGTCCGAGCAGAAGTAGCTTACGCGCCCATCGCTGTAGTAGCGAGAGCCGATCTTTTGCGTGCGAGCGGGATCCAGCCCCGACATCTTGCGAGCGCCGCAAAATACGCTACTAGCGTCCATACCGACGTTTGCATAGGAGTATCTGCCGGTATCAAGCGCGCGAAAGCTCGCCGCGTCCGCGCCGCCCTCTAACTCGTAGGGAGCGAGATTCCAAGAGCGTAGGTAAATTTTGCCGCCGATGTTGAAATAATCGCTGTGGCCGATCTTTTGCGCGTCCGCAGGCAGCTCGCGCGAGCGGTCATACACCGATAGCTCATAGATAAAAACGAGCGAGACGAAAAGCGGCACGAAAAGTACCGCAAAAAGAAGCCTTAGCGCCTTTTTATCAAATTTGCTTAAATTATTCGCCTTTTTCATAAGGCAATTATATATCTTGCTAGTTTAAAACGTTAGAAATTTAAAAGCGTCTGCGGGGGAAATTTTAAAATTTAGGCTGCGGTAAATTTGGCGGCGAAAGCCGCGGGGTAAATTTATTTGACGGCAAAGCCTCAGCTCAAATTTACCCGCAATCGCGCGAAACGACGCAAGCTCCGCGTAAATTTAACTCAGTATCCGTCAAAATGCTTGGTCTTTGGCAGAACCAAATTTAGCGTGATGCCGATGAGCGCGCCAAGCCCCACGCCGCTAAAGCTCATCGCGCCAAAGTCCAGCACCATGCCGCCGATCGCGCAGACAAAGATAAGCGCGACGATGATCATATTGCGCGGCTCGGCCAGATCCACGCTATTTTTTATGAGCGTTTCCATACCCACGCTAGCGATGATACCGAAAAGCAGCAGCATAATGCCGCCGATGACTGGAGCGGGGATCGTGGAGAGCGCGGCACCGAGCTTGCCCACGAAGGCTAGCAGTATCGCTGCAAGCGCGGCAAAGGTCATGATGGCGGGATTGTAGGCTTTCGTGATGCTGACTGCGCCCGTAACCTCTGAGTAGGTGGTGTTCGGCGGTCCGCCAAAGCAGCCTGCCAGCGACGTCGCGAGTCCGTCGCCCAGCAGCGTGCTTTTAAGCCCTGGATTTTTTAGGAAATTTTCCTTTGTGACGTTGCTGATCGCAAGCATATCGCCGATGTGCTCGATCGCGGGCGCGATGGCGATAGGCACCATGTAGATCACCGCTTCGAGTTTGAAAACCGGCACGGTGAAATGCGGCAGCACAAACCACGGCGCGTTTAGAATCGGCGTAAAATCCACGATGCCGACAAACAGCGACGCGCAGTATCCAGCCGCGATACCGCACAGTATCGGTACGAGGCGCAGCATGCCGCGTCCAAACATCATCACGACGATAACCGCCGAGAGCGAGATGAGCGCGATCGTAAGCGACTGGCCTTGCGTATAGAGCGCCTCTTTGCCTTTGCCCATGACCATATTTACGGCCGCGGGCGAGAGGATGAGGCCGATCGTCATGATGACGGGACCGACGACTACGGGCGGTAAAATTTTATGCAAAAACCCCTCGCCTTTGAGCCTAATGAGCAGGCTCAGAACCACGTAAAACAGCCCTGCCGCGATCACTCCGCTCATAGTCGCGGCGATACCCCACTCCTTCACGCCAAAGCTTAGCGGCGCGATGAACGCGAAGCTAGACGCAAGAAAGATCGGCGGGACGTGTTTACGCGTGATGAACTGAAACAGCAGCGTACCGATACCCGCCGTAAACAGTGCCACGGACGTATCAAGCCCCGTTAATATCGGCACCAGCACGAGTGCGCCGAACGCCACGAATAAAAACTGTACGCCGACAAGAGCGTCGCGTAGCCTGAGATTGTAGCCTTCGTATTTTTCCATCTTCTCCTCTTTTATCTTTGCGGCTTGCTTCGCGAGCTTCTTTAACGGAGCTAGTAAAAATTTAGCTTGATAGGCTATATGCCTTATCTTCGCTAAATCTTTACGTAGCAACCCTTAAATCCATCTTGCGATCCTTCACCTTGGCTCCTGTATTAAAATTTATAATACACCGACATTCTGTAAAATTTTAACTAGCCGCAGTCGCGGACGAGCAGTCCGCTCCTTTGCAAGCACTAAAAATTTATCGAAACTGCACATCATCTGTCTTGAATATTTTCAAAATTTACGCCTTTCCGCCTCGTCTAAAGAAAAAATACCACGCCTTAATTTTTAAATCTGACACATCAAAAATTTTGACCTACCCAGTCGCAGACGGGCAGTCCGCTCCACCCTCCACTGCCGACCATCGGCGGCTGCAAGCAAAACGAAGCAGTAGCGCTCCAGACTACCTGCGATCCACCTTAAATGTTTTAAAATTTTAGCCTCTTTTAAAATTTTACGACCTCGCTTTGAAATTTCGCACTCAAGCTTAAAGCTAAATTTTAAGTCAAAGCCGCAAGGCGAAAATCAAGCCCATAAAATTATCAGGCAAAGCCGCGTAGACATATCCAAACAAACACCGACCGGAATCCGCAAACCAGCAACTAAATTTCACGAACATAGCAGATAAATCAAAAACCTATGTAAGCCGAATCCGCCACTAAAATTTAGCGAGAGAATTCCGCCATGCAGCTATTTTTTGCGCAGCAGATCCTTCAGGCTCGCTCTTACGTCCTTGCCACGCAGAATTTGCGCGACCTCAGTAGCGATCGGAGCGTAGATCTTGTGCTTTGTCGCGATATTTACGACCGCTTCGGTCGTAGCCACGCCCTCGGCGACCTCGCCCAACTCGCGCAAAATTTCCTCGAGCCTCTTACCGCGCGCAAGCCCTAGTCCCACGCGGTAGTTTCGCGATAGCGCGCTCGAGGCGGTCAAAAACAGATCGCCCACGCCGCTTAAGCCCAAAAAGGTCTCGTCTCGCGCGCCGAAAAACTTACCGAAGCGCGCGATCTCTACGATGCCGCGCGCGATCAAACTCGCTCTAGCGTTATTTCCGAGCTCGAGCCCATCGCAAACGCCGCTAGCAATGGCGATGACGTTTTTATACGCGCCGCACACCTCTGCGCCAATGATATCGCCACTAGTGTAGGTCTTGATGTAGGCAGGGAAGGCGCTTGCGAAAAGTTCGGCTAGATTTTCGTTACACGAGCTTACGACGAGCGCGCAAGGCAACTTCTGCATGACTTCGGTAGCAAACGACGGACCTGATAGATAAGCAAGATTGCCGCGCGCGACATACGATTCAAAAATTTCGTTTAAAAACCTACCGCTTGCCGCGTCGATGCCCTTGGAAGCGACTAGAATTTTTTGATTTTTGTAGGTGAAATTTTGATCCAGCCACTGCGCGGTTTGTTGTGCCGCGAGCGCGAAAACGAGCGCTTCGCACTCCAATGCCTCGCTCACGCTTACAAAATGCGGAATTTGCCTTGGCGTGCGCGAAGTGATGACGCATTCGTTTTTCGCGCTAAGCGCGTCAAAAAGCGCGCTGCCCCATTTGCCCGCGCCGATAACCGCGATTTTCATTATATTCCTTTTTAAAAATTTATTCGCAAATTTGCGGTTTTTCAAATTTCATTCTCTTGAAATTCCCGCTCTTTGAAAAATTAGCCCAAAAGCGCCGACATGAGCCTGCACAAATGCTAGCCGAAGCCACGCTTTAAAATTCGCTTTTTGAAATTTCATCTCGTCAAAATTTCGTCTCATTAAAATTTTGCGCTTTTGAAATTTACTCAGCCAAAACTTCGCTTTTTTTAAAATTTACCTCACTAAAATTTCATACTTTTAAGGTTTTGCTCTTCCGCCAAAAAACACTTTCACAAAAGGCGCGGCAGTGAACGAATGAGAATTTTGAAACTTCATTATACGTTTTAAAATTTCACTCACGTATCGCCAAGGCAAATCAAATTTTTAAAAATTTTACTCAGACAGCTAAGCGCAAATCGCGCTTTTAAATCCGCTTAAATCTATCAAGGCGTGCTTTGAGCCTATATGATCTTGCGGTCGCTCGCCACGTTATCGTTTGGCGCAAGGTTTGGGGCACGCGCATCCGACGCAGCGATTGATTAAATTTAGCCTGCACATGGACTCGCCGCTCAAATTCGACCCTGCGTATTCGATCCTATCCGCGCACCCCGAGCTTCCGTTCTCGCTCTCTCAAGCAGAGCAATTTTACGCATTCCCTGCAAGCTTTGCCGCGCTTTGACGGTAGCCGTGAGTAAAAATTCCTAACTGACGTGCTTCTTAAACCACTCCGTCGCAGACCGACACTCGACGCAAACGGCTCGCGCACGAGAAAAAACGAGCTCAAAAGAACAAAACGTGCGCGAGGCAGAGCAGGTAGCCGCCGAGATCGCGCCGAATGAAATATAACACGCAAAAACCTTCGTCATTGGCGCGTGAAAGCTTTAGCTCGAAGCAAAACGTTACGGGCGGATTTAAAATTTATCCCAGAGGCTTTATCTATCGCGCTCACACCGCCGCCTTTAATTCGCCGTTTGCTGCCGCAGAAGCTGCGAAATCAGCCCAGCTTCTGTTTCAGAAGCTCGTTCACCTTCGCAGGATTAAATGCGCCCTTACCCTCTTTCATCACTTGGCCTACGAAGAAGCCAAATAGCTTGTCCTTGCCGCCGCGGTAGTCCGCAACCTTCTCCTCGTTCGCGCTCATCACGCGCGCTATGATCTCCAAAATCGCGCCGTCGTCGCTTACCTGCCTCAAGCCCAGCTTATCGATGACCGAGCTTACAGCCTCGTCGTGCTCCATTAGATAATCAAGCACCTCTTTGGCGGCCTTTTGCGATACAGCGCCGCCTTCGATCGCGCTTAAAAGCTCGCTCATCTTCGCGCTACCTACGGGCGAATCCTCAATCGTAACGCCGTTTTTGAGCCTGCCCGCAAGCTCGACGGTAAGCCAGCTGACGCAGAGTTTGGGCTCGTGCCCCGCCGCGATCAGATCCTCAAAAAATCGCGCGTTTTCGTAGGTCGAGATTATGATCTCGGCATCCTTCTCTTTAACGCCCAGCTCGCGGACGTAGCGTGCCTTTTTTTGATCGGGCAGCTCGGGGATCTGCTGCGCAGCAGCCAGCATCTCGTCATCCACGATCACGGTTAGCAGGTCGGGGTCTGGGAAGTAGCGATACTCGGCGCTGTCTTCTTTGCTGCGCATCGGCTTAGTGATGAGCTTAGCGGTATCAAAAAGGCGCGTTTCTTGCACGACCTCTTGCTCATATTTGCCGTCCTGCCACGCTTCGATCTGACGCTCGATCTCGAACTCGATCGCTTTTTGGATAAATTTAAAGGAGTTTAAATTTTTAATCTCCACGCGCGTGTAGAGCTTTTGCTCGCCTTGCGGACGGATGCTGACGTTTACGTCGCAGCGAAACGAGCCCTCTTGCATGTTCGCGTCGCTGATATTTAAAAAGCGCAAAATGCTGTGGAGTTTTTTCAGATACGCGACCGCCTCGTCCGCAGAGCGCATATCAGGCTCGCTTACGATCTCCAAAAGCGGCGTACCGGCGCGATTTAGATCGACTAGGCTTCGCGAGCTTTCGTGGTTATTTTTGCCCGCGTCCTCCTCCAGGTGCGCGCGCGTGATGCCGATGCGCTTGCTCTGTCCGTCCGCAGCTATAAAAAGCTCGCCGTGCTCGACGATCGGGATCGTCCACTGCGAAATTTGATACGCCTTGGGAAGGTCGGGGTAGAAGTAGTTTTTGCGGTCGAATACCGACTTGCGATTGATCGTCGCATTGACGGCGGTGCCGAAGCTGATGGCTTTTTTAACCGCCTCCTCGTTTAGCACGGGAAGAGCGCCCGGAAGCGCCAGGCAGGTCGGGCAGACGTGCGAATTTGCCTCGTCGCCGAAGCTCGTGGGGCAGGAGCAGAAAATTTTGGTTTTGGTATTT
The DNA here is from genome assembly GCF_937973075.1 of uncultured Campylobacter sp. Classification (GTDB taxonomy): domain Bacteria; phylum Campylobacterota; class Campylobacteria; order Campylobacterales; family Campylobacteraceae; genus Campylobacter_B. Next base: position 29,357 of record NZ_CALBWL010000033.1, read on the forward strand.
AGCTGGCAGTGTACCTCCAGGCCGATCACGGTTTCAAACATAAACTTAACCTTTTAGAATAAAAATTTCGCGTAATTTTACAATTTTTTGCTTTAATACTCGCTTGTAGCGGCGTACGGCGCGGCTAAATTTTAAAATTTAATCGAATAGATTTCTATTCGCCGCCATGAAGGAGCTTTTCTTTCAGATCGAAAACATCGACCATCAAGCAGGTGATGATGACGCATATCACGCCGGGAGCGGTGCAGATGAAGAGAAATTTTAACCCCAAGAAATAAAATGACGGATAGGCAAAAAAGACGAATGCGCCGACGAAGATCAATCCGAACGACGCACCCACGAGGAAGTATAAGAAATTTCGCTTAAAATTAATGCTCATCGACGATCACGGCGCCCGCTAGATAAACGTAGCTTAAAACCATGAAAATAAAAGTCTGCAAAATCGCCATAAAAGTAAGCAGCGCAAACGGAACCATCGGTATTAGCGCAGGAGCGAGAGAAAGCATAATAAGCAGGAAGGTATTGTCGCCTTTGATGTTTCCGAAAAGTCGGAAAGAAAGCGATACGACGCGCGAAAAATGCGAGACGATCTCTATGACGAACATAAACGGAGCTAGGATTTTCACGGGCCCCATAAAGTGCTTTAGGTAGTTGATCACACCGTGCTCGCGAACGCCCTCAAAATGATAGTATAACCAAACACAAAGCGTAAGCGAAAGAGTTAAATTTAAACTCGCACTCGGCGACTCAAAGCCCGGCACCAATCCGATAACGTTACTAAAAAATATCACAAATCCCAATGTTGCGATTAGCGGGAGATATTTTTTGGCTTGTTCCTCGCTACCCATCGCGTCCTTACCGATCGTTAGCACGCCGCTTAGGTAGGCTTCGGCGATATTTTGCATGCCATGTGGCACAAGCTGAAGCGAGCGAGTGGAACAAAGCGCGACGGCTACGATGATAGCGACGACCAAAAAGAAGTAAAAAAGGTAGATAAAAGTGTGGTCGTAAGAAATTAAACCGCCGAAAAGAAAGATGTCTTTTAGCATAAAAACCCTTGATCGTTAAAATTTGAGGCGTATTTTACACTTCTATTCGTTAAAGTATATTTAAATTTGCGTCAGCGAATAAAATTTTGAGCTTTGCGAGTTCTTGCACCGCTTTGCTTGCCTAGTACTTTCGTCTAGCTTGCACGCTATTTATGCGGGAATTTTGCGTTTTTCTTTGGCATTTAGCTCTATATTTATAGCAAATGACAAAATTTTTGCTAGTAAGCACGAAATTTGCAGCTACACTGCCAATTCACTATTTTTGCAAAATAGAATTTATCTGGCGTATACAGAGAAGCCCTAAACCGGTTGCGTGGTAAAATTTACGTTTACGAATACGAAAAATACAATAAAATTATACCGCGACGGCGCCGTGGCGAATTCCAAGAATTCCAAGAATTCCAAGAATTCCAAGAATTCCAAGAATTCCAAG
>NZ_CALBWL010000034.1 GCF_937973075.1 uncultured Campylobacter sp.
ATCATAATGGAGTTTGAGTTCGGCACCAACTGGGCGAATTACAGCTGGTTCGTGGGCGATATCTTCGGCGCACCGCTTGCGATCGAGGGCTTACTCGCATTTTTCTTAGAGGCTACCTTCTTTGCGGTAATGTTCTTCGGCTGGGACCGCGTAAGCAAGAAATTCCATCTTCTCTCGACCTGGCTCGTGGCGATCGGATCAAATTTAAGCGCGTATTGGATTCTAATTGCGAATGCTTGGATGCAAAACCCTGTTGGTACGAGCTTTAATCCAGATACGATGCGCAACGAGATGAGCAATTTTTTAGATATTGCGCTATCTCACTTCGGAGTGGCTAAATTTTTACATACCGTCGGCGGCGGCTACATTACCGCGGCGCTTTTCGTGCTTGGAATTTCGGCGTTTTATATGTTAAAAAACAAAGACTTCGCGCTTGCTAAAAAAAGCTTCATCGTAGCGGCAAGCTTCGGTATGCTAAGCTCGCTTTTCGTGCTATTTAGCGGCGACGAGAGCGCCTATCAGGTCGCGCAAAAGCAGCCGATGAAGCTTGCGGCGATGGAGGGGCTGTATAAAGGTGAAGTAAACGCGGGCATCGTCGCGGCTGGAGTTTTAAATCCGAGCAAAACCGCGGGAGACGATAAGGAGCCGTTTTTATTTGAGATCAAGGCGCCTTATGCGCTAGGGCTGATGGCTACGAGAGGGCTTGATAATTTCACGCCGGGCATCGATGATTTGGTATTTGGAAACGAAAAATTCGGCATCGAAGGCGCGGATAAAAAGATCGAAAAAGGCAAAATCGCCCTGCAAGCGCTAAAGGATTACAAGCTCGCCAAAGACGCGAATGACACCGCGGCGATGCAGCAGGCGCGCGAAATTTTATTCGGTAACCAAAATATGCAAAATTTAGGCTACGGCTACTTTGACGATGCGAAGCAGATCGTCCCTCCCGTGGCGCTTACATTTTATAGCTTCCACGTGATGGTGGCTTTGGGAAGCTATTTTATCTTGCTATTTTTCGTAACGCTATTTTTGGCGATGCGAAAGAATCTCGCCGAATACAAGAAAATTCTATGGCTTTGCGTATTTAGCATCCCTCTGGGATACGTCGCGTGCGAGGCGGGCTGGATAGTAGCCGAAGTAGGGCGCCAGCCGTGGGCGATACAAGATCTCATGCCGGTGGGCGTAGCGGCTACGAGCCTAGCAGGGACGAACATAATAATCTCGTTTATGCTCTTTGCGGTTTTATTTACGGTTTTATTTATAGCCGAGATAAAGATCATGCTAAAACAGATAAAGATAGGATTTTAAGATGCACGAAATTTTTCAAATTTATTGGTGGTGCGTGGTTTCGCTTCTGGGCGGAATTTTGGTTTTTATGCTCTTCGTGCAGGGCGGTCAGACGCTGCTTTTTACGCTGGCGAAAAATGAGACCGAGAAGGATTTTATAATAAATTCTATCGGCAAGAAATGGGAGCTTACCTTTACTACGCTCGTGATGTTTGGCGGGGCGTGCTTTGCGGCGTTTCCGCTATTTTATGCGACAAGCTTCGGCGGGGCGTATTGGGCGTGGATGGCTCTGCTTTTTTGCTTTATAATCCAAGCCGTCGCCTACGAATACAGAAAAAAGCCCGATAATTTCTTGGGCGCCAAGACCTATGAAGTCTTTCTTTTCATAAACGGCTCGCTAGGCACGATCCTGCTTGGCATCATCGTCTCGACGCTTTTTAGCGGCAGCGAGTTTGCGCTGGGCGATAATAATTTCGTGCAGTGGAAAAACCCCGCTCGCGGACTTGAAGCGCTAGCAAATCCATTTAATTACATCTTGGGAGTTGCGCTATTTTTCTGCGCCAGAACTGGAGCGAGCTTATATTTGATGAATAATATAGCCGAGCCCGAAATGATCGCCAAACTCAAAGCCTCGCTTAAATTTAACGCTAGCGCGTTTTTGGTTTTTTTCATCGCGTTTTTGGCGTGGGTCTTGCTAAAGCAGGGCTATGCAGTCGGCGCCGGCGGCGTCGTAAGCCTTGAGAGCTTTAAGTATCTGCATAACTACCTAAACCTGCCTGCGGCGCTAGTCTTGCTGCTGCTAGGCGTAGTGCTGGTGCTGGTGGGCATCGTCAAAGGCGCGTTTACAAGTAGCGTGCGCGGGATATTTTTCTACGGCATGGGCGTCGTATGTGCGGTAACGAGCGTATTTTTGATCCTAGGGCTAAACAATACGGCGTTTTATCCGTCAAATTTCGACCTGCAAAGCTCGCTTTCGATAAGCAAGGCAAGCTCGAGCCTCTATACGCTTAAGACGATGTTTTACGTGTCGTTTCTAGTGCCTTTCGTGCTGGGTTATATCAGCTACGTTTGGCGCGCGATGGATACTAAAAAGCTCGATAAAGAGGGGCTTTCAAACGAGCATTATTAGGCGCGTCAGCTCCAGCATGGCTTCCGCGCGCCGTGTGGCTGCGAGGCTGTGCTTTTGTGCACGGAACTGCGTGCTTTTGCGCCTAGTTAAATTTCATATCGGCGGCGCTTTTTGCGCGCCGCATTATAAAAATTTTAAGGATTAAAAATGATCAAATCTTTAGTTTTCATCGCGATTTGGATGATCTTGCTCGTAGGAAGCTATAAATTTATAAAGCTAAACATTACTCATCACGAAAAAAGAGAGCAGTAAAAGCGTAGAAATTTTAAAAGCTTGCGGTCCGGGATTTCGCTTTAAATTTAGAAAGCAAAATCTAGAGCCGCAAGATACGGGCGAAATTTTATCTAGCCCTTGTAGTCGATATTTTTTTCAAACTCTTTAAGTCGCATATGGATTGAGCGCAGCTCCGTTATCGTCGTCCAGTTATTGATAAAAACGCTAAAGCTGCTACGTACTTGGTTAAAAGCATTACCCACTTGAATCATCACTCCAAGCGTAATCGCCTTAGTAAAAAGCCCCGGTCCCATTATGAGATAAGGCACGATAACTAGGATTTGCGAGAAAGAATTTAGCCATAAATCAAAGTAGCAGTAGTGCAAAAATAGCCTGTAATAGTTGTGCTTTAGTTTGCCAAACAGAGTCTTTGTGGTCTCTTCGCTCGCATATTCCGCCTTATTCTCCTCGGCATAAACCAGCTCTTTGCGAAACGCAGCTTCCGCCTTTTGATTGTTGTATTCAAGCCTAGGCAGAAACCAACCTACTAGCCAAGAAATTATCAGTCCGCCGATGCTTACTGCAAGTGCGATCCATACGAGAGAGCCGGGAATTTTTTTGAGCGCCTCAAAAGGTACTTTCTCGCTAAGGCTCCACAAAACGGGAATAAATGCAAAAAGAGTCATCGCCGCCGAAAGTACGCGCGTGCCGATATCTTCGATGATTTTTGAGAAGCGGTAGATGTCTTCTTGGATACGCTGCGAGCTTCCTTCGATATCTTTACTTACCTTTTTCCAGTATGAAAAATAGGAAAAGGTCATCGCCTCTCGCCATTTAAACGCCCAAATTCGCGCCACGTATCGCTCCGAAATAGCAGCTACTACGGCAGGCATCGCTATCCATAAAAAGACCCTCATCTGCGCGTAAAAATCGTTTAACGTATGACGATCTACGTTTTGACATAAATCATAAAATACGCGATACCATTCGTTGAAACGCACGCTCAGCGTAGTTTGGTACCAATTGATAGCGATCAAAAATACTAGCCCTGTATATGCTAAAAGTGCCCATTTTTTGCTTTTAAAAAATGAAACGAACATTAGCGTTTCTCGGAGCTTTTTGGATTTAAAATCGCCGTAAATAGCCTGCCGCTTAGCATTTGCGCCGCTTCTTGCACGTCCGCGCTTTTGACAGCATTTATGCTTGCTGCGTAGCTTTTTTCGTCATAGAGCGGATAGCCGTAAAGCTCGTGCGCAGTGATATTAGCAAGCCAAAAATCATTCGTCTGCGCAGCCCTTTTGGTCGATAAAATTTGAGCTTTTTTAAAATTTGAAAGCTCGCTATCTTTTGCGCCCGAGCTTTCGATCTGCTTTAAAATTTCACTCACGCTTGCTGCAACCGCACGGGCATCTTTCGGCTCGGTAGAAAACGATACATTCAAGCTCGCTGCGATTTGTGGCTCACGCACATAGGCGCTATGCACCATCGCCGAGTAAATTTGTCCGCGCGCCTCGCGGATCTGCTCGACGATACGATTGCTTAGCACACTTTTTAACGCTTGAAATTTATAAGTGTCTGCAAAGTCGAAATTTTGCAGCTCATAGTTTGAAAAAATCATCCGAACTTCGCTTTTATCACTATCGCCGTAGTCTTGCACAATCTCGCCGCTAGAAGTATTTAGCATCAAAGTTTTAGGTGTAGCGCTGCTTGTGCCTGGCTTTAGATTGCCGATATATTTGGCTAGAATTTGTTTTGCGCGCGCAGGCTCGAAATCGCCGCTAAGCACAAAGATAAAATTTCCAGCACCTGCAAAAATTTCATCCGCATCGTGCTGTAAATCGGCAAGATTTGCGCTCTTTACGTCATCTGCGCTAAGCGGCTGCTTGCGAGCCGTATCTCCCGAATATAGAGATTTTAAAATTTGCTCGCCGAATTTAAATTCCGCCGTCTCGTCTCGTAGCGCGATCGCCGAAAGCGCGTTGGTTTTGTATTTCGTAAGCGAGCTTGCATGAATTAGCGGCTCGCTAAATCTTGCGTAAAGCTCGCGTGTCATCGCCTCCAGATCCGCTCCTGCGCCTCTAAAACCGCAGTCTGCGTCATCCATCCTAAATCTTAGCTTATAATCAAATTTTGAGGTCAAGCGTCCCGCCTCGTATTCGTTTAGCTCGCCTATGGTGCCTGAGTTTAGCAGCGCAGTTAGAATTTCGCCACGAGCTTTGCCGAAATGCGCATAGCCACCTTTTTTAACGGCTACGAGGGCGATTTTATTTTTCTCGCTTTTAAGGGGCTTTAAAATTACCTTCGCGCCGTTTTTAAACACCAAAATTTCAGTGCCGCTAGCGCCTTTTTGTGCTTTAAATTCTGTCTCTTTTAAATTTGCTCCCGCAAGCTGCTTGGAAGCAAGTTTCGAAGCAGCGAAATTAAACGGCACCGCTTTTTCGTAGAGCAGCTCCGCGTCTTTTTGGATAATGCCCAAATCCTTTGCCGAGATAATCTCCGTAAATCTCGCTCCATCCGTTATCTGAGAGAAAAATTTATTAACATCCGCTAGCGTTATTTCTTCTAACGCCTTGAGGCTTAGATCGTGCTCGTCTTGCTTGCTAAGCTTTACATTGCCGTTTTGTACGAAATCAAGTAGTGCCCCTATTTGCGCACTTTGTGTATCATTTTTAAGCAGATCGGCTTGCACTTGATGTTTAAATTCCGCCTTAACGCTATCAAAATCATCATTGTTAAATCCGTGTTCGCGCACCCCTTTGATCGCGCTAAAAAGACTGCTTAGCGTGGCGTTGGCGTCGAAATTAAAAATATTTGCGCTTATGCTGTATAGTCTGCGGTTTTTAAACAGATCGTCCGAGCCGAAATAGGCTTTAAGCGGAATTTTGGCATTCACATTCATCGCGTCGTATCCAAGCTCCATCAGCCTCGATACGTAGGCTTGTAGCCATTCATTCTTAAGCACACCGTAGCTTCTTAGCGGCTCATATTTTCCTGCGTAAAGCACACTAGCGACATTGGTGCCGAGCTCAGGCTCTACGGTACTTGCTAGCCCTCCTTCAAATGGGCGCAGACTAAGATCACGCGGGATTTTTTCGCCGTGCGCAGAAAGAGAGCTAAAATTTTGCTTGATTAGGTTTTTAATCTGCTCAATGTTTACGTCGCCCACAACTATGATGCTAATGGCGCTAGGAAGGTAGTTGCGCGCGTAGAATTTTTTTAGTTGTTCGCCAGTGGCGCCTTTGATGATTTCATTTTGTCCGATCGGAAAGCGTCTGGAAAATATGGAATTAGGGTATAAATATGTGGCGCGCTTTTCGTAAAAGCGCCTTTCAAAGCCTTTTTTTGCTTCCTCTAAGATGACGCCTTTTTCTTTTTGCGTTTCGTTCTCGTCAAATTTTACGCCGCCTGCATAATCTCGCAGTACCAAAAATACATCCTTTAGCGTCTCATCGCTTACTTGGGCTTGGATGTTGTATGTGGTGTTTTCAAAGCCAGTTTGTGCATTGAGATCGGCGCCGAATTTCACCCCTAGACGCTGCAAGGTATGGACTAGCTCGTTTTTATCGAAGTGTTCGCTACCATTGAACGCCATATGCTCGACGAAATGCGCAAGACCCTGCTCGTCGTCATTTTCATCGACACTGCCCGCAGCTACGTTGAGGTAAAAAAGCGCACTATTTTTCGGCACGTCATTTTTGAGGATATAAAATTTCACGCCATTTGCCAGCTCGCCGTGCACGACGCCAGGATCGAGCTTAAGCGGCGCATCTGGGTTAACGTCTGCGGAGTAAAGGCTCAAAGAGCAAAGTAGGGCGGCGATAAAAAATATAAGTTTTTTCATAATTGTCCTTGGATTTAAAAACTTGCGATTGTAACAAAAGCTAGTTTAAAGTATGATTTTACAAGCTTTGCTATGGGTGAAATTTTGCCAAGGATTTGGGATTTTACTTGCGGTTTTAAAATTTTACTTGTAGAATTTCAAGAAACGGAATTTTTGGAATTTTTGGAATTTTTGGAATTTTTGGAATTTTTGGAATTTTTGGAATTCCGCCGCCGCGACTCAAAATTTTGGCAGCGGAATTTAGAAAGCTTTGAGAGCTTTAATAGCCCGCGCAAGGCTAAATTTAAACTTTATGCGGTTAGCATTAGAATTCATACGCTCGCGCGAAGAATTTTACAACTTATAGTTTGCTCGCATTTTTGCCTAGATAATCCGCGACGCCTTTAGGGTCTGCTTTCATCCCTGCGTCGCCTTTGTGCCAGCCTGCAGGGCAGACCTCGCCGTGCTCGTTCGTAAATAGCATCGTATCGACCATTCTTAGCATCTCGTCGATATTTCGGCCTAGCGGTAGGTCGTTGATGACGGCGTGGCGAACGGTGCCGTCTTTATCGAGCAAGAAACTACCGCGAAGCGCTACGGCGTTGCCGAACAGCACGTCGAAACTGCGCGCGATGTCCTTCGTGATGTCTGAGACGAGTGGGAACTGCACTTTGCCGATACCACCTGCGTTTACCGGAGTGTTTTTCCACGCAAGGTGGGTAAACTCGCTATCGCAGCTAACGCCGATAACTTCGATACCTTTGGATTTGAAATCTTGATATCTGTGATCGAATGCGATGATCTCGCTCGGGCAGACGAAGGTAAAATCTTTTGGATAAAAGAATACGACCGCGCCTTTTTCGCCGATATTTTTATAGAGGTTAAAATCCTCAACTATTTCGTTGTTGCCTAAAACCGCAGTTGCCGTAAAATCAACGGCTTTGTTGGTTACTATCATTTGTTTCTCCTTGTTAATAAAATTTATGATGGCGATTATACATTTTAAAACTTTATATTTGCTGAAATTTGATGAAAATTTTTATATAATAAAATTTATTTGCTTGATAATATTAAATTTTATCATTTTTTAAATTTAGTATGTTATCATCACGCTTCATTTTTTGATAAAGGAGAAACAATGGCTGTAAAAATCACCGATATTTGCATCAGCTGCGGCTCATGCATCGACGAATGCCCGGTAAATGCGATCGTGGACGATAGCGATAACCCAAGCGGCTAGGATAGCTACTACGTATATGCCGATAAATGCGTCGAGTGCGTCGGCTACAACGACGAGCCGGCTTGCGCTAGCGCCTGCCCGACCGACGGCTGTATCGTCTGGAGTGACATCGTAGCGGGTCAACCTAGCAGGGATAGTATAGGTGCGGATCTGCGCAGCGGAGATACCCCGGTATTTGCTTAGCAGATAAAATTCCGCGATCAAATGCGCGGAATTTTAATTCATTCAATCCTTAAATAAATTTTAACCTATTTTTCGATACAATCCGCCTTTCACTTTAAGGAGATTATATGCAGCAAACGCTTTCTATTATTAAGCCTGATGCCGTTAAAAAAGGCGTTATCGGCAAAATTATCGATCGTTTCGAAAGCCACGGACTAAGAATCGCAGCGGCTAAAAAATTATGCCTAAGCGCCGAAGATGCAGGTAAATTTTATGAAATTCACAAGGATCGCCCTTTTTATAAAGATCTGATTGAGTTTATGACTAGCGGTCCGGTGGTCGTAATGGTGCTAGAAGGCGATGATGCCGTAGCTAAAAATCGTGCGTTAATGGGCGCTACCGATCCGAAAAAAGCCGATAAAGGCACGATCAGAGCGGACTTTGCAGACAGCATAGACGCTAACGCCGTTCACGGCAGCGACAGCCTAGAAAACGCAAAAACCGAGATCGCATTTTTCTTTGCAAAAAGAGAAATTTGCTAAGAGTGCCGCGTGAAGATCGCTTTTGCTAAAATTTCCGCATCGCCCGTGCCGTTTGAAATTTCTAGGGATGGACTTAAGCTTAGCGGAAATTTAAAACGAAAGGACTCTAAGTTTGTAGAGTGCAAGGGCGAAATTAAAGGCAAAATTCCATACATTTGCGACCGCTGCGGCAAAGAATTTGATCTTGACGTAAACGAGAGCGTAAATTTGCTTTTAAGCGAAGGCGTTTTTAACGACGAAAGGCACGAAAGCTTGGATGTTATGGAGTTTTTCGGCGCCGAAGTTGATCTGGATGAAATTTTAAGAAGCGAAACGGAAGCTTTCAAAAGCGACTATTTTTATTGCGAAGAATGCAAGAACTAAATTTATAAAGGAGAAAAAATGGCAGTTCCAAAGCGAAGAGTTAGTAAAACTCGTGCGGCGAAAAGACGCACTCACTACAAAGTGACCCTTCCGATCCCCGTCAAAGATAAAGACGGAAGCTGGAAAATTCCGCATAGAATAAACAAAACTACGGGCGAATATTAATCCGATGATTTCCGTTGCTATAGACGCGATGGGCGGTGATTTCGGCTGCGAGCCGATAATAAACGGAGTCGTAGATGCGCTGCGAGAGTGCAAATTTAATGCATTTTTGGTAGGCGACGAAGCGCAAATCAAGCCTTTTATTCCACAAGATCAAGGCTTTGAGAAATATATTACTTACGTAGCTGCAAGCGAAGTTTTCGAGATGAAAGAGGGCGCAACCGATGCTCTCAAACGCAAAGAGAGCAGTATCTTTAAAGCGGTCGATCTAGTAAAAGACGGCACATGCAAAGCTGTGGTATCCGCAGGACACAGCGGCGCTACGATGAGTCTTGCTACGCTTCGCATAGGAAGGCTCAAAGGTATCTTGCGCCCGGCGATTGCTACGCTGATGCCAAATTCCATAGGCGGTCGCACGCTTGTGCTGGATGTGGGCGCTTATGTGGATTGCAAGCCTGAGAATTTGTTTCAATTCGCGATTATGGGCGAAGCATACGCCAAGGAGATTATGGGTTTAAACGCACCACGCATCGGCTTATTATCCAACGGCGAGGAGGATAGTAAAGGCAACGAGGTAACAAAAGAAACCTTTCATATGCTTAAGAAAATGCAAAATTTTATCGGAAATGTCGAAGGCAATCAAATTTTTGATGGCTCGGTAGACGTGGTCGTGTGCGACGGATTTATCGGCAACATTATGCTAAAATCCAGCGAAGGCGTCGCGAGCGCTATCGGCAAACTTATTAAAAACGAAACTAAAAAATCTCCGATTGCTATCGCAGGATCTATCTTGATGAAGCGCGTCTTTAAAATTATCAAAAAAAGCACGGATTATGACGAATATGGCGGTGCGCCGCTTTTAGGCGTCAAAGAATGCGTCATCATAAGCCATGGCAAAAGCACTCCGAAAGCCGTTAAAAACGCGATCTTTCAAGCGCTTAAATTTGCAGATTCTAAAATCAACTCCGCGATAGAAAGCGAAATTTCTTCAAACGAATAGGAAAACGAATGCAAAAAGCCTCGATGATCTCAATCGCAGCATACGCGCCGAGCGAAATTTTAACCAATTTCGATCTTGAAAAGATGGTTGAAACGAGCAATGAATGGATCGTCAAGCGAACAGGCATTCATGAGCGCCGTATCGCGAAGGGCGAGAGTACTAGTGATCTAGGCGCGAAAGCGGCGTTAAAGGCGATCGAGCGTAGCGGCTTACAAAAAAATGAGATCGATGCGATAATTTGCGCCACGATCTCGCCTGATTATTTCTGTATGCCCTCGACCGCGTGCGTCATCGCGGATAAATTGGGTTTGAGCTTTGGCATCACGGCATTTGATATAAATGCCGCCTGTACGGGTTTCATCTATCTTTTGGAGCTCGCAAAATCCCTCATCGAAAGCGGTGCCAAAAAACACGTGTTGATAATCGGCACGGAAAAGCTAAGCTCGATAGTCGATTGGAGCGACCGCGCTACGTGCATACTCTTCGGCGACGGCGCAGGCGCTGCGGTTATCGCGGCGCGTGACGATAACGAAATCATCGACATTCATACCGCTAGCGACGGCAGCAAGGGCGATCTTCTCATCACCGCAGCCCCGGGCAGCGTCAATCCACTCAGCCAAAAAATCATTGACGAAAAGCTAGGCTTCATGCAGATGGCCGGGCGCGAGGTCTTTAAAATAGCGGTACCGACGCTTAGTAACGATGTCGTGGAGATTTTGGCGAAAAATAAAATTTCGCCCGATCAGGTCGATCTTTTCATCCCGCATCAGGCAAATTTACGCATTATCGAGGCGGTCAAGGCGAGACTGGAATTTAGCGACGAACAGTGCGTGCTTACGATCGGTAAATACGGTAACACGAGCTCGGCGTCGATCCCGATGGCGATAAATGATGCTTACGAGAGCGGCAGGCTCAAAAACGGCTCACTTATGCTTTTGGATGCGTTCGGCGGCGGCTTTACGTGGGGCAGCGCACTTTTGAAATTCGGCGGCAAGAGCATAAACTAGCATTTTTTAAATTTCATTAATCTTTGAATTTCGCTATATTTAAGAGTTAAAATTCCAAGCTTATTTATAAAACTAATTTCAAATTTATATTTATTCTGAGTCGGGTTTCAAAATTTTAAAATGAAGCGTTTGCAATAAAAAGCATATTATAATATTGCGTAGTTTGAGTATTGGTTTTCTGTGCGAGATTATAAAACGACATTAGTTTGAGCGCCTATCGCTTTTGACGATGGGCTTTTCAAATACAAAAGAAATCAAATATGCGATAGCTTAAATGGGCGTTAATTTCAGCCGATTCTGCATTAACGGCTTTTATAGCTGCAAAGCTCGGTAAGTATTTTACGGCGGCGTATGTGGGATCTTTTGAGCGACCTACACATAGGCTGTAGAATAAAATTTAAATACCAAAACGCCCACAACAGCAAGTATCAAATTGCCTTAGATTTGAAATTTAGCATAAACGCCGGTAAATTTAATTAAATACCGCGAACGAGGCGATAAAGGATCGCTATGCCATGAGTGAATAAGCGTCGTATCTCTAATATCTATAGGGCGTTAAAAATCTCCAGCTATCTCCCGTTATACAAATATATATTATCTCTATATAGATAGCGGCGAGCCGGAGGGCGCAGCCACGCTATAGCTACAGACTGAAGCGGTCAATGCGTTTAGTTTTAGTACGAAAGCTACAGCGGTTTATAGGTTTTGATGGTAGGTCAAGCTCAATGCCATTGTAAGCATTGAAAAATTTTAGCACGAAATATCATCTCACAGTTACGGACGACAGGTATTAAAGCATATTATTAAGGCAATTTTTTATAAATTTTAAGTTCAAATTCCATTCGGATAAAATTTCGATTATTTTTTAGAAAGTGATCTGAAATTATCTAAAATTCCTCCGCTAGCTTGGACTATCTAGAATTTTGCTCGTGCGCCAGGTTTAAAATTTTAAATAACGTAAAATCCCAAATTCTCGTGCTTAAGGATAATTTTTCTGATCTCTTTTAGTAAGCTGAGCGAGGCTTCGATTTCGACGCGGCGGGTGCTTACGCTCTCGACATTTGCGCCTACGCCTACGCCTTTTGCGAGGGCGTATTTGTAGATGAAATCAAACATCTCCGCACACAGCACTGTTGAACTTTGCAAAATATCGACGCTGCTTTGCAGCCGTTGCTGCAAAAAATCTGGCACCGAGATACCAAGCCACTTCATAAACTCAAGCGTCTTTAGGCTGCCGCACGGCGTGAAAGTAAAGATTATAGGCACTTTTTTGCACTCCAAAGCGGCGTAATCATCGATAAAATCTTTGGCATTTTGCACATTATAAACCGCCTGAGTGATAAAAAATTCGCACCCGTCCGCAGTCTTCTCCGCGATTTTTAGGTGCTCGTCGCGGCTCTTTTCATGGCGTTCAGGAATGCAGATGCCGCCTAGGCAAAGATGCGGCGCCACGAGTCGCTTGAGTTCATAGGCGTGGCTTAGATGCAGTTTGCATTCTTCGTTTTTAGAGCTCGCCCCCACGAAAACACCCAGCCCGCTTGCGGCATGTCTTAGAATTTCGCAAAATTCCGCCTCGTCGTATTTGCCTACCGCGCGGTAGATGATCGCTTCTTTATCGGTGTGTAGATACTGCGTGTAATAGCGCGCAGGATCGATCGTATGCACAAAAGGAAAGGTCCGCTCATCTTTCGTGCGCGCGCTTTCGTCTTGTAGATCGTAGATGACGATGCCGTCGCATTCGCATTCGCTTAGGCGTTGCGACCACGCCGTACCCAGGCGCTCGAGCTCGTCTTGAGAGGACGTGATTTTAGGCGGAACGATGCCGTAGAGCAAAATTCCGCTTTTTCCATTTCTAATTTTTTCTTTTAACACTTGCCATTCCTTGATTTTTCGCGCATTTTAGCAAATTTAAATTTAAAAATTTAAATGATATAATGCCGCGCAAATTGCAAATTTAAGGAACGCAATGAAAACGCTTCAAGAAAATTTAAAGCTTTTTTATCTGGGGCTTGAAAACGGCGAGCCGTTTTTGTATAAAAACAAGGACCTAACGACGCACGCGCTTATCATAGGAATGACTGGCAGCGGTAAAACGGGACTTGGCATCACGCTGCTAGAGGAAGCCGCGATCGATAATATCCCATCTATCATCATCGATCCGAAAGGCGATCTAACGAATTTAGCTCTTACTTTTCCGCAGATGAGGGCTGAGGATTTTGAGCCTTATATCGATGAGGCTGAGGCGCAAAACAAAGGTCTTAGCGTGCGCGAGTACGCCGAGCAGACGGCAACTGCTTGGCGCGAGGGGATCGAGGGCTCATATCAAGACCTGGCGCGGGTGGAGCTTTTGAAAAACAGCGCTGATTTTAGAATTTATACGCCCAAATCAAGCGCAGGCCTTGGAATCAGCCTGCTAAGCGACTTTGAAGCGCCGAAGGGCTTAAACGAAGAGGATCTGAACAACTACGTAGGCGGCATCGCCACTAGCGTGCTAAGTCTTGCAGGGATTAGCAGCGATAATCTTAGCTCGCCGGAATTTTTGCTGATCAGCCAAATTTTAACCTATCATTTCAGCAGGGGCGAGGGGGTGAGCGTGGTGGATCTCATCGCGCAGATCGGCAATCCGCCTTTCGATAAAATCGGCGTTTTCGACGTTAATACCTTTTTTCCGAGCGATAAGCGAATGGCGCTTGCGATGAAGATTAACGCGCTTATCGCAAGCCCGAGTTTTAAGCTTTGGTGCGAGGGCGAGCGGCTAAATATCGCCAAGATGCTATTTGATGAAAACGGCAGGGCGAGAGCGAATATATTTTCCATCGCGCATCTAAACGACGATGAGAGGATGTTTTTCGTCACGCTGCTTTTGGGCGAGATGATCAAATGGATGCGCACCACCAGCGGCACGAGTTCCTTGCGCGCCGTGCTTTATATGGACGAAATTTACGGCTTCTTCCCGCCAAACGGCAATCCGCCGAGCAAAACCCCGATGCTTACGCTGCTAAAGCAGGCTCGCGCTTTCGGACTTGGCTGCGTATTATCGACGCAAAACCCGGTCGATCTCGATTATAAAGGGCTTAGTAATATTGGTACGTGGTTTATCGGACGCTTGCAGACCGCGCAGGATAAAGAGCGCGTCATCAGCGGCCTAAGCGGCATCGGCTCAAATCCGATCGATAAAAGCGTACTTATGGAGAAAATTTCAAACCTCAAAAAGCGAAATTTTTTGGTAAAAAACATCAACGAGGACGTGCTGCGGGTAATCGAGACGCGCTTTGCGCTAAGCTATCTAAAAGGCCCTTTAAGCAACGAGCAAATTTCAAATTTAATGAAAGACAAAAAGGCTGAAATTTCGTCCGTGTCGGGCGCCGCGCAAGGCGTCAAATCGGCTGGTGCCGCCAAACCCGTAGTTTCCGGTGAAATTTCGCAGCTTTACAGCTACGGCGCGAGCCTTGAGCTAAGCCCGTATCTGTACGCAAGCGCAAAGATGCGATTTTGCGACAAAGGAGTCGATTTTACGCAGCAGCGTACTTTTTTGCTTTCGCTTTCGGACGTAAGCGAAATAGATTGGAGCGAGGCCAGCACGCGAGAGGTTGCAAATTTAAGCGGACAGGAGCAAGCGGGCTCGCTCTACGGCGCGCTTCCTAGCTTCATTGCGGGAGCAAAAAATTTAAACGCTCAGCTTAAAAGCTTTAAGGAGTGGATCTACCGCAACGAAAAGTTAGAACTTTTTAGTGCGCTTGATCTGCTCTCAAAACCGGGCGAGAGCAGGGAGGAATTTTTTGTGCGCCTAAGCGATAAGGCGAATGAAATTCTAGAAGCGAAAACCGACGAGATCGCGGCTAAATTTGAAAAGGAAAAGGCGCGCCTTGAGGATAAAATTTCGCGCGCTAGCGAAAAATACGAGAAGGAAAAGGGCGACGTGCTAAGTCGCGGCGTGGATGCGGCGCTAAACATAGGTGGAGCGATCTTAGGCGCGTTTTTAGGCCGCTCGCGCAGCGCTAGCAATATCTCTAAAGCGATCAGCGGCGCCAAGAGCGCGCATAAAATTTTAAACGAGCGCAGCGAAGCCAAAAATGCCGAAAATAGCCTAAGCGCACTGCAAGAGGAGCTGGAGGTGCTTACGCAGAAATTTGAGGCTGAAGTGGACGCGCTAAAACAGAGCCTGGATCTGAAAAACATTAAACTCGAAACGAAAGAAATTTCGCCGAAGAAAACCGACATCTACGACGAGAAAATTTCGCTACTTTGGAAGAGTTAAAGGGAGAATTTTATGGATAAACTTAGTGAAATTTTAAATATCGTATACGCCGCTCTCTGCGATCCTAGCTCGAAATATTTTCTAGGAGATGAGCATGGAATTCTAGGAAGCGGAATTCTTGGAATTTTATATAGGACATTTAAGGCGCCGAATTTTTGGTGCTACTTTGCTGCGTATCTGATCGCTGCGATCCCCTTTGGGCTTTTGATCGGCAGATACCTAGGCGGCGTGGATATCAAAAGAGAGGGCAGCGGCTCCATAGGCGCTACCAACGTCCTTCGCGTATTAAAAACTCGTGATCCGCAAAAAGCAAAAAAGCTCGCGATCCTCACGGTTGCCTGCGACGCGCTAAAGGGCGTCCTGCCGATACTGATCGCGCGGGCTTTAGGCTTTGATGAAAACGTGCTATGGAGCATGGCGGTCTTTGCAGTGCTTGGGCATTGCTTCAGCCCGTATCTAAAATTTAACGGCGGCAAGGGCATTGCGACGGGAGCCGGCGTGCTTGCTTGCTTTATTCCTATCGAGATTGTTATTGCGCTTGCCGTTTGGTTTGTAGTCGGCAAGACGGTTAAAATTTCATCCGTAGCATCGCTTGCAGCGGCGCTTGCGTTAGTCATCGCTAGCTACGTGATCCATCCGCAGATGCCCGCGATCAACACTCATGCGCCGATCTTTCTGATAGTTTTCATCGTATTTTACAAGCACGCTCCGAATATCGCCAGGCTGCTTAAGGGCGAGGAAAAGCGCGTAGTATGATTAAAATTTTAATTGAAAAGCTGGAATTTGGCGCGATAATCGGGACGCTGGATTTTGAGCGCAAGCGCGAGCAGCGCGTGTGGGTGTGGGCGAAGCTCGGAGCGGAGGAATTTATTGACTACGCGCGGGTTTGCGAATATATCAAAGCAGAATTCCGCGAGAAAAAATTTCGCCTCGTGGAGGACGCGCTAAGATACTTCGCGCAGGAGTTTCACTCAAAATTTCGATCGATGGATTATTTTTATATGAAAATTTTAAAGCCCGAAATTTTACAAGATGCGAGCGTCGGCGCGGAAATAGAGATAAAATTTTAAAATTTCTTTAAAAAATCTTGAAATTTTGCTTAAAATATGTTAAAATCGCCGCAAAATTTTAAGGCAAGGAAATTAAATGAGAATTTTAATAGTCGAGGACGAGGTGACTTTAAACAAGACGATAGCGGAGGGCTTGATGGAGTTCGGCTATCAGACGGATACTTCCGAGAGTTTTAAGGACGCAGAGTATTATATCGGCATTAGAAATTATGATTTGGTGCTAACCGATTGGATGCTAGCTGACGGCAACGGCATCGATCTCATCGCATTAGTTAAGCAAAAATCCGCGCGCACCTCGGTCGTCGTGCTATCTGCAAAAGACGATAAAGAAAGCGAGATCAAAGCACTTCGCGCGGGCGCGGACGATTTTATCAAAAAACCTTTCGACTTTGATGTTTTAGTAGCGCGCCTTGAGGCTAGACTTCGCTTCGGTGGCTCAAATATCATCAAAATCGATGATCTTATCATCGATCCGGACGAGGAAAAGATCACATATCTAGGTCAAGAGATCGAGCTTAAGGGTAAGCCGTTTGAGGTGCTAACTCACCTAGCGCGCCACAGCGATCAGATCGTAAGCAAAGAGCAGCTATTAGATGCCATCTGGGAGGAGCCTGAGCTCGTTACGCCAAACGTCATCGAAGTCGCGATCAATCAAATTCGACAGAAAATGGATAAGCCTCTAAATATCTCTACGATCGAGACCGTTCGCAGACGCGGATATAGATTTTGCTTTCCACAAAAAGCCTAAGAGTCCGCTTTGTAATACAATTAGCATCCGCTTCGTTGATGCTAATTGTCATTTTTTCGGTAATGCTCTATAATTATATGAGAATTACCATCTTCGAAACTCCAGTTCAAAATTTAATCCAAAGAGCACAAAAAATCGTAGAAGCCTCCGTGCCGCCTGAGAAAATTTCATCTTTTTTACAAGACGCATCCGGTGAATACGAAAGCAAAATCATCGAAAACGAAAGTATCAATAAGCCTAAATTTATTGAAAGCTCCGAGGATGGCAAGAGCTATTTACAGCTGCACTACCCTTATGGTAAGGATAAAATTTTAAGCATCAAAGCAGACGTGAGCGTCTATGCAAACATCGTAAATCAAATACTCATCGACATCATTTTGGTAAATTTGACTATGATATTTTTAGTGGTATTTTACGCGATGTTTCTCTCGCGCATGCTGCTGATGCCGATTAAGCTGATCAGCCAAAGGCTCGCTTCTGTGGATGAAAAATTTCTAAAGCCTATCGACGCGGCGGAAATTCCAAGTGAATTTAGCCCGCTTTCAAACAGCATAAACCGCCTGCTTGAGCGTATCGAGACTTTCATTTTGTATCAAAAGGAGCTTTTTATCGGCATCGCGCACGAGCTTAAGACCCCGCTTGCGGTTATGAAAACTAAAAACGAAGTGACGCTGATTAAACCGCGCGAGAGCGAGAAATATATCGAGGCGCTTAAAAACAATAACGACTCGATCGATAATATGAATAAAATGATCAGCTCCATCCTGGAGATTGGACGGCAGGAGGGGGCGCAGTTTGAGGCGCCCGAGCAGACCGATATGATCGCGTATCTACGGGAGCTATGCGTGGGCTTTAAAATTTTAGCGCGTACGGCGGGCAAGGACTTGACGATGGATCTTAAGCCTGAACAGCTTGAAATTTCGGTGCAGAAAAGTCTCTTTATGCACGTGATTCAAAATTTTATCCAAAACGCCATAAAATTTTCTCCGGACGGCGAAAAAGTACTGATCGAGAGCGAAATTTCGGACGGAAATTTCATAGTGTGGGTCGCAAACAAAGGCGAGCCGCTTAACGAAGAGATCGATTATTTCGCCCCTTTTAAGCGCTACGGCGGCAAACCGGGAGCCGGGCTCGGGCTATTTTTAGCCAAAAATGCTGCTCAAGCGATGGGTGCGCAAGTAGATCTTAAAAACGACAAAGGGCGCTCGCTAATCGTCGCGATTTTCAAACTTCCGCTAAAAAATTTAAGAAATAGCCCGAAATTCAGCTATTTTAAAACAAAATGAAGCTTTTTATGGTATAAACGCCATAAATTTTTTCGTAAGGTAAAATTATATGTCATTGTTGATTACAAAAGAATGCATCAGTTGCGACGCGTGCCGCGAGGAATGCCCTAATGAAGCGATTTTTGAGGATGAGCCGATATACATCATAGATGCCGATCGATGCTGTGAGTGCGTAGATGATTACTCTGAGCCCGCTTGCATCGTGGTTTGTCCCGTCGAGTGTATCATCACCGATCCCGATAATATCGAGACGGCGGACGAGCTGAAATACAAACACGTCCATATGGAAATTTAAATGCCCAAGCGCGTCGCAGTCATAGATCTGGGCTCAAATTCCGCCAGAGCCGTGATTTTCGAGCGCACGAGTAGACTCGGATTTTTCATTTTGGCCGAGCATAAGATCAAGATCCGCCTAGGCGAGGGCGCTTACGAAAACGGCGGAATTTTAACCACCGAAGCGATGCAAAAATGCCTGCTGGCGTTTAAAAAATTTAAAACCCTAGTATGCAATTACAAGGCCAAGCGCGTGCTTTGCATCGGTACATCCGCGCTTCGCGATGCACCGAACGGAGCCGAATTTATAAATCTCGTCCGCAAGCAAACTGGCATTGCGATCCGCAAAATCGACGGGCAGACGGAAGCCTATCTGGGCGCTTATGCGGCGCAGAATTTACTTAGCGACTTTTCCGAGGGCATAACGCTGGATATCGGCGGCGGCTCGACCGAGCTTGCTTACATAAAAAACGGCAGGATAGAAAATAAAATTTCTCTAAATTTAGGCACGGTGCGGCTAAAGGAGCTGTTTTTCGACCGCGGCGACACGAAGGGGCTCGAGAAATACATAAACAGCGCGATCTCGCAGCTCGGCGCCGAGTTTCGCACGCAAAATTTAATCGTAATGGGCGGCTCCGCGCGAGCGCTTTCCGGCGCCGTGATGAGCCTGCAAAACCACCCACTAAAAATCGTGCATAATTTCAGTTACGATTACGAAAAATACGCGCCGTTTTTTGCCAAGCTGATGAGCGCAAAGACGCTTGATTTGGCGAAATTCCCGATCAAAAAAGACCGCTACGACACGATAAGAGAGGGCGCCATTATCTTTGATAAGATCGTAAGGCGCCTGGGGGCGAAAAAGATCATCACAAGCGGCGTAGGGGTGCGAGAGGGGGCGTTTTTAAGCTCAATTCTGCGCGGCGCAAACCTACCTAGAGGCTTTAATCCGAGCCTAAGAAGCCTCAAAGATCGCTTCGCTTCCGAGCCGAGCGAGGCCCCGAAGTTCGCAAAGGCGCTGTTTTGCACGCTATCGCCGCTGCACGGCTTGAATGAAAAATATATTAAAATTCTTCAGACCGCGGCATCGCTTTGCGAGATCGGGCGGGCGATTGGCTTTTACGCTAAGCACGAAACCAGCGCGGATATGGTGCTCGGTGGGCTGAACTACCGCACGACGCACAAAGAAAAGGCGCTCATAGCTGCGATCATCTCGATGCACGGAAAGCGCGAGCTGGGCGCTACGTTCGCGCCTTTGAGCGCGATTTTGCCTGATTCCGCCAAGCTTGCCTGGCTGAGCTATATTTTGGAGCTTGCGCGCCTCTTAAGCGAAAACGCGCTAAAAAATTTAGAATTTTGCTTTGAAAATTCCACTCTTAAGATCTCCGGCGCGGATAATTTGATAATGCTTAAAGGAAGCCTTAAAAAGCTCTCAAAGCCCGCAATTTTTGCGATAAAATTCCTTTAAATAGCTACCCCTGCTTGTCGCGTAAGTTTAAGGCGGGCGGAGTTCGTTTAATTTTATGAGCTTGAAGCGGGCGATAAATCCCTATCAATAGCGCTTTTTAAATTTTAATTCCATTCTCGGCTAAAGAATAGACGCTAAAAAATCCGTAGTCGGTGCGAACGCAAAGGCGCTCGCCCGAGATTTCAATAGCAGCAGTTTTGACACAGTGCTCGCACTCAAACTCGCCTAAGAGGCGAAAATCCTCCAAGCTGAATGCTTTAAATCCACCATAAAAATACGTAAGAAAAATTTGATCGTTTGCGGCAAACCTCATCACGCTTCTTGGCAAGCTTTTTGGTGCGCTTAGACGCTTTTTGCTTGCTACGTCCCAAAAATACAGCTCATCAAAGCCGTTATTTACGACCAAAATCGTGTCATTTTTGATAAGCCCCACGTTTAGGGAGTGGATATAGCCCACGTCGCATTCGATACGGCAAAGCTCGGCGAAGTCTTTTAGGCGGTAGAGCCTAGCGATATTTTTGCCGCCTTCATCCCCACAGGCTACGCAAATTTTATTGCCGAAGCCTATTGCTTTTGCCGAAAAATCCGTTTTAAAATTTAGCTTCTTGTCGCTTCCGAAAGCTAAAATTCCATCCGTGCCGCAGGCTAGAATTTCGCCGTTGCCGCTTAGAGCAGAGCTAAAGCCTCCTCCTGTGATACCCCAGGCTTCAAAAAGCCTGCTGAATTTCTCTCCATCAAAAAGAAAGAATTCGTGGTCCAAATCAAGCACCAAAGCTTTTTCGGTGGCGGTCATTTTCCATGCTAAAATTTTTGGTAGCTTAATTTGCGCAAGAGTTCTTAGCTCGCCGTCCAACACGATTAAATAATCGCAGCCGTGCTCGTCAAAATTACATTTATAGACGTAAAATTTATCCTCAAACTCGGCAAATCCAAGCGCCCCGCTGTATCCGCCGCCGATATAGGCATGCGCTATTGCCTCGCCGAATTTTGCTTCTTTGTTTTCGTAGATGAAGCCCTTTTTTAGGGCATCAACTTGCTTTTTTACGAAAGCTTTTTGCAGAGCATCGTGGTTTGCGAATTCTTTAGAGCTCAGCCTTTCTTTGCCGTTTTGTAACGTCTTTGAAATCAAACTAAGCCCTTGCGTTTGAAGTAGAATTTCTTTCTTGCCGTCGGTAAATTTTTTCATAGCAGCCCTAGGTATAAATTTTAAGTCTAATTTTAGAATTTCAAAGCTTAAACTGCGGGGTGCGGCAAAGCTGTTTAAAATCTACCGAGCGCTTCTTTGACGTGATCTTCCGCCATATCGATATTCCACATCGGCTCAAAGACGAGATCGATCTCTACTTCGCCGACACCCTCTACGCTCTCGGCACCTGCGCGCACCCATTCTACCATCATCTCATGCAGCGGGCACGACTGAGTCGATAGCGTCATCGTGACTTTGGCGTTGTTCGCCTCATCTACCGCTACGTCGTAGATGAGCCCTAGCGACACGACGTCAAAGCCCACCTCAGGGTCCACCACGGCGCGAAGCGCCTCGTAAATTTGCTCCTTCGTTACTTTCATTTTTCCTCTCCGAATTTTATGTAGTTAAAGATATTTACGATGTTGATTAGCACCAAAATTATGCTTACCGCTTGCAAGATCACCGCAGGCGTTAGCGCTCCAAGGCCCGCGCACGCAAGCGCTAAGACGTTTGGCACGCAGGCTGCGTAGGCGATCTTTTTGATTATCATATCCTCTAGCATAGGGATTTTGCGCTTGCCGACGAAGGGCGAGACGTAGTGGTACCAGATGAGAAAGGGTGCGATTTTATAAAGGTGCGCGACGATGAAGGCGAACAAAAAGCCGTATAGCAGCCAAAACGCCGCCGCATCCGCGCGACTTGCGAGCCAAAATGCCGCGCTAAATCCCAAAGCCGCCAGCGAGATGTAGACGTTTAAATTCCAATAATCTATCGCTTTTCGCGCTCGCCTGGCTAGGATATAGATCGCCTGAGCCGCAAAGCTCGCAAGCGCGGCAAATGCGATGAAAATTCCAAAGTCTTTTAGTAAAAACAGCCCCGCGAGCAGATACAGCGCCAGCGAAGCTTTTGCTAGTGCGAAGCTTAGATTGTGCGCCAGGCTAAACATCGGCAGCAGCACGCACGCAGCGCCTACGATGACGAAAAACACGAAGCCCAGCACGAAGTATATGTGATAGGATAAAATTTCTGAAAAATACACTCCGAAAATCTCCACGCCGCTAAGCGCTAGCACGAGCGCGAAGCCAAGGCTGATCCCTACGGCTAAAAACGCAGCCGAGATCGCAAGCGCTACGGCGGGGAAGCTCCATTTGGGCGTGCCGATGAAGCTTAGCGCGTAGCAGATCGTAAAATAAAATAGACTAAGCAGCAAAACGCCGCCGCCTGCGTGCATCAAAGGGATGCTTGAAAGAAGCAATCCCGCGCTTAGCAGAGCCACGCCCGCGCCGTAGGCGAGGAGATTTAAAAACGCAAATTTAACGGTGAAAAATTCCTTTTGGATGATGACGGAGGTGAGCTGATAGAGCGCTCCGATGATTATGCTGATTACAAATCCCAGCAAAAATACGTGAAAAAAGCTTGCCGTCTGTGGCGCCTGGATCGCGCCGAAATCGGCCTTTAAAAAGCTCGCTGCGCTTAGCAGCAAAAAGATAAAGCCGCAGATGAAATAGCCGCCTACGATGCGAAACGGCGGCGAAAAGGTCGTGATATTCATCTAAATTTTAAAGCCCTTTAGCCGTGGCACTTCGCGTCGGTGTCAAAGCCCTCATTGACCGCGCCTGGTTTTAGGCTGATGGTGAGTTTGACCGCGTCGCCGTCCAGATCCTCGCGGGCAATGTCAAATTTAGACTCGATCTTCGGGATCAGCCCCATCGGAAATTTATGATTGAGCATGACGACCTTTTTGGTTTCGTCTTTTACGAAATTTAGCGCTACCAGCGCATTTACCATCGGCTCGGGCGGGATGCATTTGCGCGAATCAAAGCCGATGTATTCTACGCCGCCTTGTGATTTTTTATAAAATTTCACCGTAGCGCCCGCTGCGTCAAACTCCTGCCAGTCTGTGAAAAAATCCATACCTGATCCTTTTTTAAAATTTCGCGCGATTATATAGCAAATTTTAAAATTTTGAAATGAGGTAGGTCAAGTCCTATTTAGAATTTGTAAATTTAGCCGAATTTTAATACACTACGCGTTAAAATTTTAAATCCGAGGACCATTATGCAGACCATCACGATCATCGATACGTTCGGCTTTTTTTTCAGGCTCTACTACGCTATGAGCGGGCTTAAGACCAAAGACGGCAAACCCAGCGGCATGGTGAGCGGATTTGCGAGCTTCATCGCAAATCTTTCGAAGGAATTTAAGAGCGATTATATAATTTTCGCTCTGGATAGCAAGGGCAAGACCTTTCGCTCAGATATCGATCCGAATTACAAAACCAACCGCCAAGCCCCGCCGCCCGCGCTTTTGCAGCAGCTACCGGTCTGCATCGAGATGATCGAAAAGATGGGGCTTTACTCGCTCGGACGCGAGGGCTACGAGGCGGACGATCTCATCGCAAGCGTCGTTAAAAAGTACGGCGCCACGCATAAAATCAATATCGTTACCTCCGACAAGGACCTGTATCAGCTCATCGGCGAAAACGTTAAAATTTACAGCCACGGCAAAAAGATGCTTTACGGAAGGGAGGAGTGCTTGCAGCGCTACGGCGTCTATCCCGAACAGATCGTGGATTTTTTGGCGATCTGCGGCGACAGCGCCGATAATATCCCGGGCGTGCGCGGCATCGGCGATAAGGGAGCGAAGAAGCTTTTAGACGAATGGGGCTCGCTTGATGAGATCTATTCAAATTTAGACCGCCTGCCGCAAAACAAACAGCGCGAGTATCTGATAGAAGGTAAGCAGAGCGCCTACATAAGCAAGCGCCTGGCCACGCTTTACGACGAGCTGGAAATCCCGCCTTTAGAGGACGCGAAATTCCCGCAGCAAAATCCGCTTTTTAAAATCCGCGAAATTTTAAAAGATTACGCGCTAAATAGGCTTCTTTCGGCGTTAAGCCTGCAGGAGCAGAACGGACTTAATCTTTGGAACGAGGGCAAAAGCGCGGGCGCAAAAAGCTCCGTTTTAAGTACGGGCGGAAAGGGTGCGGGCGCAGAGCCGTCTCGCGGCGGCTCTATCTTGGACGCTACGGTAGGGGGGCTAGACGGGCAAAATTCTATCCCGGGTGGCTCGGCTTGCGGCGGGCAAAGCTGCGAGAGCGCTTTTAAAACGCCATTTGAGCCTGTTTGTATCACCGATGCCGCGGAGCTTGCAAGGCTGTGCGAAGGCGTCAGCGCCGAGACCTTGGTGAGCTTCGATACGGAAACCACTAGCATCGACAGCAAAAGCGCCAAGATCGTGGGCTTTTCGTTTGCATTTAACGAGGAGCGCGCCTATTACGTCCCGCTCGCGCACAGCTATTTGGGCGCTCCGGCTCAAATTTCTTCGGACGCGGCAAAGGTAGCGATCGGCTCGCTGTTTCGCGGATATGTCGTGGGGCAAAATTTAAAATACGATTTTGAGATCGTGAAAAATAATTTTAGTATTGAGCCGCCTGCGCGCTTTGCCGATACGATGGTGCTAGCGTGGCTGCTCGATCCCGCAAACGCCGTGGGGATGGACTCTATCTCGCCGCGGTATCTGGGGTATGAGACTGTGCATTTCGGCGACGTCGTCAAAAAGGGCGAGACCTTCGCCTCCGTGGAGCTGGACGCCGCTACGATCTATGCGAGCGAGGATGCGTGGGTGACGCTGAGGCTGTATTTTAAGCTCAAACAGCTACTCGAACCCGCGCTTTTTAAGCTCGCGCAGGAGCTTGAGTTTCCATTCGTGCGGGTGCTTTGGCAGATGCAAAGATGCGGCATCAAGATCGACGTAGAGATGATAAAGCGCCTAATCGCGCGCAACGAAAAGTCCCTGCGAGCGCTCACGGATGAAATTTATGAGCTTTGCGGCGAGCAGTTTAACATCAACTCTCCCGCTCAGCTCGGCGCCGTGCTTTTCGAGCGGCTTGGGCTTCCTGCCGCAAAGCGCACCAAGACGGGCTATAGCACCGACGAAAGCGTGCTGAAGGATCTTACGGTGCTGCACCCCGCGGTGGGTAAAATTTTAGACTACCGCGAGCTGTTCAAGCTGCAAAGCACCTACTGCGAGCCGCTGCTGCAGCTTGCGGTAGCCGATGCGCAAAACCGCGTCAGATCGAATTTCTTGCAGACCGGCACGGCTACCGGGCGGCTAGCGAGCAAAAATCCGAACCTTCAAAATATTCCCGCGCGCGGCACCTTTGCGAAGGACGTGCGAGACTGCTTTCTAGCAGACGAAGGCTACTCGCTGATCTCGCTTGATTACTCGCAGATCGAGCTGCGCCTGCTAGCGCACTTTTCGCGCGATCCTGCGCTTTTGGCGGCGTTTAGGGCGGATGAGGACATTCACGCGCGCACGGCGATCAGCATTTTCGGCGACGCGCAGCCCGCGCACCGCACGATCGCAAAGAGCATAAATTTCGGCCTCATCTACGGCATGGGCGCGGGTAAGCTAAGCGATAGCCTAGGTATCGCGCGCGCCGAGGCGAAAGGCTATATCGAGCGCTATTTCGCGGCGTTTTCCACGATTAAAGAGTTTTTGCAAAGCATAAAATCGGACGCGAAAGAAGGCGGCTACGTAAGCACGCTTTTTGGGCGCAGGCGTTACTTCGACTTCGCAAACGCGCGCAACAACATGGTCTATGCGAGCTACGAGCGCGAGGCGGTGAATACGAAATTTCAAGGCTCCGCCGCCGACATCATCAAAAAGGCGATGGTTGAGATTTCGCCACTGCTAAATGATGAGGCGCGGCTGATATTGCAGATCCACGATGAGCTGATCTTCGAGGTGCGGGATGATTTGGCGCAGAGCTTCGGCGAGCGTGCGCAGGAGATAATGCAAAGTGCGGCGAGCCTGAACGTGCCCTTAAAGACGAGCCTAAACATCGCCAAGCGCTGGGGCGAGCTGAAGTAACTCCGCTAAATTTAAAGCGTGGCTAAAATTTTAAGCGGAATTTAAACGGCGCGTAGAATTTTAAATTTTTGAGCAGGGCAGAGCCTAAATTTGCCCGTTTGATAAATTTAATTGTGTCAAATTTAGACCGAGCAGCTACGAGCGGTTGGCGTGGTGCGGCACAGATCGCCCGCCTTTAAAATTTTGATTAAATTTAAGCTCTCCACTTGGCAATATCAAACGGCGGTTAGATAGATTTATCCGAATTAAATTTAAACGATGTGTTTTAGCAAGAGGTCTGGATAAATCTTGCCGTGCGTATAAATTAAAATTTCATTTCAACGCCGTAGTGGCGGAATTTTTAAATTTAAATTTTACGCAAAGCCGCGCGCTTCGTAAAATTTAACGAGTGAAAATTCATACAAAATTTATCCCGCGAGAAAATGGGCATAGGTTTTGCGAAAAGCGATTTTTGCAAGATGAAATGATCGGCGGCGAGTCCTTTTTAAACCCGCCATGCGCGCCGGTTCGTAAAGATCGCACCCTTATAGCCTCACGAGCGAAGCTATAAGGATTTTGGACGAAATTTTGACATGAATTCTGCGCGCCCGCGCAAATTTTTACAAGCCTGCACAGAAATTTCGCGAGCTTACGTAAATTTCGCGCCGCCTATTTTTTAGATCTTTCTAGCGCGGCGGCAAGGTCCGCTATGAGATCGTCCGTGTTTTCGATGCCTATAGCTAGGCGCAGCAAATTTTGACTGATGCCGATGCGCTCTTGCAGCTCGCGCGGATAGCTCTCGTGCGTCATCGACGCAGGATGGCAGATCAGGCTCTCTACGCCGCCCAGACTAACCGCCAGATCGAATAGCTCAAGGCTGCGCGCAAAGGTTTTATAGTCGTATTGCGGCTTAAGCACCAGCGAGATGACCGCTCCGATGCCGCTAGCTTGGCGATTTTGTATCTCTTTTTCGTTAGCCGAATGCGAGCCTGCGAAATTTACCGCTTCTACCGCAGGATTGCTGCGTAAAAATTCTATTATCTTTAACGTATTTTCGCTCTGGCGGTCGAAGCGCACGCTTAGCGTTTTAAGTCCGCGTATTAGCGAATACGCGTCGGTAGGCGAGAGCGTAGCGCCCAGAGTGTTTTTCATAAACTGAATTCTTGCGGCAAGCTTATCGTCGTTCGTAGTAACGATGCCGGCGATCAGATCGGCATGTCCGCCTATGTATTTGGTCGCGCTATAAACCACGACGTCTGCGCCGTGCTCTAGCGGGCGCTGATAATACGGGGTTAAAAAGGTATTATCCATCACCACAAGCGCGCCGTTTTTATGCGCGAGCTCGCTGATGCGCTCAATATCGGTTACGCGCAAAAGCGGATTTGATGGCGTTTCGATGAAGACCATTTTTACGTCGCTTGGAATTTCGGTGATCAAATTTAGATCATCCACCAAGTCGTAATTTATCCCTTGATTTTTAAAAATCCCGCTTACGTAGCGATAGGTGCCGCCGTAAACGTTGTTATTTAACAGCACGCGATCGCCGCTTTTAAGCAGCGCAAATGCAGCGCTCGTAGCCGCCATACCCGAGGCTAGCGCGAAGGCGTATTTGCTGCCTTCAAATTTTGCAAAAAGCTCTTCAAAGGCGTTGCGCGTAGGATTTGCACCGCGCGAATAAGCGTATTTGCCGAAATCATCCAGGCTTTCTTGCACGAAGGTGCTGGCTAGATATATCGGCGGAATCACCGCGTTGTGGGGGTTGGACTTGGCCTCTATGCCCTTTACGATTAGGGTATCTATTTTCATCTTTTCTCCTTAAAAATCGGTAGTATATCCAAAATTTTAAAAATTTATCACGTTTATCAATTTGCTTATTGTCGATTTGCTCGTTAAAATTTGCCGGATACGGTGATCTTATGAGACGAAAAATTCTATCCGCCCTTGCGGCTTTTATTGTTTTTGAGCGTCTATCGGATTTTAAAATTTACGTAGGCTGTGTTTTGCAAAACCCAATGCGGTAAAATTTACCTTGTGCGCCTAGAGCTTTAAATTTAGCTATTTAGCGGCGCTTTATTTTCAAGAGTAATCACGTGAGCGAAGCTGCGCAGCTTCTATAAAGTCAGCTCAAAGCTGAGATCGACGAGGTCAAAGACCTGCTCGGGCGCGATTTTAGAGCTTAAATTTACGCTGATCCAGTGCTTTTTATTCATATGATAGGCGGGCAAAATTTGATCTTCGTCGCGCAGGATCGCTGCGAGATCAGGCTTGCATTTTAGATTTAGTATTTCTAGCGCCTGAGCGCTTTTAAGCCCCAGCTTGCTGCCGTCCACGCGCATAAAAACGGCGAACCATTTTTGGTTTTTTGCGTGGCGGAACACGGCAAATTCGGGGTGTTTGTCAAACACCCGCTCGCCCTGCGCGCCGAATTTCTCCTTTATGTAGCTAAAAACTCGCTTCTGCGCGAGCATCATCTGCCTCCTTTGCAAAAGCAGGCGTCCAGATGATCGTCCACTACGCCCGCGCTTTGCAAAAACGCATAGACGCTCGTGGGTCCCAGAAATTTAAACCCGCGCTTTTTCATCTCTTTTGCGATAAACTCTGCAAGCGGCGTGGTGGCGGGGATCTGCTTTATGTTCTCATAGTGATTTACGATGGGCTTGCCGTCAAATTTGGGATCAAATTTAGGCAAAAGATAGCCCCAAAGATAGTCGTAAAAGCTGCCAAACTCGCCCACGACGGCGAGGAATGCGCGGGCGTTTGCGGCGAGAGAGTTTAGCTTCAGGCGGTTTCTGATGAGTGCTGGATTTTGCATAAATTTCGCCGTCTGCTCCTCGCCGTAGAGCGAAATTTTATGCGCGTCAAATCCGTCAAACGCCGCTCGCATCGCCTCGCGCTTAAGCAGCACCGCATGCCACGAGATGCCCGCTTGAAAGCCCTCCAGCACGATAAGCTCGAAAAATTTCGTATCATCCTTTACGAGCTTGCCCCACTCCTCGTCGTGATATACGCGCTCTAGCTCGCTTTTCTCCGCCCAGTCGCAGCGTATTTTTTGCGCGCTCGCCGTAGAATTTTTCAAATTTCACCCCTTGTGCTAAATTTTAAAAATTGTAGCAGATATGTAAATTTACAGTTCCTCTATTTTATCTATGCTATGCCACGCGACGATCAGAAGCGCTCCGGTTATCACACTGAATGCGGTATCGACATAGTAGATCGCGTCGTGTTTTGTAACCCCCAATGCCACTATTGCTATGCTAGAAATTACAGAGGCGACGAAACACAGAGCGTAAATTTTAAAAAGCGGTTTTTGCGTGATTTTAGCAAGCTTAAAATTTAAAATCATCCAGCAGACCATACAAAAGACCAACGAAACGAATAAGCCGATAACAAACAAAATAAACATGTATTGTTCCGCTTCGTAAACTGTAGCTAGCACGAAAAATATCGCAACCGCAATGCTGCTCGTCCAATAAAGCGTAAAAAACAGGATGAGACGTGCTTTGCACAGGGGCTGGAGCTTTTTAAGCGCTCTGTAAAAATACATAAGCGTAATTACGACTAGCGCCGTCGTCGGGCCGCTGCTTTTATTTTGTAACTGCGGAAAAAAGTCCGAGGCATAAGGTAGTAGCATCGTAAAGAGCATAAATGCCGCCGCACTCATTCCTTCGGCTTTCGCCTTTTCGATGATCTGCTTTCTGCCCTCATCGGTTATATTTTCTTGCATTTTTGAGCCTTGAAAAAAAGTTTTTATTTCCAGAGCGATTATATAAAAACGTAGTTAAATTTTGATTGAAAACGTGGCGGAATCGAGCTTTAAACGGCGGCGTATTTATGATTGCGGGCTGCGAAATTTAAAAACAGAACATCGCGAATTAAAATTTTAAAATTAAGTCTAAATTTAACCCGCAATGCAAATTTAAGGCAAATTATCGCGAGATTTAGGCGAGGCGAAAATTAGCCAAGCAAGGGCGCGTATAAATAATACATCCGAGCTTCGGCGATATTTCTCTTCTGCTTGCAGTTGTGAGCGCAAGAGAAGCAAAATTTCTCTCAAAAGCGCTCGCAAGATAAGCCTTTTAGAAAAAGACGAGCCGCTAACGAATTTGCCCGTTTCCGCGGACGACGTATTTGTAGGTCGTGAGCTCCCTTACCCCCATCGGCCCTCTGGCGTGAAGCTTTTGCGTGCTGATGCCGATCTCGCCGCCGAACCCAAACTCGCTACCGTCGCTAAAACGAGTCGAGGCGTTCGCGTAGACGACCGCGCTACCGATTTCGTTTAAAAACCGCTCGACGTTTGCATAATCCTCGCTTAAAATCGCGTCCGAATGCCCGCTGGAATGCGCGTTTATAAAGCTGATCGCCTCGCTTACGTCCCGCACGGCGCGTACGGCTAGCACGAGATCCAAAAACTCGGCGCCAAAGTCGCTCTCGCCTGCAAGTTTGACGTTTTTAGTGCCTCGCAGCTCCGACTCGCACGCGCCCAGAAGCTCCGAGCTCACGCGAAACTCGACCTCCGGCATCTCGCGCACAAGCCCCGGTAAAATTTCGCCTACCACGCGCTCATGCAAAAGCACGCACTCTACGGCGTTGCAGACGCTTGGGCGCTGGGTTTTGGCGTTTTTGATTATCTTTGCAGCCTCGCTTAAATTTGCGCTCTCATCGACGAAGATGTGGCACACCCCCGCGCCCGTCATGATGATCGGCACAGTCGCGTTTTGCGCAATAAAATCTTTTAAATTTTTGCCGCCTCGCGGTATCAAAACGTCAATATATTCGCTCATTTTCGCCATTTGCGCCACAACTTCGCGCTCAGGGCTTTCTACTAGCTGCACCGCGCCCGTCGGTAAGCCAAATTTCGCCCCCGCTTCGTTAAATAAATTTACTAAAAAGATGTTTGAATTTAGCGCGCTAGCGCTGCCTCGCAGGATCGCCGCATTGCCGCTCTTTAGCGCCAAAGCCGCCGCATCGATGCTGACGTTTGGGCGGCTCTCGTAGATGATGCCGAGCACCCCCAGCGGCACGCGCACGCGGCTGATTTGCATGCCGTTTGGATGGCTCCAGCCGCCTAGATTTTCGCCTACGACCTCGGCAAAGCCCGCTACCTCGCGCACGCCCCGCGCCATAGCTTCGATGCGGGCGTCGGTTAGCCTTAGGCGGTCTAGCAGTGCCAAGCTAAGGCCCGATCTCTCGCCGCTTGCAAGATCTTTGGCGTTTGCCGTTTTTATAGCCTCTTTTTGCGCTAGCAGCTCGTTTGCTACGGCGTTTAAAATTTCAAATTTAGACTTGCTATCAAGCCTCAAAAGCTCGCCGCAAGCGTCTTTTGCGCGCTTACAAATCTCTAAAATTTCGTTCATTTTTGCTCCTTACTCTATAAATCAAATCGCATGCTGCGTATAAAAATGCCGCGAGCGTCGCTTGTATCGCGTCCAAAATTCCTGCGCGTCTTATTTTTATCCGCGCGCGACGGCTTAAATTTAGCGCGCTTTGGGCCATTTTATTTCGGATTTTCTTGCGTCAAAATTTCGCTTACTCGCCCGGCATTATGCCCAACCTTCTCGTTCCAATTCGCGCAGGGCGCTTTTACGTAATCCGCCGGCTCATATCCGCGCAGCCCAAGAACGTCTAGCTCGCCGTTTTTATCGGCGTCCGGTTCGTCAAATTTTGCCGTCCAAGCCGCGCCTTGCGCTGAAAATTTAAGTTTGATATTCTTTGGGGCTACCGCTTTCTCCCGCTCAGCGCGGTTTAGCGTGCCGCCTTGATCCTCGTCGTTAGCCGCTATAAAAATTCTAGCGGGATTTGCCTCTTTGTACGCCCACGCCGCGCCTGCCAAAAGTAGCGCAAAAAATATAATCTTTTTCATCTACGCCCTCCGTTTAAAATTTAAACGCGCGAACACGGCTAAAATTTCATTGCAGCGCGATATTATCCGCGTGGATCGCGTCATCGTCGCTTTTGTAGCCTAAAGCCTGCTCTATCTCATCGCTTTTTGCGCCCGCTATGCGCGCAAGCTTGCAGCTTGAATAGTTGCTAATGCCGTGCGCCAGCAGCTTGCCGTCAGTCGCGCAGACGTTTACGATCTCGCCGCGCTCAAACTCGCCGCGCACCTCGGTAATCCCGACCGCAAGCAGGCTTTTGCCCGATTTTATCGCCTCTGCCGCACCCGCGTCGATAATCACCGCACCTTTGCTAATCGCGCCGTATGCGAGCCAGTATTTACGCGAGCTAAGCCGCGCTGCGCCCGCGCTAAAGAGGGTGCCTACCTCGTCGCCCGCCGCTATTTTAAGCAAAATTCCGTCCGTACGCCCGTTTGCGATGATCAGGCTAGTGCCGATCTGATTTGCCATTTGCGCCGCCGCGATCTTGGTCGCCATGCCGCCCGTGCCGAATTTACTGCCCTCGCCGCCTGCCATTTTGACGACGTGTTCGTCGATTTTTTCAATAAAGCTTAAAAGTTTTGCGTCCGCGTGCTCGCTCGGATTTTTGTCGTACAGCCCGTCGATATCGCTTAAAATCACGAGCAGATCAGCATCGATTAGCCCCGCTACTAGCGCGCTTAGCGTGTCGTTATCGCCCACTTTCAGTTCATCTGCTACGACGGGATCGTTTTCGTTTATGATCGGCACGATGCCGCGCGAGAGTAGCTCCGCGCAGACGTTTCGCACGCTAAGATAGCGCACCCTGTCGCTAAAATCGCCTCGGCTTAACAGCAGCTGCGCGATAATGCGGTCATGCGCCCAAAACAGCCGCTCGTAAAGATGCATCAGCGCGACCTGTCCGACCGCCGCTAAAGCTTGCTTGCGGCTTAAAATTTTGGGTCTTTGCGCGATGCCTAGCAGCCCCATGCCCGCGCCCACGGCACCCGAGCTTACCAAAGCCACGCAAAAGCCCGCATCTTTTAGCTTGCAAATTTGCGCGACTAGACTTTTGATGAGCCGCTCATTTAGCGAACCGTCCGCATTGGTAAGCGTTGAGGTACCGATTTTTACGACGATACGTTTTGCGCCGCCCAGAAGCTCTTTTCTACCCATTTTCCGCTCCGAAATTTTTGAAAATTATATCGAAAACGGCTTATTTTAAATTTTATGTTTTGAGCTGAGTAGATGCGAGCTTTTGGTTTAAATTTATTCTCGAGTAATTCTAATAAAGCGTAGAGATAGTCTGTTTACGAAGATCGTAACGGGAGATAAACTCCCGTTATCGCGCGAAATTTACTGACTTAAAATTTACCGGATCCTTGCTAAAGCGCGGCGTTGAGGTTTAGTTGCATCTCGACGTCGTCGCTAACGAGCAAAATTTTCTTCATTTTAGCCTACTTTTTGGTGACGTTATCCTCTTTGTTCTCTACCTTCGGCCCCACATAATCCTCCCCGAAATAAGCCTTCTTTATCTCTTCTTTTTTGATTGCGGCTTTCTTTTCGTAGATTTTGTATTCAGGCTTCCAGTAGTTTAGCATGTTGTTTAGTCCGCTGTGGCCTACCTCGGCGTGACAGCTAGCGCAGGTTAGTTGCTTGTCGGTATTTAGCAAGCTTTGATAGTGAGCGTGCATCTTTTGAGCCTTGACTGAGGTTAGCTTATTATCTACCAAATTCGTATGGCAGCTAACGCAACCGTTATCAAATACGAAGTGCTCTCTTTTCTCTCTATTTTTATGCCAGTCTATAGCCTCCGGATCTTTGAAGAAATGAATATATCCCTCCATCAATCCGTTTTTGGCTTTAACTAGGACGTATTTGGCTAGGTTGTCGTGAGGTATGTGGCAGTCTACGCATTTAGCCCTTACTCCGCTTTTGCCTTTACCGCTATGAACGTCGTTGCTATAAGCTATAACCATAGGATCCATCTCGTGGCATACTACGCAAAACTTCTCTCCGCTAGTTTCTTCTAGGGCGTAATGCACGGGAAGTACCACTAAAAATCCTATAATGCCGCTTGCTAATATAATAAGCGCTAGTACTTTCTTTGAAATTTTCATGGCGTTACCCCCATCCATTGCGGAACTTCGTGTTCGTGGCACTCCGTGCACATATTGGTTGATTTTTTATGCTCGTTGTGGCACTCGTCGCAGTATAGCGTAGGGCCGTCGTGAACCGAGTTGTGGGGATTTGCTTTTAGCAGATCCATGTATTCTAGTCTTTTAGCTATCTTTTTCTTGTCGCCGTGACAGGACAAACAGCCTTTATCGCCTATGGATTTAAATTTACTAGCGTCGTTTCCTTGTCCTTCGTGACAATCAAGACAGGTGAAGCTTAGCTTTTCGTGATGAGGTTTTAAAGGGTGTTTGGCTCGCAGCTCGTCGGTGACGTTAAGATCGACTAAAGACGTTATCTTTGCGCTTGGGGCGCCTGCGCTAAATGCAAAAGAGCATAGTAGCATAGATGCGCACAAGGCGAGAAACGCTTTATGTTTCATGCGAATTCCTTTCGGATGCCTAGTTTGCAAATTTAACTGCAAATTCGGCTTCAAATTTAAAAGTACCGCAGACCAAATTTGACCTGCGATACGAAATAAGATTTGCAAGTATTTCGAGGCGATTTTTTTTGGGTTGCGCGGCTAAAATTTTGCGCAGGCTAGACAAAATAGTCTGCCAAGCAAAATTTTAGCAAGCTCCGCAAAAAGCGTCCGAAAGACGCCGCAAATTAGCCTATATTCTCTCCGGCTATCATACCAAACGTTAAGCAGTCGGCAATCGCTACGCTACCTAAGCGGCTAGCTCCGTGTACGCCACCTGTGATCTCGCCTGCTGCAAATAATCTTGGAATAGGCATCTCGGTTTGTAAAGAGATGACCTGAGCTTTGGTATTGATATCGATACCGCCCATGGTATGGTGAAGTTTTGGCGTACCGCGCATAGCGTAGAAAGGAGGTTTAGAGATATCTACGCCGTTTGTAGTGGTTTTATCCATAGGTTTGCCGAAGTCTTCGTCTTTGCCTGATTTAACGAAGCTATTATATCTCTCGACGGTCTTTTTTAGCTCTGCAGCAGGGATTTTATAAGCTGCAGCTAGTTCGTCTAGAGTTTCAAATTTCTTTAGTACGCCAGATTCCAGCGGTTTAGTGTAGTGTTCAGGTATGACCATGTTTTTTACGCCCTCGCTATCGCAGAAGTTGATAGGATAGATATCGGCTTTTGCGTCGATTACTTTAAACATAGCTTGAGAGCGGGTGCGGCGGTCTGCTAGCTCGTTCATATAGCGTTTGCCGGTTCTTGGATCGACTGAGATACCGTAGCGGAAGCTTCCGTTTACGTTAAACATAGAGCCTACGCCAAAGCCTTTTTCGTCAGGGCATGCCCATGGACCAAACTGTATCCAGCTTAGCTGCACTGGAGTTGCACCGATCCTAAATGCCTCTTTCATAGCGCCTGCGGTTGCGCCCGGGTGGTTGGTGCTATCCGTAGTAGGCAAGATAGACGGATCTTGAACCTGTCTAAAGAATACGTCGCGGCAAAATCCGCCCGCTGCTAGTACTACGCCTTTTTTGGCTTTTATAGTCTTTTTAGTTCCGGTAGTGTTTTCGGCATCGTCTTTTTGGCTCTTTGAGTCGAATTTATAATCCTCTCTGATGATCACGCCGTCTACGCCGCCGTCTTCGCCAAGGACGAATTCGTCAAATTTAGCTCTTTGTCTTAGCTCGCAGTCTTGTAGGTTTTTAAAGTATTCTACCATCGGCTGAACGATACCCGAACCCGAGCCGTTAGCGGTCTGAAGCGATCTAGGTACGCTGTGTCCGCCTGCGTGAGTAACTTTATCTATGTATTTAGCGCCGCATTTTAGGGTGAGCTTATACGCGTCTTGCGCGCGAGTAGCGATGGTGTCGATGAGATCTACGTGGTTTAGGCCGCGGCCGGCTTTTAGGCAGTCTTTGATAAATAGCTCGTTGCTATCTTTGATGCCTTCGGCTTTTTGTTTGTCGCTGTTTGGAACTGCGAAAATTCCGCCGTTAATTACGGAGTTGCCGCCAACGCGTCCCATCTTTTCTAGGATTAGGACTTTGTTGCCCTTTTCGGCTGCGGTGATACCTGCTGCAAGTCCTGCAAAACCGGAACCGACGATAACTACATCCCACTCTTCGTCGAATTTGACGTCTTTAGAGCTTACCGCAGCGTTTGCGTTTACGGAGCCGAGCGCTAAAGCACCCGCGCCAACTAGGCTCATTTTGAGTAGATCACGTCTTGAAACGTTTTCCATGATGTCTCCTTTATTTTACCGTTATACGGTTTTTCTGATGCCTAATTTTGGGAAAATTATACCCAAAGTTAAATAAAAGCAAAATAATATTATTTAAAAATTGTTTTTAAATTTTTAAAAGCCGCCGCCGCTAAAAAACCGCTTATCGGCCACTTGCTAGTTCTAAATTTAGACAAATTTTAAATTTAAATCTCTACATAAAATTTTGTGCGCTATGAGAGTGTATTATAGGCCGGATAAAAGACCCGCAAAGCAGGTCTTCATTTCTCGCAAAGCTTGCCGCATGCGTCGGCGCGGCATCTGCTGCAGTGAGTCATTTGGTGAATGGAACCGCCGATGAGCTTTCGCATGCTGCGAATTTCTTCGTTTGAGGGCGATTTGATATTTGCAAAAGGGGTGCCATGCACGGGGATCATCGCCATGCAGTTCATGATA
This sequence comes from uncultured Campylobacter sp., assembly GCF_937973075.1. Taxonomy (GTDB): domain Bacteria; phylum Campylobacterota; class Campylobacteria; order Campylobacterales; family Campylobacteraceae; genus Campylobacter_B. The sequence continues at coordinate 36,688 of NZ_CALBWL010000034.1, forward strand.
TCGGCCTGCCACTCTTTGGCCTTTTTCGCGATTTGCGGGACGTGATCCATATTTACGCCAGGTATTACGACCGTATTGATCTTAACGATCATACGGGCTTCTTTTAGCTTGCGGATCCCTTCCTCTTGGCGCGCCTGAAGAATTCTAGCGCCCTCTTCGCCGCGGTAAATTCTATTTCCGTGGCGTACCCATGCATAAATTTTGCCGCCCACTTCGGGCGTTACGGCATTGACCGTTACCGTTACGTGGCTCACGCCGATGCGCACGATATCATCCACGTGCTCGAGCAAAGATAGGCCATTTGTGGATAAGCAAAGTAGGGCGTGAGGGAAGCGGGCTTTGCATTTTTCAAAGGTAGCTAGGGTCTTGTCGGCATCGCACATAGGATCTCCGGGCCCTGCGATACCGATGACTGAGATATCCTGTCTAAATTTAAATAGATTTTCCACGTATAGCGCGGCCTCGTCCGGGCTCTGCACCCTCTCTGTTACGCCGGGGCGATTTTCGTTGGCGCAGTCGTAGATGCGGTTGCAAAAATTGCATTGGATATTACAATGCGGAGCTACGGGAAGGTGCACGCGCCCGTAGGCGGCGGACGCTTTTTTGCTAAAGCAGGGGTGGTTGTCGAAGGAGGGTTTGGCGAAAAAATTCATCAATCTTTTTTCCTTCCGAATTTGATGGCGTCCGCGTGGCAAACGTCCATACAATCGCCGCAGTTCGTGCAGTTCATCTCGTCCGGTCTCGTGCCCATTTCGCATTTGCGCAAACAGGCGTTGCAGTTGTCGCAGGCGTCTGTTTTATAAACGCGAAATATTGAAATTTTACGCAGCAGCTCCATTATACCGCCGCTAGGACAGGCGAAGCGGCACCATAAATTTGCGACGATCAAGGATGCGGCGATGAGAGCCACGACGACGGCAGTGCGAACCGCCCAGTACCAGTCGGAAAATTTAAAAGACATGATAACAGCGTTGAGATACTCGTCGCTGGTGCGGATAGGGATCATAACGCGAGGGTTGCCGTAGATAAAATAGACGCCCGCACTAAGCAAAACGGCTAGAACCATGCCTATTTGCGCATATCGTAGCTTCCTGTTATTTTTTAGCTTAAGCTTAAAAGCGGCAAATTTGCCCAGCATTTGATTTACGAATCCGCCAGGGCAAAGCCAGCCGCAAAACGCGCGCCCGAGGAAAATAACCAGCACGGGGATAAATAGCCAAAAGCCGAAAAACACGGTCGCGATCCGCCCCCAGCACGTAACGATCGGACAGGATTGGCAGTTTACGAAAGGCACGATAAATGGGCATCTAAAAATCCCGTAATACGCCCATTGCCCGATCGCGCCTATAAAAATTAGCTGCACCAAGCGACGAATTTTAGTTAGCCTAGAGACTTTTTTCATCTTTGCCATATTTACGATACTAAACATCTTTTACACCAAACCTTTCTATGAGTTCAAGCCCGCGCGCCGAATGGATGGAGGTAAAGCCGTGCCGCTCGAAAATTTCCTGCCCGTCCGAGCAAACGAAGTCCGCAAAGTCATCGGCAAGCTTTTCGTCTTTTACGTATTTCATGATATTTAGCGTAAAGGTAAGCGGTCCCGGCGGGATGAGTTTCTCGTCGATAGGCATGTATTCGATTTTGTCTTTAAACCTATCGTGCGTCGTTAGGCGCTTTTCGATGATAGACGCATCGCCCTTGCCGTCTACCAGATCGCACATCATAGTAATTACGCACGCTCCGTTGGCAACCATATTTTTCATGACCGGCTCAGTAAGGCCGGAATTTTTCAAAATTCCCTTTACCGGTCCGCTACCCGGAGGCGAAGCCCTTAACGGAAGCATCACCCGCACGCCGGGTTCCGCTAGATCCTTTAGATCGCGAATGCCCGCGGGATTTCCCTTCGGCACTACTAAAACGTAGTCGGTAAAACATAGCGGTCTAAAGCGAAGGCTAAGGCCTGCTTTGCGCAGTTTTTGGCTTAGCTCCAAAACGCGGGCGCCGAAAACCTCCGTCTTGCCCTGCAAGGCTAGCAGCGACTTCCCGAGCGCCCCCGCAAAGGCTCCGGTGTACTGGATATTATGTCCCGTTTTGGACTCGTACGCTGCGTTTATCTGCGCAAAAGCCTCGGATAGTCCTCCGCACGACCAAACCTGCAACGAATCGGGCTTAAACGGCGTATAGCCTGCGAGCATCGCTTCAGGTCCGGCGATGGCTGCCGCTGCCAAAGCTCCTTTTAAAAAGCCGCGACGAGATTCGTCTATCTCTTTAAATTTCATGCAATCTCTCCTTTCTTTGGTTTGTTTTTAAATTTAGAAAATTCTTCATTTTAAAATTTCGAGCTACCCGCTTAAAGCAGTTCTATAAACGCCTCTAGGCGCGTTCGAATTTGCCCGACGTCTTGCTTGGAATAGTCGGTCTCCAAGCTCATATAGTTTGCTCCGGCTTCGCGGCTCGCCTCCTTTATCCTTATGCTTTGCGAGCAGCTCGTACATCTTTTTCTTGCCGTCGCAGGTCGTTTCGCCTATGACGAGATCGCTGGCGTTCATATAGGGGCATTTTTTGGTAACTGCGTAGCCGTAACTTGCCTTGATTAGCGGGCAAAGATTGCGCAGAAGCTCGGCATGAGCGGCGTCTATCGGACTCTCGTCATAGGCGCAAAGCCCAACCGGCACGGCGCTCGCTGCGTAGATGAGCTCCTTGGGGGAGTAGGCGCAAAACATCCCCACTACGCGTTTGCCTTGCTCTTTTAGATCGTGAAGAGCCATTGCGTTGCGCTTTTTAAGCGCGTCAAAATCCATCTTCATCTCGTCTCCTTTAAAATTTCGTTTGCTTTGCGTGCGCCGATAAGCGAAGCGCCCATCGCGCCGCAGTAGATTGCGTTTTCGTGAGTAAAAATTTCAGCCCCCAGATGCTCGCCTAGAAGCTGCTTAAAGAGTGGCACGTTGCTAAGTCCGCCGCTTAAAAAGTAAATTTTATTTTCCAGCCGTTTGATGAGTGAGGCGAGCTTGTGCGCGGAGGAGTCGAGGGTATCGTAGGCGATCTCTCTCATCTCAGCTCCGTTTGCGCTTAGCGAGGACGCTCTCGGCAAATACCGTGCATAGGGGCTTAGTTTGATCGCGGGATTTTTGCGGGCGGTTTTGTAAATTTCGCTTAGCTCTAGCCCCAGGCGACCAGCGCTGATCTCTAAAAATTTGCCCGTGCCCGCCGAGCACTTGTCGTTCATGATAAAATCCGCGGGCTTGCCGTTTAGGGTCTTGATCGCCTTCGTATCCTGCCCGCCCACGCCCTCTACGGTGCAATCTGGCTCAAACAAAAAGTTCGCTCCAAGGCCGTGGCATAAAATTTCGCTCATGCTAAGCTGCGCGTACTCTACGCTAACGCGCCCGTAGTCGTCACAAAGCCCTCGCCGTAGCCTTTTTGCTCTAAATTTTGCTTGACCTGCCTCGCGACTTTAACCGCGCTAAAGCCGCTAGGTAGCAAAAACAGCTCGCAAAATTTGCCGCGTTCGTCCATAACGGCAACCTTTGACGACGCCCCGCCGATGTTGGTACCGATAAAATGCATAAAATTTAAATCCGTCGAAAAATATTTCTACGCCGTAGAACTTTATCGCAATCTTAGCTTTTTAAGACTTTTATATCGCTGAAATTTAGCGTTCGCGGGCGGCGCGGATTAAATTTAGCCTCGCGCCGCGTTTGAATCGGTTTGAAATTTAAATTTAGCGCTCGCGGGCGATTAAAATTCCGCTTAAAATCACCACCGCGATACCCGCTAGCACGATCGGGCCCGGCAGCCGATCGCCTAGCATAATTCCGAGCGCCATGCTAAAGAGGATGTCGCTGTAGCTGATCGCAGCGACGATGCCCGCTTTGCGCGAAGCGGCGTAGGCGCGCGTCATGTAAATTTGAAAGTAGATCCCGCTGACGCCCAGAAGCGCCACGAGCACCCAGCCAAGCAAGCTCGGCAGATTAAAGTAAGCAAGTCTCGCTAAATCCGCCCCGCTGAAAAGCCCTAAAATTTTGACCTCGCTATCACCGAGCACCCAGCCCGCAGCCATCATCATCGCGCTTAAAAAGGTAGCGGACGAGACGAAAACCAACACGATGAGATTGGTGGCGTAGTATTTGCGAAGCTCGCGCACGCTCGTGTACGCAAGCCCCGCGCACATGCCGCCGAAGATTCCCACCGCGTCGGTTACGCTGATGCCGATGTGCGGGCGCACGACGAGTAAAATTCCGCCAAAGCCCAGCAGTATCGCAAACCATGCCTTGGAACTTAGCTTTTCGCCCAAGAAAAACGCCGAAAATAGCGCGGTGAAAATGGGCGCCGTCTTTTGGAAGGTAAAAGCGGTGCCAAGATCGATGTGAGCGATATTGTAGAAGGTCGCTAAGATACCGCAGCTGCCGATAAAACCGCGAAATGCGAGTAGCCACGGCTTGCCGCCCGGACCCAGATTTTTTACCCGCCTTAGCGAAAACAGCACGATCGCGATGCCTACGACGTTGCGGAAAAACACGATCTCGGCGCTACTCATCCGCTCCGCCATGACCTTGGCTAGCGCGCCGTTTAGCGCAAAATAAAAGCTCGCTACGAGCATATAATAAACGCCCAGATGTTTCAGCCAAAACGCGGAGTAAAATTTCTGCTTCACGCCGTCCTACTTTCGGTTCGCCACGAGCCTGCCCGCGACGATGATGAGCGCCATGCCCGAAAGCGCCATTAAACCGGGCAGGGCGTCGCCTAGCAGCAGCCCAAATAGCGTCGAAAAGATGATGTCTGCGTAGCTGATCGTAGCTACTATGCCCGCTTTGCGCGTCGCGGCGTAGGCCTTGGTGACGTAGGTTTGATAAAACAGCCCCAGCAGCCCTAAAAGCACGGCAAAGAGCCAACCCTGCGCGTTTGGAATTTTAAATTTGCAAAGCATAAAACTCAGCGCGGGCGCGTCTATAAATTCTGCCGCGATCATAAGCGCTGCGGGCATTAGCGTGCCGGCAAGAAGCGCAGAGAGGATGATCGTATCGGAGCTATAGTATTTGCGCAGCCCGCGCACGGATGTAAGCGCCATTGCGGCTAATAATCCGCTTAAAATTCCAAAAATATCGCTCGGCTGCAAGCCAAACTGCGGCTGAATTACTAAAACGATGCCCACAAAGCCTAGGCAGACCGAGAACCAGCCCATCGCGCCGAATTTTTCGCCGAGGGTAAAATACGCGATGATCGCCGTCCAAATGGGCGCCGTTTTTTGAAAGGTAAATGCCTCGCCGAGGCTGATGTTTGCGATGTTATAAAAAAACACCATTAGCCCCAAAATCCCGATAATGCCACGAAACGCAAGCGTAAAAGGATGACCGCCTTTGTTTGCGAAGCGCGCCGTACGGGGACGCACCTTGATTTTATAAAGCAGGATCAGAAGCCCTGGTAGATTGCGAAAGAGCACAACCTCAAGCGATGAAATTTGCGCGCCCAAAAGCTTGGCGAAAACGCCCGTAAGAGAGTTGTAAAAGCACGCCATCAGCATATAATAAACGCTTAGATGGTGTAGCAAGAAGTTGTTGTATTTCATCGCGCCTCTTTAAATTTGCGGAATTATACACGCATAATGATTAAATTTTAATATCCCGCTCTTTTAATATTTCGCCGCACCGCTTATTTTTGAGCGCCTGGTGCGACGGCTCGGTTTTGTACTTCGGCGCTTGCATTTGCGTTTCTCGCTTGCAGGCGATAGTTCGGTGCTTGGATATCGGGCGCTGCTTTTGTGATTTTTACCGACCCTCTGCTCTGCGCACCGCCGCTTGCATGTGCAAAGCAGTAAAATTTGCGCAGCCGCGGGTTTACACGCCTTCGCGCGTTTTCGAGCGTTTTTGTGTTTCGACCGCTAGTTTTTCGCGCTCAGACTTCGGTTTTAAAATTTTATAAATTTTACGCATCGCCCCCGCTCCGCATCGTCTGCGGCCACGGATCGTGCGCCTTGGCGCCTTTTATTCAAGCGCGTTTTGCTAGTGTCGCGATAAAATTTCGCTAAATTTAGCGCCTAAATTTTATAAAATTTTGCCGCTCCCTTTCGCGAGCGAGCGCGTAGAATTTGGCTTTAATCTATTTTTGGTTATAATCGCGCCAAAAACTACAAGGACGAACGTGAAAAGTTTGATCATCATCGGGCGCCCCAACGTCGGCAAGTCGAGCCTTTTTAACCGCTTAGCGGGCGCTCGCATCGCCATCACGAGCGACGTTGCGGGTACGACGCGCGATACCAATAGAGCCGAAGCCGAAATTTTCGATCGCCGCGTGCGCGTAATCGATTCGGGCGGTCTGGACGACACCTCCGAGCTGTTTGCGCGCGTGCAAGCTAAGACGCTAAGCGAGGCCAAGAGCGCGGATTTGATAATCTTTATGGCGGACGGTAAGCTGCTTCCGAGCGATGATGAGCGGCGGATATTTTTCTCGCTGCAAAGGCTCGGCAAGCCCATAGCCCTGGCAGTCAATAAGATCGACGGCAAGCGCGACGAGGAGCGCAGCTGGGAGTTTAACGAATTCGGCGTTAAATTTTTCCCGATCTCCGTCTCGCACAACAGCGGCATCGACGAGCTCAAAGAGTGGATATACGGCTTCTTGGACCCTGCACCTACGCAGCAGGATGAGGATGAAATTTTTGATGATTTTATAGAGGGCTTTAACGACGAGGGCGAGCCGAAAGAGGGGCGCGACGAGGATTTTTACGCTAGTAAAACCATCGGCGTGGGTATCATCGGGCGAGTAAACGTTGGTAAATCAAGCCTTCTAAACGCACTTGTTGGCTCGCAGCGCTCGGTCGTGAGCGATTATGCGGGCACGACGATCGATCCGGTAAACGAAAGCACGGAATTTCAGGGACGCACGCTCGAGTTTATCGACACGGCGGGTATTCGCCGTCGCGGCAAGATCGAGGGCATCGAGCGCTTCGCGCTAAATCGCACCGAAAAAATTTTGCAAAACTCCGACATCGCGCTTTTGGTGCTTGACGCAAGTGAGCCGCTAAACGAGCTGGATGAGCGCATCGCGGGGCTTGCGGCTAAATTTGAACTCGGACTCATCATAATTTTAAACAAATGGGATCTTTGCGAGCGCGATTACGACGAGTTTTGCCGCGATCTACGAGGTAGGTTTAAATTTCTTTCCTACGCGCCGATCATCAGTGTCAGCGCGACGGATAAGAAGCGGATCCATAAAATTTACCCGCTCATTTTGGAGGTTTATTCAAATTTCACGCGCAAGCTCGGCACTGCAAGGATCAATGAAGCGGTAGAAGCCGCGATAAAGGCGCATCCGATACCTCGCGAGCGGGGCAAATCGGTTAAAATTTACTACGCCGCGCAGATCGGCTTTGCGCCGCCGAAGATCGCTCTTGTGATGAACCGTCCGCAAGCGCTGCATTTTAGCTACAAGCGCTATTTGATGAACAGATTGCGCGCGAGCTTTGCCCTTTCGGGAAGTCCGCTAGTGCTGCTACCGCGCAAAAAAGGGGAGAGCGATGAAGAGCGGTAACATCGTGCTCATAGGCTTTATGGGGGTCGGCAAGGGTACAGTAGCGCGGGCGCTGGCTGTGCAAAGCGGGATGTTTGCGCTTGATTGCGACGATATGATCGAAAGCTACGCCAATAAAAAGATCGGGCAAATTTTTAAAGAGCAGGGCGAGCAGAGCTTTAGAAAGATGGAAGAGGGTCTTGCAAAATTTTTAGAAAAGTCCGTCCGCTACGCCGTGATCTCCACGGGCGGCGGTTTTTACGCCGTGAAAAATTTAAATAAAATCGGCACCGTCGTGTATCTGAAATCAAGCTTTGAAGGGATAATCGAGCGCTTAAAAAACAGCGAGAACGCGGAGAAAAAATTTGCCAAGCGCCCGCTGCTAGCCGATCTGCAAAAGGCCGCGGCGCTGCACGCCCAAAGGGACGGGGCGTATGAAAAAAAGGCCGACATAGTAATCGACGTGGAAAATAAAAGCGTAAAAAAGATCGTAAAAGAAATTCTATCCGCCTGCGACGGGCTAAATTTAAAGGGGAAAAAGATGTCTAAACAAAAGTGCCTGGGCGGCGGCAAAAATTCCAAGCCGCACGGTAAAGAGGGCAAAAGCGATAAGCTTGAAAAGAAAGAGGCGCTAAAGCAAAAGCTGCGCGAGCTCATAGAGGGCTTAGAGCGCGAGCAAATTCCAAAGCGCGTAATCGCGTGGCACTTCGATCTTTACGAGCCTTACGCGCTACAGCTGGCGGGATCGAGCAGCTACGACGCGGATGACGACGACTGGGCGTGCGAGGACGAGGATGAGTTTTATCCGCAAAGCTCGCGCTTGCAGCTTGAATTTTTAAGCGAGCTTTCGTGGCGGCAGGTTTTAAAAATGCTCGTACAGGCTTTGCGCGAGCTGCGAGAGCAGATGCCAGATGCAAAAATTTTTAAGTGCAAGCACGTTGCCGCGGGCTTCGTAGATGGCGATTTGATTTTGATTTAAAGGAGCAACGATGAGAATTTTAACGGGTCTTCAGCCCAGCGGCAAGCTGCATTTGGGCAACTACTTCGCGAGCATCAAGCAGATGGTGGATGCGCAAAACGCGGGCGAGCAGATGTTTATGTTTATCGCAAACTATCATGCGCTCACGTCCGTAAGCGACGGTGCAAAGCTAAAAAACTCCACCTACGAGGCCGCCGCGGCGTTTTTGTCGCTGGGGATCGATCCGAAAAAGACGGTGTTTTGGGTGCAAAGCGACGTAAAAGAGGTGCTGGAGCTTTACTGGATTTTAAGCGGATATACGCCGATGGGGCTGCTCGAGCGAGCGCATGCGTACAAAGATAAGATCGCCAAGGGTTTTGAGAGCAAGCACGATCTGTTTAGCTACCCCGTGCTGATGGCGGCGGACATCCTGCTATACAGCGCGGAGGTCGTGCCCGTGGGCAAGGATCAGATCCAGCATGTCGAGATCGCCCGCGACATCGCGCTTAAATTTAACAACGCCCACGGCGAAATTTTAACTATTCCGCAAGCGCGCGTAAATGATGAAGTGGCGATCGTACCGGGTACAGACGGCGCGAAGATGAGCAAGAGTTACGGCAATACGATCGATATTTTTGCAGATGCCGCGACGCTAAAGAAGCAAATTTCAAGTATAGTAACGACCTCCGAGCCGCTAGAAGCGCCTAAGCAGTGGTGCGGATGCAATGTCTATAATATCGCGAAGCTGTTTTTAAGCGAGGCGGAGCAGGCGGAGCTGCAGGCTCGCTACGAGCGCGGAGGCGAGGGGCATGGGCATTTTAAGGCGTATCTAAACGAGCTCGTGCAGGGCTACTTCAAAGACGCGCGAGATAAATTCGAATACTATCAAAGCCACCGCGAAATTTTAGACGAGATGCTAAGACAGGGCGCGCAAAGAGCGGCTGCGACGGCTGCTTCATTGATGCAAAAGGTTCGCGCCGCCGTGGGGATTTATCGCTAAGGAGGGTGAGATGACGGATTACGCTAGAGAAATTTTATCTGATGGTAAGCTGCTTCGACAGAAGTTGGAAATTTTCTTGCAAACTCCTAGCAAGGTTGAAATTTACGCACGCGCCTGCGAGAAATTTTTCGCCGCCGGCAAGCAGCGCGAGCTAAATTACGTAAGCACGTGGAGTTGGTGGGCCTTTTTCGGCACGCTGTTTTTCTTTCTGTACCGCAAGGAGTACAAAATTGCCGCAGCCCTATTTGCCTTTGTGGTAATTTCTTGCTTTATTCCGTTTTTGGATGAATATGATAGAAGTATAGGAATGGCGGTTAGCGTCAGTAGTGGAACTATGGCGAAATATTTCGTTTGCTATAGATTTGTTGCGCTATTGGATAAACAGGACGACGAAGCCTTAAGAAAGGGCGGCGGCGTGAATAGATGGGCGATATGGCTCGCGGTAATATTTTACGCTTTGGTCGCAATCGTGTTTGCGCTGATAATTTCAAACGGCGGCAAAATTCAGTAGTTTTAACGGCTTCCGCACTCAAAATAGCTAAATAAATTTTAAAAAGGAGTAAGAGTGAAAGCGATCGTAACGGTGATAGGTAAGGACAAGGTTGGCATTGTGGCGGGCGTTTCGGCCAAGCTAGCGCAACTTGGGCTAAACATAGACGACATCAGCCAGACGGTTTTGGACGAGTTTTTCACGATGATGGCGGTGGTTTCCAGCGAGGAAAAGCAGGACTTCACGGCTCTACGCGAGGAGCTAAACGAGCTTGGCGAAAAGCTAAAAGTTAAAATCAACATCCAAAGCTCGGCGATATTTGACGCCATGCACAACATCTAAGGCGCGCAAATGGACATCAAAAACGTAACCGAAACGATCGCGATGATCGAGGAGCAAAATTTCGACATCCGCACGATCACGATGGGCATCAGCCTGCTTGACTGCATCGATCCCGATATGGGCAAGGCGGCAGAAAAAATTTACGACAAGATAACGGGCAAGGCGCGCGATCTGGTAAAGGTCGGCAATGAAATTTCAGCAGAGCTCGGCATCCCGATCGTAAATAAACGCGTCTGCGTAACGCCTATCGCCATCATCGGCGCGGCGACGAACGCTACTGACTATGTCCCGCTAGCAAAAGCGATGGACGAGGCGGCGCAAAAGGTCGGTATCGACTTTATCGGCGGCTTTTCGGCGCTAGTGCAAAAGGGCTACGCAAAGGGCGATAAAATTTTAATCGACTCCATCCCCGCCGCGCTCGCCGCGACGCAAAAGGTCTGCTCGTCGGTAAATATCGGCTCGACAAAAACTGGCATAAATATGAGCGCGGTCGCCGATATGGGGCGCGTGATAAAAGAAACCGCGCGGCTTTCTGATCTGGGTGCTGCAAAGCTAGTCGTGTTTGCCAACGCCGTCGAGGATAATCCCTTTATGGCGGGCGCATTTCACGGCGTGGGCGAGGCCGAAGTCGTCATAAACGTGGGTGTATCAGGCCCCGGCGTCGTTAAGCGCGCACTTGAGAAGGTACGCGGAGCGAGCTTTGACGTGGTAGCAGAGACCGTAAAAAAGACGGCATTTAAGATCACGCGCATCGGGCAGCTCGTCGGTCAAATGGCGTCCGAGCGCCTGGGCGTGAAATTCGGTATCGTCGATCTTTCGCTAGCTCCGACTCCGGCGGTGGGCGATTCGGTCGCGCGCGTGCTTGAGGAGATGGGCTTAGAGCGCGTTGGCACGCACGGCACGACGGCTGCGCTAGCGCTGCTAAACGACGCGGTCAAAAAGGGCGGAGTGATGGCGTGCAACCAAGTAGGCGGGCTTAGCGGCGCGTTTATCCCTGTCTCCGAAGACGAGGGGATGATCGCCGCGGTGCGCGCAGGCTCGCTAAGCTTAGAAAAGCTCGAAGCGATGACCGCGATTTGCTCGGTGGGGCTTGATATGATCGCGATCCCGCAAGATACGCCCGAGCAGACGATCGCCGCGATCATAGCCGACGAGGCCGCGATCGGCGTGATAAATCAAAAAACGACCGCCGTGCGCATAATCCCAAAAGGCAAAGAGGGCGACACGCTGGAGTTTGGCGGGTTACTCGGCAGCGCTCCCGTGATGAGCGTAAACAAAAACTCGTCCGCCGATTTCATCGCCCGCGGCGGCCAGATACCGGCACCTATTCATAGTTTTAAAAACTAAATTTAACCCGCTTAAGGAGGAAAGATGAGGGCGTTTGCGTTATTTGCGGCAGTTTTGCTTTTTAGCGGCTGCTCCATAATCTCGGCATTTTATAGCAAGGAGAAAAAATTCGAGCTGGCGGGCTTGGGGCAAGACGGGGTCTATAGGACCTCGGACGGCAGCACAGACACGCTAATAAAAATAATGTCCGCCCGCACAAAAGAGGGCGAGCCGTATCGGATAATCCACACGCTGGAAATTTCTAAAAATTCTACCCAGACGGATTTTGATAGCAACGATAAAGAGGTATTTAAAATAGACTGCTCAAAGAATTATTGCGAGCCCAAATACGACGAGGAGCCGAAAAGAATTGCCATTTCTTGGCCTGCGCCGAATGGGGGCGGCGTTTTTGATGGCGTCATATATCTAAAAAATTTACGGCTCGTAAAGGCGTATTAAATTTGCAGATTTAAAAGCGGACAAATTTATAAAATTTAACGAGTAAAATTCTAAGTCGCCGCGATGGAATTTTTCGGGCTTTAAATTCTGTGCTACGGGCGTGGAATTTTGAGTTAGAATTTCGGCTTGAAATTTTACGGCGCAATCCCCGCGGCGCGCTAAAATTTTAAAATTTCGTCGTAAGGCGAGGCGTTAAAATTTCATCGCCGTGCAAGACGGACGGCAGCGGGTCTTTTGAAATTTTAAAGCGGCTTGCATTGAAATTTTAAAATTTAAAAGCAACCTGTTTCGTTATCATTACTCGTCCGCTTAAGAAGCGAGCGGGATTCTATTTCGGCGGGGATTAAATACAGAGCGCAAAAACAGGTGCAGCATCGAAATTTTAAAAGACGACGCGAAAATATGAGGCGGAAATAAAATGCAAAAAATGGCTTGGAAATTTGGCGAGCTTGAAAAGGTCGCGACGGACGAGGGCTTTATTTGGTACGCGGAACTGGCGTTAAAAAGCGAAAGCTTCGGTGAGGTGCCGTTTTGCCTCGTGTCTGCAGATACGGCGGATGTGGACGATGAGACGATTTTGCTTGCTCGGCGGATCGCCCGAAATATCGATCGGTACGTAAAAGACGCCCTTGCCTTCCTGCGAGACGAGCTTAGACGCGAGTATCGTTTGGGCGAGGATGAGCTTAGGCTGCTTGAAGTGCCCGTTTGCGATCTGCCGTTTGAGCTGCCGCAATGCACGTTTTACGCGCGCGATACGCAGTGGCTGATGAGATTTGTCGAGGGCGCGCTTGATATTTGCGATCCTTTCGGCATCGGGGTGATTTTCGAGGGCGAAAGACCGCTGCGCGTGGAAAATTTAGAGCTCAGCAGAGAGTATTAACTGCGGATAAAATTTTAAATTTAGAGACGACTTTAAAATTTACGCAGCGCGCAGATCGGCACACTATGGCGCATTCCCGCAGGTAAATTTAATCGCGGCTTCTTGTCGTTTTGAAATTTTGTGGCGCACTGCAGCGGCGAAGATACGCTTCAATAAACGCCGTCTAAATTTCATTTCCCGCGCCGTGTCGCGCAAATCCCTCGTTCGTGCCCTTAAAAGCGAGCGTTTATGACGGCGGCGCGAATGTAGGTGCGGGTAGGCTTGGAATTCTACGTAAAATTTTGAAAGTATCTGCGCACAACGGCGCGTAAAAAGCGCGCTAATTCGGCGTCTGGGCGCATATCCGCTCATAGTCGCTATGGATTGAGCGAGCGAAGCGACAGAATTTAAACGCAGGGCGCGCGGGAAAAAGTCGAAGATGGGTGCGGAGAGATGCAAAAAAAGCGTTATGGCGCGCGGCGGTATAGAGTGGGGTAGTGCGGGCTGCCGCAAATCGGGCTCGCAAGTTGCGGATCGAAAACGGGTTGAAATCAAAAGCTCGGTGCGCAAATTTGCGAATAAGGAAGTCGGCGAGAGCAAAAAGTTCGGTGCGTAGATTTACGGATTGGGCGTCCGGCGCAGCAGGGGAGGGTGGAGTGTAAATTTGGCTAGAAAATCGATCTGTAAATTTCGCATGCAAACCATCTTAAATTTAACGAGCAAATTTTAAAACCTGCCTCGCGGAATTTCACGCCAAAATTTACGCTCTACTTCGCGACATTTAACGCGCAGATCGCGCAAATTTCACATTTTGCTTTACGGTATTCGGTGCGCAAATTTCGCTCTGTATTACGCGCGCAAATTTTACGCGCCGATCGACGAAATTTCACGCTCAAATTTCACGACAAAATTTCACGACGTTTCGGGCCTTGTAACTTACAGCTTCCTAAGTTTTGCGATCTCATCGCGTAGCGCCGCGGCCTTTTCAAACTCCAAAGCGGCTGCGGCGTCGAGCATCTGCTTGCGGAGCTCCTTTACGATCTTGGCGCGCTCGGCGGCAGGCATCTTCTCTAAATTGGCACCCTTTCTTAAAATTTCGGTTCCGTCCTCGATCTTTAGGCTCTCCTCGATATTGCGGCTCGCAGAATGCGGGGTTATGCCGTGGGCGCGGTTGTATTCATCTTGAAATTTACGGCGCTTTTGGGTGATGTCGATCGCCTCTTGCATCGAAGCGGTGATCTTTTTGCAAAACATCACGACCTGCCCGTTCACGTTTCGCGCGGCTCGCCCCATCGTCTGAATGAGGCTGGTGCGAGAGCGCAAAAAGCCCTCCTTATCGGCATCCATGATCGCGATAAGGCTTACTTCGGGCAGATCGAGCCCCTCGCGGAGCAGATTTATACCGATTAGCATATCGTATTCGCCACTGCGAAGGCCGCGGATGAGCTCGTTGCGCTCGATCGCATCGATGTCCGAGTGCATATATTTGACCTTAAGCCCTAACTCCAGATAGTATTTGCTCAGCTCCTCCGCCATCTTTTTGGTTAGCACGGTTACTAAGATCCGCTCGCCGCGCGCGATGACCTCCTTTGCCATATCGTGTAAAATTTCGACCTGGTTGTCGCTGTCTTTTAAGATAATCTGCGGATCAAGCAGTCCCGTCGGGCGCAGTATCTGCTCATATACGGCGCCGCGGCTAAGATCCAGTTCGTAATCATTTGGCGTTGCGGAGACGAATAGAAATTTAGCCTTTTTATTGATAAACTCATCAAACATCAGCGGGCGGTTATCAAGTGCTGATGGCAGGCGGAAGCCGTACTGCACGAGCGTTTCTTTACGGCTGTGATCTCCTGCAAACATCCCGCGAAACTGCGGCAGGCTCACGTGGCTTTCATCGACGATGACGAGGTAGTCCTTGCCCTTGCTCTCGTAGTAATCAAAGAGCGAATATGGCGTCTCGCCCGGTTTTTGACCGGTCAGATAGCGCGCGTAGTTTTCGATCCCCTTGCACATCCCCGTAGCACCCAGCATCTCAAGGTCAAATTCCACTCGCCCTTTCAGCCGCTGCGCCTCGACGAGCTTGCCCGCGTCCTCGAAAAATTTCAGCCTCTGCTCAAGCTCCTCCTCGATCCCTTTGATCGTCGATTTTAGGCGCTGCTCGCCCACGATGAACTGGCTCGTCGGGTAGAGAATAAATTTTTTGACGCTCTGCGTCTTTTTGTTTTCCAGCACGTCTAGATGATACATCGCCTCTATCTCGTCGCCGAAAAACTCGACCCTAAACGCCTCATCGTTAAAATATGCAGGGTAAATATCGATCACGTCGCCGTTTACGCGAAAATTCCCGCGATCAAAAAAATCGTCGTTGCGTTTGTAGCCCATATCGACAAGCTTGCGAAGTAAAAATTTAGTGCTAAATTTTGATCCGATCTCAAAAAACAGCACCATGCCTTTGTATTCGGCGGGATCGCCCAGACCGTAGTTTGCCGAAACCGACGCCACGGTGATGACGTCATCGAAGCTTAACAGGCTCGCCGTGGCGCTTAGCCGCAAGCGCTCGAGCTCAGCATTTACGTCGCTGTCCTTTTCAATGAAAAGATCCTGCCTAGGGATATAGGCCTCGGGCTGATAATAATCGTAGTAGCTGATGAAGTACTCGACGTGGTTTTGCGGGAAAAAGCCCTTGAACTCGCTATAAAGCTGCGCTGCGAGGGATTTATTATGCGTCATTACGAGTGCGGGAATTCCAAGGCGCTTGATGATATTTGCCATGCTGAAAGTCTTACCCGAGCCGGTAACGCCGAGAAGGGTTTGGTATTTATTGCCGCTTTGAAAGCCTGTGACGATGCCTTCGATCGCTTTTTCTTGATCCTCGCTCGGGGAGAATTTGCTCTCGATTTTAAAATTTTGCAAAATTTTTCCTTTTTTAAAGCCAAAATTGGGTAATATTTTCATTTAAATTATATCAGAAAAGGCGAAATAATGGAATCAATCTTTGACGAAGAGAAAAAGGTCGAGGGCTTAAGCAATAAAGTAGCAGAGCTGATTAGACGATACACCGAGGCTAGAGACGAAAACGAAAAGCTACGTACCGAGCTAGCGACGGTCAAGGCGCAAAACGAGGCTTTGGGAATGCAGCTTGGCACGCTTGAAAACGATCTGGCATATCGCAAGATGAGCGATGAGGATTTAAGCAAGCAGATCGACGATATTTTGGCAGGCGACAATTTAGGCGAGAAATGAAAGAAATTTCAGTTCAGCTGACGAGTAAGTCTTTGACGAAAAAATACGCGATAAGCCTGGATGATGACTTTGCGAAGGTCTTCGGTAGGGACTGGCGGATTTTAACTCGCGGCAGCGATCATCTGGATGCGGGCGAACTACTTGAAGCCTATATCCGAAAAAGCTATGAAAATTTTATGCTTAATAAAAAAATAGATGCCTTGGTAAAGGACATCGACGAAGGAGTAAAATGATGAAAATGAAAAAAGGTGCAGCAGTGGGCGGCGGCGTAAGCGGGATAATATTTTTAGCTATCATAATCTTCGTGATAGTAAAAATAATATATCCTAAATTAAGCGGCGCTAAGGATGAGGTTTTAGTAAAAGCTTATGCAGTCGAGCTTGAAGGTGTATTTAAAGATATACAACGCGACTACTTAAATCAAGGGGGCTTTCGTGAGCTAAAGAGCATGACGGGCTCCAGACAGTTTAGTGATAGCGATCTGGCACGTAGCTTAGCAGTCAATCAAAGCTTTACCTATGGCGTAGGACCGAAACTCAAAAACGATATGATCTTTTGCGCGACGATCACCTTGCGTCAAGATAGTGATGGGTATTTCTTCACGACTGAGAACATTAACCGCAACAGGGAGCGCTGCGAAGCATTTCATAAAGATACGACTTATATGAAGCTAAACGGCTTTAGGATAGGCAAATAATTTTTAAAATTTAATCGCGCGACTGCTATGGATTCGTAAAGCGTATGTGTAGCATAAGCGCGATAGTACTAGTGAAGTGTGATAACCGTGCGTGTTGGCTCGCACCTCGTGCCAAAAACATGCTAAGATCTCAAGAATTCCATCTTTATAGGTTTTTTTCTAAAATTTATGCTTTTAAATCGATATTTTTGCATTTGTATTGACAGCCTATCGGCTAAATTTTAATCATATTTTAGTTTGCAATTCATATCGGTCATGATTTATGCCATTGCGGTTAAATTTATGAGATGGGTGCTTTGAAGCTATACCCCTCGCACGACGGCGATGTGAGCTGAGATTTACGAAAAGCGCCTTATAAAACAAGCGTATTAAAGCAAAATATCAAGGTCATCTTAAATTCATGAAATTTGCACCCTGAAGACGCGCAGAATTTTATCGGCGCGGGTTTGGACATGAGTTTTAAAAATCTCTCATAGAATTTTATTGCCGATTCACAACCGCCGATTTGATCCAACTACGCAAATAATCTAACTGCTGCGGCGTATGGAACCAATGCTCGCCGTTTTTCATAACGCTTAAGTCGCAGTCGAACTTCTGCGCAAGATTTTTAGCGATGTAAAGAGGCATCATATCGTCGTTTTCTGCATATAGAATTCTACTGGGCGTTTCCCACTTAGTGATCGGATTATTCAAAACAAAACTCCAATATTCCCAAAAAAGCGGTTGCCAGACAGGGGTCAAAATCATCCGCTCTTGCTTCAATCGCTCCTCGCTAACGCCAGCCCTACGCATAATATTTGAAATAACGTATTTCATATCAAGTATCGGCGAGACGAAGAGGCAGTCGCTAAGCTTTTCGTCGCGAAAGCTTTGCAGGCCGAACCATGCCCCTAGGCTAACGGCAAACAGCGCGATCTCGTCCCAGCGCTTCTTTGCATACGATAAGATTTCGCGAAATTCCAAAATAGCGTGTCGCGGATCGCAAGAAGCGGGCTCGCGCCGCCTCTGTCCGTGCCCGGACAGATCAAAGCTAATAACCTGCCAGCCTTGCTCGCAAACGACGGAAGCCAAAAGCTCCGCATCCTCCTTGCTTCCGCCCTGCCCGTGAGCGTAGATATAGGCCTTTTCCGAGCGGTTCCCCCAAACGGCGGCGGGAATGCCGCGTATCTCAATCGCGCTCTTTTGCATTTTTCGTTCCTTTAATTTTTTGCGTCGATACCCGCATTTGTAGCAATGTTACAAGCAAAACCATAAATATTGCTGGAATTTAATAGCACGCCCCGCTAGACTACCTGCGATTAGCGATAAATTTTAAAATTTATCGCGCGAGCTGCACCTGCCGCTTTGTTTTAAAAATCGTAGAAATTTTGCGCTGTCAGGCTGCAAAAATTCTTGCTACGAAATTCTGTATCGCAATTGCACGCGCCCTAAAATTTGCGTCTTAAAATTTTTATGTTGTAGAATTCTGCAGGCTGCGAAATTTAAAATTTAAGCTCATGCAAATTTTATCGCGACTCGTGCAAAATTTTAAAATTTTACGTCCGATTTATTTCAGACTACGCGAGCTGCGAATAAACACCGCTTAAATTTTAAATTTCAAGCGGGCTCACGCCTTAGAAGTTAAAATTCGCGCTAATTCATAAGCCACGCTCAAGATACGGTTTTTAAAATTTCGGTGCTTGTTAGTGCTCGTGTAATGCCCTCAATCGCGCTGTGTTTGCTGCGATCGCGCCTCAAAAAAGCCTAAAAAATCAATCCCGCAGCGCCGAGCTTGATCCCTAAAGATATAACTATCAAAACCCCGAGTCCCGCGAAAAAGCCCGCCAGCACGTCATCCAGCATCACGCCGAGCCCGCCCTTCACGTCGCGATCAACGCGCCCGATGATCGAGGGTTTGCGGATGTCAAACACCCTAAAAAACAGCAGCGCTAAAATCATCGCAAGGCCCGAGATTCTGCTGCTCTCAAAGCCCGCGATCAGCTCCGGCAGCGGCAGCGAAAAGATCTCGCCCACGGGCGCTACGATGCACATCGCGATCCACACCCCTACGACCTCGTCGATGACGATCTCGCTGTTATCGTGCGAGCAGGTCCGCTTCTCGTAATCGCCTACGATCTTAAGCGAGACGAAAAAGACGAGGCCGGCGCACAAAAACAGCGTCACCTCTCCCGCCAGCATCAAGATTGCAAGCCCCGCTATCCAGCCTGCGATGCTGCCCCAAGTGCCCGGCGCGGGCTTTAGTAACCCCGCGCCGAAAAATGTAACGAAAATTTTATCCATAATTGTCCTTTTAAATTTTGCTTTTTAAAATTTTACCGCTTATTTTAATTAGGGTATCTGCTCGCGTGCGAAAATTTTAAATTTCATTCGTGCATGTAGAATTAATTTGTCCGCCTACACGAAATTAATTCTACTTGCTCGCTAATGTAGGAATTTTAAATTTCTACTCATTTGCGTAAAAATTTTAAAATTTTGCTCGCCTGCGCGGAGTTTTCAAACCCGTCCGCAAACGCACGGCATTTTGCGCGAGCGAGCAATCGTTGCGCTGCATCCGAGTTTTGCGCTGTAACTCGCAGCAACCGCTTAATTTTAAAATTTTAAACTCGCTTGCCGAAAACTTAAAATTTAGATTTGCCGTGCTGCTTTACATATCCGTCGCGCCTTAAAATTTTAAATCCGCTTCGCCGCATGATTTTATTGCGTCGTTATAAATTTGCTACGTAGCCGAAGCTTTAAAATTTAAAGCTCGTTTTACCGCACCGCTTGTTTTAAAAATTTAGCTTCGTTATACCGCAAAATTTTACATCAAATTCTGCGTCCGCCGCTCTTTATGCTATAAAATTCCGCGCAGTCCTTTCTTTCTGCATTATGAAATTTTACTTTACGTCTAGCCGCCGTAAATTCTAACGTCGCGAAATTTTACCCTCTGCCTAGCTTCCGCAAATTCCGCGTCATTTTTTTGCGTTGCGCCCTCGAGAGCTACGTCTTTAGCGCGCTGGTTTGATACAGTTGCATAAGCTGCTCGTAAAACTCGCTTTCGCCGTGGCTCTGCAAGATCCCGCTGTTTGGAAAAAGCTCGTCGTAGAGCTTTTGCAGATCTGAAAATCGCGCGGGAAAGAGCTCGCTTAAAATCATCGCCGAGATCTCTTTACGCATAAAAATCGCGGGCGGCAAAATCCCCGCGCGCAGCAGTGCTTTTAGATTTTGCGTGCGGTAATGCACGTGATGATGAGCGCCGTGAGGGCAGTTTTTGGTGCTTACTAGCACCTTACACTTCTCGCAATAGACGTATTCGGGCATCAGCAAAATCTCGATGTCGCCGCGCTTTTGATACTCGTCCAGCACCGAATGTACGCCACCTCCTTCGAAAAACAGCTCCATATTCGCGTGATTTTGCCCAAAAATTATTTTGTTTATACCTAAATTTTTTGCGATTGCGCACTGCAGTGCGGGCTTGTCGTCAAAAATCGCAAGCGAGCCCAGATCGATCATCATGGCGCGTTGCGCGACCAAAAAATTTTGCAGTAAATAGCTTAGCGTTTTTTTGCGTAGCTCGTAGGGCAGGGCATCCGTGCTATTCGTGCCGGTTAAAAAAATCACCACGAAATCCGCCTTATCGATCATATGCCTAATCAGCCGCTCATGCACGCGGTGGATCGGATCGGCGCAGGTAAAAAACGCTGAAATTTTAGGCGCGGCAAGCGAGCTTGCGACTTTTTTTATGCGCGCGATTTGCTCTGCAAGCTCATTTTTTAGCAGCGTGATGCGCCCCTGCACTGCAGTTTGCTCTGCGTATGCGTTTTGAAACACCGAGTCTGCGACCTCGCTTGCGCTTGGGGCATAAACGTCGCTAACGTCTATGCGCGCGACAAGCTCACAATAGGCGGGATTTTTGATGAAATTTTCGGTGGAATTTGAGATAAAATTTCCCGCCGAATTTGCTATGGATTTTGCATCTGTGCTGCAAACGCGATTGATCGCAGAATTTTCGGCAAAGTTCCGCGCGGAATTTGCCGCAGAATTTTCGCTGGAGCTTTTCGCCAAATCCAAAGCGGCATTGTTTGCAGATTTTACATCTGTGCTGCGAGTAAAAGTTTGATTATAGCACGCAGCAAGACTTTCTATATGGTCTAAGCCCTCGCTTGTGGCGTTTATAGCGCTTTGCGCACTTGCAGTGCGCGCGAAATCCGTACCGCTTTTCGCAAAGCTCTGCTCGTTTTGCGTCGCAGCAGAAACCTCATCCTGCAAGTTGCGTGATCCTTTAGCTAGCAAATACGCGCCGCTCTCGCCACTAAGCGAATTTTTGGTGCGTTCAGCTATGCCGTCCTTGCTAAGATAAAGCTCTAAAATATCGCCCTTTTTTGCGTCCGCGCAGGAAAAAACGAAATTTATGCCGCATACGCTTAGCTTGCTTGGGCGCAGTAGCTCGCAGTTCTTGCCGAAAGCGCCGTTTGCGAGCAGGCTCAAGACGTTTAGGTCGGAGCGCGAGATCACTATCTTGCGGATTTGCGTTGCGCTATTATTTGCGCCTTTGCTCTCGCTTCCGGCTTGCTCTGCTTTTAAATTCCATGCCGCACCCTTAGCTCGCGCTTCATCTTTTCTGGCATTACTCGCCCTTGACGCTTCTAAATTCCGCACCGTTTTTAAATCACGCTTTGCTTTTAAATTTTGCTTTGCCTTTAAATTCAGCACCGCATCGCTCGAAGCTCTTGTAGCATTTAGAGGTTTTGTGCCGCTTAAAATTCCTTCACTTTCAAGCGGTTTTATTTCTTGCAAATTGTCCGCATCGCGCGAAATTTCTATCTCGTCTGCGATCCGTACCGGATGCGCGCGGCTATTTTTTTCTTGCGATGCCATATTTTTTCCTTTTCTCCCAAAGCGATTTTCGCGAAATCCCAAGTGCCGCCGCCAGATCGGAGTCGAAATACTCGTCTTGGTGCGCTACGATCGTGAGCTTTACGTATTCTTCAATGCTTAAAATTTCACTGCGTTCTTTGCTGCTGCCAAGCGTAATTTCGTCGCTAAAGCCCTTTTGCGCGCCAATGGATCCGGCGATTACACGCATGGATTTGGTTTTGCTTATAAATTTTTCCTTCTGCGCGCCACTTAGGCTGTCGAAATCTGGTGCGTAAAAAATCTCCGCGCCGCGTTCTAGCGGCTCAGGGCTTTGCGCGGATAGAATTTTAAGGCGCGATTTTAGCGCAAGCGCGATCTTAAATACCGCCGCAGCCCGCGCTGCCGCATCGCCGCGCAAAAGAAGCGGGAATTTTATCTGCACTAAACGCGCGGGCGGTATTTCGCACGAAAGGGAGGCCTCTTTAAGCAGCGCCTCGTAGGCTTCGTTTTGCGATTTTAGCGAGCGAAACTGCGCGTAGTGCTCGATCTTTTTTATGAGCTCCTCTATCATAAATGGCTTTTGGATATAATCCGTTGCGCCCGCTTTTACGGGGTTTAGCACCGTTTCGCTATCGACGTAGGCGACCATCAAAATTATGATCGAGCGCCTAAATTTCTCGATCAGCGGATAAAAGCTCGCGCCGCTCCAGCTCGTAGAGAGTAGCACCGCCTCAAACTCCTCCGCAAGGCCCGCCGCGGCTGCTAAACTCGCCGCGTTAGTGCATTCATGCCCCAGCGCGCCAAGCTTGTTTGCGATACTTTGGGCGAGATAGCTTTCGCTCTCGATTATTAAAATTTTCATACGTCCTGCGCCTTTGCTGCGTGCTTTTGCCAGTCGTAAAATTTCAAATTTACCGCAGCCTGCGCGGCGATACCCTCGCTTCTGCCCGTAAATCCCAGCCCTTCGGTCGTGGTCGCTTTGACATTGACGCGCGCGCAGTTTAAAATTTCGCTTAAAACCTCCTGCATCTGTGCTTTGTAGGCTCCGATTTTCGGGCGCTGCGCGATGATCGTAATATCGGCATTTACGAGCTCATAGCCGTAGCCTATGACGCGCCGCATTACCTTTCGTAACAGCTCCTTGCTATCCGCGCCTTTAAGCTTAGCATCGCTATCGGGGAAAAGTTCGCCGATGTCGCCTAGCATCGCCGCGCCGCAAATAGCGTCGATTAGGGCGTGGATCGCTACGTCGCCGTCGCTGTGTGCGATCAGCGCGAACTCGCATGGGATCTGCACGCCGCCAAGCACGATGCCCGCGCCTTTTTCAAGCGCATGCACGTCGTAACCCGTGCCGCAAAAAATATCGCGCGAGCATGGTTTTAAATTTAGCGCCGCCAGATCGCTTGCGCGCGTGATCTTAAGCGCGCCCGCTTCGCCTTTTATAAACTCCAACCGTCCGCCCGCGCTGCCGATCGCCGCGCTGTCGTCGGTAAAAATTTCGCTTCCCTCAAGCGCCTTTTTAAGCAGCGCCGTGCGCGAAAGCTGCGGCGTTTGGATGAGGCGTAGCTCCTCCCTCTTCACTACGTTCTCGCCAAGATAGGTCGTGTCGTTTACGCCAAGATAGGGGCTGATACAGTCCGCGCCGCCTAAATTTCGTATCAGCGAGGAGATCAGCCCTGGCGAAATTTGCGCGCGGGCTACGTCGCTTACGAGCACGAGTTCGCTTTCTACGAGCTGCAGCGCGTTTTTTAGCGAGCTTTGGCGATTTGCGCCGCCGGAGGCGAAGTGAAATTTTAAATTTGCAGAGCCGCATTCATCTGCGTTGCATCCGACTTGAGCTTTAAAATTTTCCGAGCCCCGCGGCTTGCTTGCGTCGTTTAGATCGTCTGCGCCGCATCCGATCCCGCTCTGCTTGCTTTGAAATTTATACTCGCTCGTGCCGTACTCCGCGCTTTTGCCGCGCGCCGAGGCCAAGCTGCACGCATAGAGGCGCTCGCAATAGCTCACGTCCTCCTCGTTTACGGCGATTACGATTTTTTTAAATGGGTGCGCTCGTGCAATGCTCTGTGCGACGTATTGCCAAAGCGGCAGCTCGCCCACGCGCAGCCACTGCTTTTTGACTGGGAGCTCAAACCTGCTCGAATCGCCCGCGGCGAGCAAAATCAGCGATATATCTTTCAAATTTTATCCTTGAAATTTTGTTACGAAATTATACGTATTAAAAATGAAAGCAAAATTAATCGCGGCTTGCGCGCTGAAATATCTTAAGCTTAGGCGTAAATTTACACGGCGCGGCGGCGAAATTTCAACCTGCGTTACGAAAATAAACGGCAAAAGAAAAGTAAGGATTAATGAAATTTGTTATATTATACGCGCATTTTAAGAAACGAGGCGAAAATGACCGAAAGCTGCGTATCGCAGATCTATTTTGCAAAAAGAGGCGAAGTGACGCCGCAGATGAGAGAGGTCGCGCAAAGCGAGCGCATGGACGTGCGGGACTTGTGCGATCTGATCGCGCAAGGAAGAGCGATCATTCCCGCAAATGTTAATCACAAAAGCTTAAAACCCATCGGTATCGGGCGCGCGCTGCGGTGCAAGATCAATGCCAACATCGGCTCCTCGGGCACGACGAGCGATATTAAGGGCGAGCTGAAAAAGCTTGAGGTCTGCTTAAAGTACGGCGCCGATACGGTGATGGATCTAAGCACGGGCGGCGATTTGGACGAGATCCGCGCCGCGATAATCGAGCGCTCGCCCGTACCCATAGGCACGGTGCCGATCTATCAGATGATCCATGAGTTGGGCGATATTAAAAATTTAAAAACGAGCGCTATTCTTAGCACGATCGAGAAGCAGGCGCGGCAGGGAGTGGATTATTTCACGATCCACGCGGGCTTTAAGCTCGAGTTTATGCCGCTGCTGTCCCGTCGCAAAATGGGTATCGTAAGCAGGGGCGGCTCGCTGATAGCGTCGTGGATGATGAAATTTCACAAGCAAAACCCCTTCTACGAAGCATTTGATGAAATTTGCGATATCTGCGCCGCTTACGACGTATCGCTATCTCTGGGCGACGGCTTGCGCCCGGGTTGCTTATACGACGCGACCGATAGGGCGCAGCTTAGCGAGCTTGAAATTTTAGGCGAGCTCGCCCTGCGCGCGAATGAAAAAAACGTGCAGGTGATGATCGAGGGGCCGGGACATATCCCGTTTAACGAGATCGAGCTTAATATGCAGCTAGAGCGCAAACTCTGCCGCGACGCGCCATTTTACGTGCTGGGGCCGCTTCCGACCGACATCGGCGCGGGCTACGATCATATCAGCAGCGCTATCGGCGGGACGATGGCTGCGTATTGCGGCGCTAGCATGCTCTGCTACGTAACGCCGAAGGAGCATCTGGGGCTTCCTAATGCAAAAGACGTCAGAGAGGGCATCATCGCGCACAAAATCGCCGCTCACGCCGCGGACGTCGCGCTAGGCAAAGCAGGCGCGATAGAGCGCGATCACGAGATGAGCGATGCGAGGTATAATTTTGATTGGAACAGGCAGTTTGAGCTTAGCTTCGATCCTGCGCATGCGCGCGAGCTGCACGACGAGAGCCTGGGCGATGAAATTTACAAAGGCGCGGAGTTTTGCTCGATGTGCGGGCCGAAATTTTGCGCATATAAAATCAGTAGAAATTTAACCGAAAATAAGGAGAAAGAATGAGTAAAGACGAAGTCTTAAATTTGCTTAAAAGCGTGATCTATCCGGGCTTTTCTAAAAGCATCGTGGATTTTGGATTTGTAAAAGATATCGAGATCGGCGATAGAATTTTCGTAGGGATCGAAATCCCCAGCGCCAAGCCTGAGATCGCCGCAGAGCTCAGATCGGCGGTGCAAAAGGCGCTCGGCGCGGACGTGGAAATTTTAATCAAACAACCCAAGATCGCCGAGGAAAAGAGCAACTCTCGCAGCGGCAAAAATATCGCGCCGCAGATCAAGCATTTCGTGATGATCAGCAGCGGCAAGGGCGGCGTAGGCAAGAGCACGACGACGCTAAATTTAGCCATCAGCACGGCAAAGCTCGGCAAGAGAGTGGGGATTTTGGATGCCGATATTTACGGGCCGAATTTGCCGCGAATGCTGGGCGAAGATAAAACGCAAGCAAGCGTCGTGGGGCAGAAGCTAAAGCCGATTTTAAGCCACGGCGTGGAGATGATGAGCATGGGCGTGCTAATGGAGGAGGGCGCGAGCCTCATCTGGCGGGGCTCGATGATAATGAAAGCGATCGAGCAGCTGCTAAAAGACGTGGCATGGAGCGATCTGGACGTACTGTTTTTGGATATGCCTCCGGGTACGGGCGATGCGCAGCTTACGCTCGCTCAGAGCGTGCCCGTGACGGCGGGCGTGTGCGTCACGACGCCGCAGACGGTCGCGCTGGACGACAGCGCGCGCGGGCTTGATATGTTCGAAAAGCTCCACATCCCGATCGCAGGCCTTATCGAGAATATGAGCGGCTTCATCTGCCCCGATAACGGCAAGGAGTATGATATCTTCGGTCGCGGCGGCGCGCAAAAGCTGGCGCAGCGATACAACACCGAAGTAATCGGCGAGATCCCGATCGAGATCGCTATCCGCGAGGGCGGCGACAGCGGCAAGCCGGTGAGCTTCTACGCGCCCGATTCTTTGAGTGCGAAGCGCTACGAAGAGGCCGCGCGCAAGCTGTGGGAGAAGATCGAGAAGATCGATCGCGAGGAGCTGGCGGACAACTCCGCGATCCAGCCGGTGATGGACGGCAAGAGCGCCTGCTCAAATTAGGGCTTTGACGGGCGTGTCGTCAAATTTCGCGTGGAATTTCTCGTGAATTTTGCAGATTGAAATTCAACGCGGAATTTAATAATTTGGAATTTTACGTCGAATTTCGCTGCAAATTTTATAATGCTCGCAAAATTTCGGTATGCAATCCGTCATAGAATTTTGCCCGTAAATTTAGCGGGTAAAATTTCACGCGGGTTCCGCGGCTTGGGATTTCGAGCCGAATTTTGTAGCTCGAAATTCCTGGCAAAAATTCCGCCTCGAAATTTCGTAGTTTGAAATTTCGAGCTAGAATTTTACCCAAGCTTCGTTGCGTGAGATTTTATATAAAATTCTAAGCGTGAAATTTTGCGGCGGAAGTTAAATTCCAAACGCGCAATTCAACGAGGTAAAATTTGCCGTAGAATTCCGCCTTGGAGTTTTAAATGTAAAATTTTAAGCATAAAGCTTTGCCGCGGAATTTCAAAATGCAAAATTTATCGCTAAAACTTTGTTTTAAAATTTTAAGATGGGGCTTTAAAATATGAATTTTAGGCTTGAAATTTTATCGCGCCTAGCTTTTTAGTGGTAGTCGCAGCATTGCGCTAGTTTAAATTTTTACTTCGCCGGGCTTTATAGCGGTGGAGTTTATCTGCGAAAGCCTCTGTAGAGTTTATTTGGGACGGAATTTTATCTGTAGTGATTGCGAAAGTAAATTTCTCGCGCAGCTGAAATTTAAGCAGTTGGAATTTTATTCGTATAAGCTGTGGAGCCAAGGCGGCAAAATCCCTAAGCCTAGGGCTTTTAGGTTTAGGGATTTTACTTTTATACGAAATAAGAAAGGTCGGTAATGAGGTTTTTGATTATTTTGGTGCTTGCATTTGCGGCGTTCGCGCAAGAGAGCAATATGCAAAAATGGGCGAAAGAGATTACTGCGGATGCGCAGATCCCGCAGGATAAGTTTTTGGCGTTTTATCTGAATAAAGATGAGCCTAAGAAAGTGGTTTTCTCTGAAAACGTCGATCGCATCAGTGTCAATTACGAAGGAAATTCCTTTCATGAAATTCCGTCTCCAAATCTTATGGCGTATTGGGTCGGTGAGTTTAATTTCGACGCAGATATCGAAAAGATGGTGCTAGGAGATTACGGCTGGTCTACGCTGGTAATCGCCGTGGACGGCACGGATGTGCTAGGTGGGACATCTAGCAATCAAAAGCGCCCGCTTACGTATAAATTTAGTAAGGGCAAGCACAAGATCGAAGCGTGGTTTTTAAATGACGCGCATTCTAGCGAGCTTTTCGTTGATTTTAAAGATGTAGAGCCCTTTTATCGTCAAAAAGACGCCGTAGCCAAGATCCCTGCAGATAAGGACTACGATCTGTGGCTGGGCGCGATCTACGAAAGCGCGCAGATGAATAATCGCGTCAAGCTAAATTTAGCCAAATCCGCTAAGCCTATCGTGCTGCTGCTTAGCTCATATCGCGCCGTGGAGTGGGAGATCTCAAATCCGCAAAATAACGAAATTCTAGCCGTGTTAATTTACAATCCCATTAGTAGCGTCCGTGGCGTAAGCGGTGCGCTTTACGTCGAGGACTACAGATACACAGAGGCTGCGGATGGGCTTAAATGCGAGTGCATCTCGGGCAATGTCTTTCACTGCGACGGAAGCGAGATTTATGATATGAACGGGCGCGTAAACGGGATATTTGGCAGAGGCCTGGGGGCATTTGCCGGCAAGCACGCCGTAAATTCTTTAGATTTGCCGGGGCTTGTTATTACTCCAAAGATTTTAGACGAAAGTAAAGCTCGCCTGCTTTCGGTAGAAGCCGACCGCAAGAAATGCGAAAGCACACCGATGGATGATGTGTTTAGGTAGGATGAAATTTAAAATTTAAGTAAAAGGAGTAGAAGTAGATAATGAGTAATGAGGAAAAAAGCGAACTTGAACTAAAAGATACCTCTGATAACGATGAAACAACGAGTATAACTAATACGAAAAGTATTGTAAATAAAGAGGCATCAGTAGAAAAAAGGATAGCAAGAATAAGAAAGCTGTTCTTTTCAGTTATATTTGTATTTGGTATAATTAGTATCTTTACATTTTCAGCTACTTATATGATGCATAATGATTTTTTTAGCTACGAAATATTTAGCATAAAATATATATGGCTGTTCGCGTTATCTGGACTGTTTGCTTTTTTATTTTTAGTCACCCTATATGGTTCTACGATAGCATATATTTATTATGACATATTTGATAAAAATAATGCATATAGAAAACTTTATATTTTTTTTACTTGGCTTATAATATTCTTCTTTATAGTAATAATATGGGTAAATCATGCTAGTATATACTATAGATTCATAATATATAATACTATAATGACATTTCTCATTTTTATTTTTAAAAGATTGGATAATAAACTATTATTATTATATAAAAAAGTTAATTTTTTGATTGAAAAGTATACAAAAATATATGATCTAGTTATCTCAATTTTATTTGTTCTCTCAATTATTTCATGTTGTTATTTTATATCGTACCGATGTTGTACTACAGTTATTGTACTTATATGTTTTTTATTCATTGTTATCATCATTATTATTTTATATTATATTAAATCTTTTCTTAAAAAGTATATAAAAGAATTAATTAAGACAGAGGAAGATAAAAAAATTGGGTTTATAAGTGTTATATGTAGTTTAATATTTTTCATTTATATAGTTATCCTTGCGTTTTCTCCAGATATTTATACAAAAGCTTACGATAAATTATTCAAGTTCATGGGTTTAGCTTCCGATCATGCTGAAATTTATCTAAAAGATAAAAATGAATCCGTTATTAGCGGTAAGTTAATTTTCGATGACGGCAAATATGCTTATGTAGAATTTGATCGCACGTATAGTAATTGCATCGATATCGGCGACTCTTGCATTAAAACTATAAGGAGGAAAGTCCCTAGCGAGGATGTGAGCATTGTTACCAAAGTTAAAAAAGATACTAAAGCAAGTGTTCCGAAATAAAACTACAAGAAGCCAAACAATCTAAAGCAAAATAATCAAGAATTTAAAAGCGCGTGTTTTTGCTTTTAAATTCCATTCATGCACCTTTTCAAATCCCCTTTTAAATTAAATTTAGCTATACTCCCGCACAATTTTGCGATTAAGGATTAAATATGAAAGAGATTAAAAGCCTAAGCGAGCTGCGAGCTTTTGCGGATAAAGTTCGCGCCAAAAAGGGCTATCGCGATCCGATGATGTGGGCGATCGGGCGCGTATTTAAGGGGCGCGCGGAAGAGCATAAAATCCTAAGCGTAAATTACGCGCACGTAAATTTTAAAGATGGGCTAGTAAGCGCAGCAGTGCTAATCCATGCTCTAACCGAATGCGGCGAGGTCGTGGATTTTAGCGGTAGTGAGTGCGTCCTTCCGCTGACGCACAAAGCCCTAAAAAAGGCGATCGAGGTTTTAAAATTTCTACAGCCAGACGCCAAAGAGGGCGCGCACAAAAATCTGCAGGTGCTGCTTGCGGTTAAAGAGGCGATGAAATCGGACGAGCACGCGAGCTTTTGCGCTAGCTTCATCTTTGAGGATACCGCGCCGAAAAGCGTCGAGAGCGTCTATCTCAAGCTTTACGCGCTTTCGCTAAATCTCTGCGAGCCGCGCACGCTCAATCTAGATGGCGCATTTAGCGTGCTTCCGAATGTTGCGTGGGACGAAAACGCCCGCCCGATCGAGCTTTGGTGGCTGCGTGAAAACGAAATCTCTTTAAAAATGCAAGGCCGCTATCCGCGTATCATCAGCGTCGATAAATTTCCGCGCTACCTAAGCCACGTCGCACCGCCGCAAAATGTGCGGATTTTAGACGATGCGAAAGTGCGTTTGGGTGCGCATATCGCCGCGGGTACGACCGTGATGCCGGGTGCTGCGTATGTAAATTTCAACGCAGGCACGACCGGCAGCGTTATGATCGAGGGGCGCGTCAGCAGCTCGGTCGTCGTGGGAGAGGGCAGCGATATAGGCGGCGGCGCGTCGATTTTGGGCGTGCTAAGCGGCACCAACGGCAATGCCGTGAGCATCGGCAAGCACTGCTTACTGGGCGCAAACTCCGTCACGGGCATTCCGCTAGGCGATCGCTGCATCGTGGATGCGGGTATTGCGGTACTTGAGGGCACGAAGGTTTTCATCGCGCAAAAGGATCGCGAGGCGCTAGCGGCGCTAAATGCGGGCTTTGCGTTTGATCGTGAAATTTATAAAGGGCTTGAGCTTGCCGGGCTTAGCGGTCTGCACTTCCGACAAAACAGCCAAAGCGGGCAGGTTACGGCAAGCATTAGCAAGCGTGCGATCAAACTCAACGCGGAACTGCATTAAATTTATAAATTTAAACGGCGGGCGCAGATTGGCTAGAGCTTTTTTTAAGCTGCGTTAAATTTATAACTTAAACGGCAAGTTAAAAAAGATTTGGATGACCTTGCCATACACCGCTTCGAGCGAGCGCATGTGATCCATCACAAAAATTTCCGCTCATAGAATTTCACGCGGAATTTAAAGAATTTTTGCCGCGATTTAAAAATCTCTATCGGTAATTTGCGGAATTTACACCGTTATTTTAATGCAAGTAATTTTGGCGGCTAGCGGATTTGCGTCGCGCAGAGGATTCTTAAATTTTAAAAATAGATTGAATTTAAAATTTTAATGTGATATATTTCAAATAAAATTATGGGAGCGAAAATGAAAAATTTAACACCCGTCCTGTTCGGCGTATTTATCTGCAGCGCAGCACTTGCGGGAGATGTAGATGCCGATGCCGAGCGCTGCAAGGCTTTGGCGGATGCCGTAAATGGGCACAGTCACCCCGCGACTAAAAATATAGAGTTGGGCGCGGCTACATGCGAGGGCGATAAATTTGTAATTCCTACGATTCTAAAAAATGAAATTTGGGATAAAGTAGATCCCAAAATCAAGCAAAATTTTGAAAGCATTTTGCGCGCCAACAGGCAAAAGGACGTCTGCTCGATGATGAAAGCGGGCGGTCTAAAGCGCATAGGTGTACGAGAATTTCTGCAAAGCGGCGAAAAAATCGCCGATCTGACCTACACGCACAGCGATTGCGGCTTGGAATAAAATTTCAAAGGAGAGATAATGGAAGTGCCTCAAGCGGCGTATAGCAGAGATAAAATCATCATTCGCACCGGTGCGATCGGTATCATTTCAAATGTAATTTTAGCGGCATTTAAGGGTGTCGTGGGACTGATCTCAGGCTCGATCGCGATCGTGCTAGATGCCGTAAACAACCTAAGCGACGCGCTTTCGTCCGTCATTACGATCGTGGGCGTGCATCTTGCTAGCAAGCAACCCGATCGCGCGCATCCCTTCGGGCACGGCAGGATCGAGTATCTAAGCGCGATCGTAATCGC
Organism: uncultured Campylobacter sp.; assembly: GCF_937973075.1. GTDB lineage: Bacteria > Campylobacterota > Campylobacteria > Campylobacterales > Campylobacteraceae > Campylobacter_B. Next base: position 68,589 of record NZ_CALBWL010000034.1, read on the forward strand.
CGTCATCATCCTCTACACCGGCGGCGTCTCGCTCGTCGAATCGATCAAAAAGATCATTCATCCGCAAGCGGCGAATTATAATGCGGTTTCGCTCGCCATCATCGCCGTAGCCGTCGCGGCGAAATTTAGCCTAGGGCTTTATACGCAAAAGACGGGTGAGCGCGTGAACTCGGACTCGCTCATCGCTAGCGGCGTGGATGCCAAATACGATGCGCTCGTATCGCTAGCCACCCTCGTAGCGGCTTTGATTTCGCTTATTTTCGGACTGAGCTTGGAGGCGTATCTGGGCGCGATAATTTCGGCTCTTCTGATCAAAACGGCGTATGAAATTCTGCGCGATACGATCAGCAAGCTTTTGGGCTCGCGCCCGAGCCTGGAGCTGACGAATGAAATTTACGACGTCGTGCGCGGCTTTGAGGGCGTCATCGGCGCATACGATCTGATGTTTCATGACTACGGACCAGATAAAATGGTAGGTTCGGTACATATCGAGGTGGCAAGCGATACGACCGCAGCGCAGATCGACGCTCTTACGCGCCGCATTCAAAACGCCGTTTTTGCGAAATTTAATATCATCCTGGATACCGTTGGAATTTACGCGTTTAATAGAAACGATCCGCGCGCCGCCGAGATCTACGAGCATATCAAGCAGATGGCGTTTTCGCATAAGTTCGTCTCGCAGATACATGGATTTTATCTCGACGAGGAAAAGCGCTCGATCAGCTTCGACGTTATCGTTGATTTCGCAGCGCCCGATATGGAGGCGACGTTTCGCGCGGTTTGCAAGCAGGCGCGCGCGGCGTATCCGAACTATACGCTCATCATCACTCGCGATAGCGATTACAGCGGTTAAAATTTAAATTGCTCTAGCGGTTTAAATTTAATCGCGCTCGCCTGCGCCTCTTCGGCGAAATTTCAGAATTTTAAGCTACAATAGGAGAAATTTCATCGCGGCATTAAGAAACGTGAAGCGGCGTAAAAGCTGCAATAAACCGTGATATGAAATTTGCGCGCAAAATTTGGCAAAAGTCCGCGCGCAAGGCAATGCAAAGAGAAATTTAAAAGGAAAAATATGGTTGAAATCAAAGATCTAACGATGCGCTTTGGCAAACAGCTACTTTTTGAAAACGTAAATTTAAGCCTCGATAAGGGCAGGCGCTACGGTCTCATCGGCGCAAACGGCGCGGGCAAATCGACGCTGCTTAAAATTTTAAGCGGGCAGATCGAAGCAAGCAGCGGCGAAATTTTAATACAAAGCGGGCTTAAAATCGGCGTTTTGGGGCAGGATCAATTCGCCTTTGAAAGTTTCAGCGTCAAAGACGCCGTGCTTTACGGCAACAAGCGCCTTTATGACGCCGTGCGCGAAAAGACGCAGCTTTACGAGGCGGGCGAGTTTAACGACGAGATAAACGAGCGCCTAGGCGAGCTTGAGATGATCTGCGCCGAGGAGGATCCCGCTTACGAGTACGAAACGCGGATCGAGAAAATTTTAAGTTCGCTGGGGCTGAATGATTTCGATAAAAAGATGAGCGAGATCGAGACGAGCGATAAATTTAAGGTCCTTCTCGCGCAGGTGCTCTTCCCGCGCCCCGACGTGCTGTTTTTGGACGAGCCGACGAATAACCTCGATATCGACGCCATTTCGTGGCTCGAGTTTGAGCTAAATCGCCACGCGGGCACGCTCGTAGTCATCAGCCACGACCGCCACTTTTTAAACCGCGTCTGCACGGACATCCTCGACGTGGATTTTAGGCGGGTGCGCGAATTTAGCGGCAATTATGACGACTGGTTCATAGCGTCCAATCTTACCCTCAAACAGGCGCAGTTTGAGCGCGAAAAAAAGCTCAAAGAGAAGGCTGAGCTTGAAAAATTTATCGCTCGCTTCAGCGCCAATGCAAGCAAAGCAAAGCAGGCAACGAGCCGTCAAAAACAGCTTGATAAACTCGATCTTAGCGAGCTTGCGACCTCTTCGCGCAGGGAGCCTAGCATTTTATTCAAGCCCGCGCGCGAGATCGGCAATGAAATTTTAGAGCTAAGCGGCGTAGATATGAGCTTCGGTGATATTCAGATTTTGAAAAATTTTAACCTCAAGCTCGCTCACGGCGATAAGATCGGCATCATCGGTCGAAACGGCGTAGGTAAAAGCACGCTTTGCAAGATCATAATGGGCGAGCTCGCGCCTCTTAGCGGCAAGGTTCACATGGGCGCCACGATCGAGCCTGGGTATTTCGCGCAGGATACGAATAATAAAATTTCAGGCGAGCTCAAGCTCTACGAATATTTACAAAGTCCTCAGAATAGGGATCTGGATGAAATTCGCAAATGCCTTGGGCGCATGCTTTTTAGCGGCGCGGAGCAAGAAAAAAGCGTAGGCAGCCTAAGCGGCGGCGAGAAACACCGCGTGATGCTAAGCAAGCTAATGCTGCAACGCCCGAACCTGCTGGTGCTCGATGAGCCCAACAACCACCTTGATCTTGAGGCGATCATCGCGCTCGGCGAAGCGCTGTATAACTTCGCGGGCTGCGCGATCTGCGTGAGCCACGACCGCGAGCTCATCGACGCATTCGCAAATAGAATTTTACACCTCAAAGGAGACGGCGAAATCGTCGATTTTAGGGGCACTTACGAGGAGTATCGCGAGAGCTTGGGAGCAAGCGATGATTGAGATCTGCGTAAACGGCGAGCCGCTGCAGCTAGCGCAGGATATGAGCGTGAGCGAGTTTTTGCGCCTGCGCGGACACGATCTGCGCTTCGTGGCGCTCGAGTGCGACGGCGAAATTTTAAAAAAAGAGGCGTGGGAGCACACGCAGATCTCAAGCGGCAAAAAATATGAAATCGTCGAGTTCGTAGGCGGCGGCTGAGATCGGAGCTTTGAATTATTTTAAAAATTACGCAGCCGAGGTTTAAATCCGCGCGGAGGTCGCTAACTTTTAATCGGCTTAGCGACATAGCGACCCGGGCTTAAAATTTGTATGCGCGTCGTTAAAATTTTAAGCGGTACGGTGGCACGGAGACATAGCGCGTTTGGGTTTTTAAATTTATGAGGAAGCCGCGGTAGCCTGGCGCCTGCGGTGAGCTTTTAAATTTTGTAAGCTAACTAATCCGCGGCGGCGAAACGCAGGAGTTTTAAAATTCGCTCCGCGGCGATATAGTTTAAATTTTTATTGCTGCGGCGAAACGTTAATTTGCGTCGCCAGCTGCCGCGGCAGATGTGGGCTTTAAAACTGCATCGGCGCCGTAGGTTTGAGCACGGGAATTAAAATTTACGCCGAAGTTGCGGGATTTGGGCGCGGGGTTTAAAATTTATCCCGAGATCTCTGCCGCCATGCACATTGCGATGCATGCTACTGCGTGCCGCTTTTTCGTCGGGCGGGCTTGAAATTTTAAATTTAGCCGCAGCGCGGTTTATTCAGGCGTTTAGCGGCTTTTAAGTTTGGCGGATCGCTCTAGATTTTGCGACTTTAAATTTAACCGACAAGCGGGAGTTAATGCGCTAAAATTTAACGGATTTAGCTTGCGCTGCGCGTTCTGTACGGAGCCACTAAGACGCGCCGCCGTATTGGCCGAATGCAATGCGCGAGGCTAAACATGACGCGTAAAAGCAGGATGAAATTTGCGGATTAAAATCGCGTGCGATGCGCTCGGTACGCCTAGTTTGCGTCGTAGCTCGTGCGAGCGTTTGCGCGGTGCGTCGTAGCTGCGTAGATCTCTACCGCGACTGTGCCGCAATACCGTTAAATGCGCGCTATGTTCGCGCAGATATGAGGCGCCGCGTGTAAGTTTGAATTTGCGCGATAAATTTAAACGGCAAAAAGATAAAATTTAGGATCAAAATGCAGATAAAATTAAACGGCAAAGCTTACGAAACGGGCGCGAGCGATCTTGAGGGGCTTAAGCGCGAAGTTGAATTTAGCAGTGATATCGTCGTGATAAACGGCTATGCGAGCACGCAAAACTGCGAGATAAAGGCGGGCGATGAGCTCTTTTTGCTCGCGCGCGGCGCGGAGCTATCACCGCAGGAGCTTCGCGAGCTGATGTTTGCTCGCAACGCTCCCGCCGTAAACGCCGCGCTGCAAGGCTCGCGCGTGGCGATCTGCGGGCTCGGCGGGCTCGGCTCCAACGTCGCGATCCTGCTTGCGCGTGCTGGCGTAGGCGAGCTCTTTTTGATCGACTTCGACGTCGTCGAGCCGACTAACCTGAACCGCCAGCAGTACGAGATAAGCGATCTTTACAAGCCCAAAACGGCCGCTATGCGCGAAAAAATCGCGCGCATAAACCCGTTCGTGCGCGTGCGAACCTTAAACGAGCGACTTACCGCGCAAAACGTAGCCGAAATTTTAAAAAACGAGCGTATAATTTGCGAGTGCTTCGACGACGCGGCGGCGAAAGCGATGATTTTTGGCGCATTCGGCGGCACGGATCGCTTTTTGATCTGTGCTAGCGGCATGGCAGGCAGCGGCGATGCCAACGATATTCGCACGACGCGGCTCGGCAAAAACGTCTTCGTCTGCGGCGACCGCAAAAGCGCCGCGGCTCAGGGCGTGGGGCTGCTCGCGCCGCGCGTGGCGATCTGCGCCGCTCATCAGGCAAACGTCGCGCTTAGGCTGATTTTGGGCGAAGAGGGCTAAGCCTGGTCGCTCATGGCGCGTCCGCATTTCTAAATTTACGCGCCTTTGTACATTGCCGCTAAATTTAAGCCTCGCGCGATTGTTTTGAGAAGCAGAGGGCGTTTCGGCGTGTATACAGCGCGCGTTTTTAAGACGGCGTGAAATTTGCTGCGCGCCGCGTAAAATTAGCCGCGATATGCAAATTTAAACGACGAAATTTAAACCATTTGCCGTGCGCAGCTCGCAGATAAGTAAAATTTTAAAATTTATTCGGCGCGAGTAAGCTACTTTTGAATGTAGGATTTAAAATTTCGTGCAGCAAAGCGAGCTGCAGCCTGCGCGTTAAATTTTAAAATTTTTGTGTCGTGGCTAAAATTTGACGAGAAATTTTAAAGCTTCGATGCAGCGTCGTGCGGCGCGTTAAAATAGCGACAGAAGCAGGGTGCACATATCTGTGCTGCAATTTCGCGCTGTGTATAATGCACCAGTGCGCGAGTGCTGATATTGCGCCATCTGCGCCGTATGTGAAAACGAAATTTAAACTAAAGAGGATAGAATGGACGATAAACTGATTTTAGGCGGCAGGGAGTTTAGCTCGCGCCTGATAATGGGCTCTGGCAAGTTCGATCACGCGATGATCGACGCCTGCGTGCGGCACGCGGGCTGCGAGATCGTCACGCTTGCGCTGCGCCGCGTGAACGAAAGCAAGAGCCGCAATATCTTGGATTTCATCCCCCGCGGCGTCACGCTGCTACCGAATACCAGCGGCGCGCGAAACGCCGAGGAAGCGCTGCGGATCGCACGGCTCGCGCGCGAGCTGGGCTGCGGCGACTTTGTAAAGATCGAGATCATAGGCGATAGCAAATACCTTCTGCCCGACAACGCCGAGACGATCAAGGCCTGCGAGGCCCTAGCGCGCGAGGGTTTCGTGCCGCTTGCCTACATGCACGCCGATCTGTGCGTCGCGCGCGATCTGGTAAGCGCAGGGGCCGCCGCCGTGATGCCTCTGGCCGCGCCGATCGGCTCCAACCGCGGGCTGATGATGCGGGGAATGATCGAAATTTTGCTGGGCGAAATCGACGTGCCTATCATCGTAGATGCGGGGCTCGGCGCACCTAGCGAGGCCTGCGAGGCGATGCAGATGGGCTGCGCTGCGGTGATGGTAAATACGGCGATCGCCACGAGCGGGGATCTAGCGCTGATGGCGCGGGCATTTGCGCTCGGCGTGCAGGCGGGGCGCGATGCCTATCTGGCGGGGCTCGGCGCCGTTTGCGAAACGGCCCGCGCAAGCTCGCCGCTAACGGGATTTTTAAGGTAGCGGTTAAAATTTTAAACGCACTTGGTTATGCGAGCTGTGTTTTTGCGCGGAATTTGCATTTCTTGAGCTATAGATACATATCGTGCAAGGGTTTTGCGCCATGTGAGTTAAATCCTGACGCGCTTTGTTAAGCCTCGCCAAACGACCTAAATTCCGCACTTCGCTAGGCATCTTAAAGCGTAGTGGCGAAAAGTATAATTTGGCAGCGGTACAATGCGCGGCAAGCTCGGCGATGAAATTTTAAAATTTCATCGCACCAAGTAGCCCGATCGAAAGAAGTCTTATTAATCAGTGGGCTATTTTAGTATGTCGTATTTGTCGCAGTATTTTCGTAAATAGTCTTTTTCATAGTCTAATAGCACCGGGTCCTTTTTGCCCATTTCGCAGGCTTTTTGATAGTATTGCGCCGCTCTTGCTCTGTCGCCACCTGCTTCAAGAACCGAAGCGAAATTCCCGCAAGCTATCCAAACTCCTGCATCGCAAGCTCTTCTGTAATATCCCATAGCCCGCGTTATATCCATTTTTACCCCTTTGCCGTTTGCATACATAATGCCTAAATTGCTGCAGCTGCCCGCATCCCCGTCGTCGCAAGCCTTATTAAATAGCTCGACAGCCTTTTTATAATCTTTTTTTACCCCTTTGCCGTCGAAGTACATTACTCCCAAATCCGAGCAAGCCTCATAAACATTTCCATCGCAAGCTTTTTTGTAAAAATAGAGCGTCTTTTTATAGTCCCTATCGGATGCGTTTCTGCCAAATTCAGTCGGATCTTTATAAAGAGCACCAGCGTAACTGCAAGCCTCAAAATCACCTGCTTCGCAATTTTGCTCAAATTGTTTAACTTGCTCTTTGCTAAAATTTATGCCAAAAGCCAAAGATCCCAACAGAGCTAAACCCAAGATGATTTTTTTCATTACTTCTCCTTAAAATTTTGCAAAAGTATATTCTTTCATCTTTTAATAATCACTAAAATTTAAAATGCGAACGGGGGGCACTCCTCGTTTTGCAATTTTTTACCTAAATCCTGCTAAAATGCGCTTCTAAACCAAACGAAAGGAAACTTTGCGCCACATAAATTTGCACGCAAATGTGTCGCGTAGAATTTAAATGAAAATTTAAAAGGAAAATTTTAAAGATGATGGGAACCGGCTATCTAGCGGGCATGGAGGATATTGGAAGCGAGATGATGGAGCGTACGCTTGCTCTGCGCGAGGGCTTTTGTGAGGAGGCGAGCGAGGCTGACGTGCAAAGGGCGATCGGCGCGAAAAACAGAGGTCTGCGCGATTTTGCCGCTCTACTAAGCGTGCGCGCGGGCGAGCATTTGGAGCAGATCGCGCAAGCCGCAGCGCGCGAAAAAGCGGCGCATTTCGGCAGCAACATCGCCGTTTTCACGCCGATTTACATCTCAAACTACTGCGACAATCTCTGCGTTTACTGCGGCTTTAACTGCAAAAACAAAATCGCGCGCGCAAGGCTCGATGAGACGCAGCTAAAGGCGGAGTTTGAGGCGATCGCGGCGAGCGGACTAGAAGAAATTTTGATCCTCACGGGCGAGAGCGAGAAAAACAGCCCCGTGCGCTACATCGGGCGCGCCTGCGAGCTCGCGCGGCAGTATTTTAAGGTAATCGGCGTCGAAATTTATCCGCTAAACTCCGCCGATTACGCCTATTTGCATGCTTGCGGCGTCGATTTCGTCACCGTTTTTCAAGAAACCTACGACCCCGCGCGCTACGCGCAGCTGCATCTTGCGGGCAACAAGCGCGTTTTTGCGTATCGCTTCGCAGCTCAAGAGCGCGCGATTAGAGGCGGTATGCGCGGCGTGGGCTTTGCGGCGCTTTTGGGGCTCGGAGACTTCCGCCGCGATGCCTTTGCTACGGGCGTGCACGCGTGGCTGCTTCAGCGCAAGTACCCGTGCGCCGAGATTGCCTTTTCGGTGCCGCGCCTGCGCCCGATCATCAATAACGATAAAATAAACCCGAAGGGCGTCGGCGAGCGCGAGCTGCTGCAGGTCATGTGCGCGTATCGGCTGCTGCTACCAAGTGCGCAGATCACGATCTCCACGCGCGAGAGGGCGGGCTTCCGCGACAATGCGATTAGGATCGCGGCGAGCAAAATTTCAGCGGGCGTAAGCGTGGGTATAGGCGGACACAGCGAGCAGAGGGGCGACGAGCAGTTCGAGATCAGCGACGCGCGCAGCGTAAGCGAGGTCTGCGAGGCGATCAGCGGCTGCGGGCTGCAGCCACTGATGAGCGAGTATATCTATGTGTGAGGCGCGAAATTCTGCCGCGTGCGTGGATGAAATTTACGGCGTTAGACGCGAGATTTGCAGCGCCGGGCTCGAGGGCGGATTTAGTGCTGCCCAGCGCAGAAGTAAAATTTTTAGCGTAAAATACGACGCCGAATTTTACGTTGCCGTACACGGCGATAAAATTTATGGCGTTATGACGGATTATAAAATTTTCGACATCGTGTCATCAGCGGGCGCGGGAAATTTTGAGTTACAAAATTCGTGCGTAAATTTAAGGCCTAGGAACACATACGCGGATTTAAAATTTAAGGGCAGTGCAGATTCCGAGCCCGCGGGCGGCATAAATTTTAAATTTAAAAACGGCACGAGCTTCAGGTTCCTATGCGGTGGCAACGCAAGGTCGCTAAAATCGAGGAGCTGGGCGAACGCTTTGAGTTTTAGCGCTGCGGCGGAAATTTCAGACCTTATTAAGGCGGGCGAAATTTTGAAATATGGCGTGACGGCGGGGATTTCGGCGCTCGCCCTAGCAAGTAAAATTTTAATCCCTAGTATCGCAGGCAAAATTTTAAATTTGAGTGCTGCCTCGCGTACGGATGTTGAGCTTAAAGGAGCGGGCAGATGCAGGATTTAGGGCTTGCTTTACGCATTACGATCATCACAAATCGCGCGCTCTGCGGCGGTGAGGCGGCGCTACTCGCGCGTATAGCGGATTTTGCCGCGGCGGGCGTAGGCGAGATCGTCGTGCGCGAAAAGGATTTAGACGAAACGGCCTATGCGGCGCTGTTTGGTAAAATTTTAAATGCCTGCAAGAGCGGGTTTTGCGCGGATACAGCCCGTGCGGACGGAATTATTGTAAATGAAGCTAGTGCCGCTAAATTTGGCGAAACCCAGGCTTTCGCGGGCGGATTGGACGCGAGCGCGGCCTGCGCGGATAAAATTTTGCTCTACGAGCGCGACGAGGACGAAGTTGCGCCAAAAAAGCTCCATTTGGGCAGCGGCAAGAGCGAGCTTTGCGCGGATACAGCTCGCAAGCACGCCGCTACGGATGAGATTTGGCCTAAAAATTCCGCTTGTGTTTTAGATGAAATTCTGTCTGAAAATTTTACTAGCGCTGCAAACTGCGAGAATGATAGCACGCCAGGCGAGATTTCGCTTCGCGGCGTCGTATGCGAAACAAAACTCGCGACAGAAGGCGTACGGGGCGCAGAAAATGCGGGAAGTATGCAGGGTGTGCAAAGTACAAAAAACGCGAATGATGTGCATAGTGCAAAAAACGCGGGGAGCTCACGGAGCGCGCAGTACGCAGAAAACTCGGAAAGTAAAGAGGGCGTAGAAAATTCACAGAGCGTGAAAGGGGCGGAAAACTCGGAGAATGCGAAGGGCGCGCAGAGCGCAGAGAGGGCAAGGCGCTCGCCCGCGATCTTTGTGCATAATTTTGCAGATTTTGCACTGCGGGCGGGTGAGAGAAATTTATGGCTGCCGCTCGGGGTTTTGCGGAGCTTTAGCGCGGCGCGAGGGGCGGAGTTTTTGCGCGCAAATTTTAAAAAATTGGTCGCTTCCTGCCACAGCGAGGCGGAGGCGCGCGAGGCACTGGAGCTGGGTGCGAGCGCGATCTGCTTGAGCCACATATTCGCGACCGATTGCAAGGCGGGGCTCACGCCGAGGGGGCTAAATTTGATCCGCGCCGTACGTGGGTTTTACGACGGCGAAATTTACGCGCTGGGTGGTATAACGCCGCGCAATTTTGTCTCCGTCCTACGCGCGGGAGCCGACAGGATCGCCGTTATGAGCTCAGCGATGACGGCGCGGGACGCGAGCGATTTCATAAGAAAATTTAAGAAATGAATCGATCCGAAAATGTGGTCCGTTTCTTTTGCCGCGCGCCTTGCTGCCGTAATTGCACTGTATGCGGCGCGACGCAAAAGCACATATTTTAATAAAATCAAAAACGCGCGAAACGAACGCGATTTATTGCGATTTAAGCCCAAAGTTATAAAATACGAGCGATTTAAATTTAAGGATATTTTTTGGATAAAGTGCGGATTGAGGAATCAAAAAAGCTTATAAACGAACAGCGCCGAAATTTAAAACAAAAGCTGCGAAAAGGCGCTAGTACCGACATCTTTGACGATGCGGATTTAAGCGATGCAACGGATCGCAGCTCATTAAATTTAAACGATACAAATTTGAGTAGCAAAAGCTTTAAAAATGCGAATTTTAATCAAACAAACTCCGAATCGCAAGCCGATTATCTTTGCGGCGCAAATTTTCGAGATACAAATTTAAAAGGTACGAATTTAAACTCACAAACCGAGGTAAAATTTCAAAATTTAAACTCGGGCGGTGTTTCATCGCGGGGCGCTAAAACTCGAGATTACGACAAAGAGCCGCTAGTCATCAAAGATTATATAACGATCGTATATATTATAACTATAGCGGTATTGCTTTGTTTTGCCATGTTTATAAATTTAGTATTTAATATCCCCTACGATAGAAAAGTTGCAAATATCTTGCTCACTGGACCTTTGGTTGCTAGGGCTCTTAAGGGTTTTTCGCAGCATTACGGAAGAAAATTTATATTTTTAAACTCAAGCATAAAATGTATAAAATCAGGCGAGCAGCTCGTAATGAAATTTGATGAGATTTTATATTTCAAAAAGACTTTCGCATTTTTTTATGAAAGCGAAACACATAAATATACGGAAACGGAAAGAATCGCAGGAAAAACCTGTCTTGCCATATACGTACTCGCTTATATTTATGGTGCGATATTTGATGACTCTATGATAGTCTTTATAATGTTATTTTGCTGTATGGGAGCGGTTGTATTCATTTTTACACCGCAAATGATTTTTCATTTGTTTAAGGGCGGATTATTTTCATGTAGGTTTGTCGATGCTTTAATTATAGATGCACTTTACAATAAATTTTTTATATTTATACCCACTAATAAAGAATATAACGAGCTTAAAAAATATATGAAATTAAAATTTAATAAAGACCTAGACGCGCCAAATTATCTTTTAAGAGTTAAAAATTTTTAATTCAGGCATTTTTCAAATTTACGAAGTCTCATTCCACGAGCCGTGCGCGGATGTCGCCGAAGAGCAGCACGTCCTTCAAAACGGCGCGATCGGCGTAACCGCGTTCGTTTAGGCTCAGGTGCAGCTCGCCTCGGCTGCTCGAAAATATCGGCTGGTTGATGAAAACCACGTAGATCGCCGCAGCCTGCTTATCTGCGCCCGCGCCGCGCCCTTTAAAATTTACGTCCGTTGTGCCGGTTTTCGTGTCTGCTCCGCTAGAGCTTGCGCTTGCCGCTGCGCCGGAGTTGGTATCCGCATCGTTAGGCGGCGCGACGCCAAGCTCGCTCGCGATATTTGCGGCGGCGCTTCCGCGCGGCCTTTCGATGTCGATCCTTCCGTCGGCGCTCTTTGCGCCCGCGGCTCGGACGAAAAATTTATCGCCCGAGTGCGGGATTTTAGAGAAATTGAAAAACAAACTCAGCAGGTCGTTCGTCGCAAAATAGGGCAAAATTTCATCGCTTACGAGCTGTAGCTCGCCGCCCGCGCCCTTGAACTTTTGAAATTTTATCGTTTTGCGCGCGTAGTCGAAGGCGTAGGTTTTGCGCTCGTTTTTCGTCGTTTTGCCCTTTTTGCGCGAGACCTCGTGGACGTAGAGATCGGGCATCAAAAGCCCCGCCACGACGCGCCCCTTTGAGCGGAAGCTCTCGCGCCTTTGCCCGCTTAGGCTGCCCGCGACGCCCTGCGCAACGGCATCCATGACGATCTCGTAGCGATCGCCCTGCCGCACGAGCCGCGTGTTTGCGCTGCCGACCGCGCCGAAAACGCCGAACGAAATCTCATATTTCGCGCTGATCGTCTCGCTCAAAAGCGCGCTCGCACACAAAATCAAAGTAGCAAAAAATTTCATCTCTACCGTCCTTCCGCTTTGCAGCGCCCCGTCATAAGGCGCCCGTTAAATTTACGCCCTTCGCGCGCCGCTTTATCGCATTGTATTCGCAAAGCTCGCGCATAAAATTTGCGCCGTTCGTTGCGCTTGCTAGCTTGTACTTCCGTGAGGCGCCGTTTCGTACTGCAAATATAGCCGTGTCGGTCGTTAGTAAATCCGTTTAAATTTATAAACGGCGCGGGTCAAATTCGTAAATTTAGTCCTTCCAAAGCCACCATTTCAGCTTGGCTTTGTCTGGGCGGGGTGTGCTGGCGTAGTAGCTGGCCTCGGTAACGTAGAGGATGCACCTGTCGCTGCCGCGTCCGAGCGCCTTTGTGCATTCATACATCTGCTCGGATCCGCGCCCTTTAGAAGCGATGCCCTCGTAGCCGAGTGCGAGAAGATCGGCCTCTGTCGCCTCGCCGACATAGGGGATTTTCTTAAAATCGCTCGCGCCTTTACTCAAATTTTACTCCAATCTTTATTTAGATTTCGCCAGACTCGCCATTTGGACAAAATTTTAAAGCCCCTTGAGAGTGCGGAATTTCAAAATTTCACTCGTGCGAGGCAAATTTTAAAATTTTATCCATGCGGTGCGAAAAATTTTTAAAATTTTATCTCGCCGCCGGGCCGCCGCCGCGCTTATGCGCGCCGCTTTTTAGTGCTAAGACGTCCGCCCGCGCTCGTTATCGGAAATTTTATTCGTAAGCTAGCAGTGGGCTTGGGCGCGGCAAAGATTAAACGTTTTAAATCCCCGACGGAGCAAATTTACGCTTCCGCCTTGCACCAAATGCAAAAATCTGATACGTTTGTTTCAAACTCCAACGGGATGGAATTCTACTCACAGGGAACAACGTCTATGACAGCTACGTAACTAAGTTTCAATTCCCAACGGGATGAAATTCTACCCAGAAAAATGCTGGGAGGGAGGAAATATCTATCAGTTTCAATTCCCAACGAATTTTGTAAAAAGATGACGACGGCGCTTTGGCGTCATCCGAGCCACCTTTGTGCGATGATTTAATTAAAATTTCTTTCGCGCGGAAACGGCGCTTAAAACGAGCTTGCGTCAAATTTTACGCAAGCTTTGGCGCTAAATTTGACCCAAAATCCGTTCGCAAATTTCGCGCGGATCGGCGCTTTGATAGATCGGCCGACCGACTACTATAAAATCAGCCCTCGCTTCGCGTGCGACGCCTAGATCCGCTACTCGCTTTTGATCTGCCGCGCTCTCGCCAAACGGCCGTACGCCAGGGCAAAGCGTGATAAAATTTGCGCTCGTTGCGTCCTTTATCAGGCGGCTCTCGAACGCCGAGCAGACCATGCCGTCAAGCCCAGCTTCGTAGCTCATCACGCTAAATTTGCGCACGGCGTCGCTTAAATTTTGCTCGTAAACCGAGCTAAACTCGGCCTGATCAAAGCTCGTTAGCGCCGAAACCGCGAGCACTAGCGGACGCGAACCGAGCCTGTCCAGTCGTTCCATCACCGTAGCCATCGCGCGTTTGCCGCTACTTGCGTGCACGTTTATCATATCTACGCCAAGCTTAGCGATCTCCTCGGCGGCATCGTCCATCGTGTTTGGGATATCATAAAGCTTTAGATCGAGGAAAATTTTAAAATTTCCGAGCTTTTTTAGCTCCTCCACAAATCCCGCTCCATCGCGCAAATAAGTTCGCAGCCCAACTTTGAGCCAAATTTTATCCGAAAAGTCCGCAAGCTGCTCCGCCAGCTGTAAACACTCCTGTTTCGAGCCCAGATCAAGCGCGACGCAGAGTTTCACTGCTTATCCTTGCCGTGAGCCGCGCTTTTGCTGCCTGCGGGTCTTTTTGAGACGGCGCCTCTGCCGCCAGCAGATTTTTTCGGCGCGGTAGAGATTTTACGCCCCGCGCTACTTTTGGGCACAGTATTTTTACCAGCAGCGCTCTTTTTCGATGCCGCGTTTTTGCTCGCCCTGAAATTTCTATCTGCGCTCTCTCTTTTCGGTGCGGCGTCTTTGCCTCGTTCGCCTGTCTTAAAATTTTTACTTCGCTCGCCAGTTTTGAAATTTTTGCCCGTTTTTTCCGTCTTAAATTTGTCTCCGGTCTTAAAATTTCCCTCCGTTTTAAATTTTTTGCTCGCGGCGGATTTTTTGGCGGGCGCACTGCGAGTTTTCAAATTAGCGGGCTTTTTGGATGCCCCGCTTCTACTTGCCGCAGAATTTTTCGGTGTGCCGCTTCTCTTTGCCTTAGTAAAATTTTTCGTCTCGCCGTCCGTGTCTGCGGGGATGAAATTTTTTGCTACAACGTTCGTATCTGAAATAGCGGAGCTTTTCGCCGCAGCGGGCTTGGAATTTTCGCTTGTCGCTGTGGATAGCTCGGAATTTACGCTTGCCGTATTCGGCTTGGAAATTTTATCCGCCGCGATGTTTACGGGGCTATCTTTTAGCGCGTCCAGCACGCCGTTTATAAATTTGGACGAAATGCCAAGCTCTTTGGCGGAGTTGATCGCTTCGTTGATGACGATGCCCGCGTCCGTGTCCGTAAAGCGCAGTTCATACGCCCCGAGCCGCAGTATCGCGCGCTCCAGAGCAGAAATTTCGGCGAGCTTGAATTCCTTTAAATTTTTATCTATCAGCGCATCGACCGCGGCGAGATTTTCGCTAGCGCCACGCAGAAGCGCCAGCGTCCAGTTGCGCTGCTCGTTGCGAATGCGCTTTTCCTCCAGATATTCGTCCGCAAAGTCCTCGCTGCCGCCGTTCATATCTTTAGAGTAAAGCAGCGAGATTGCAGCGAGCCTGGCTTGGTGCCTGGTAGCCATTTTACGCCTTTATGTTGCGAAATAGACTTAGAAGCTCAATCGCGCCGCTCATCGCTTCAAAGCCCTTATTGCCTGCCTTTGCACCTGCTCGTTCGATCGCTTGCTCGATGTTATCGGTAGTAAGCACGCCGAAGGTCACGGGTGCGCCGTATTTTAGCATGGTGTTTGCGATGCCCTTGCTTACTTCGGCGCTTACGTAGTCAAAATGCGGAGTAGAGCCGCGGATCACCGCCCCTAGGCAAACGACGGCGTCGTAAAGCTTGGAAGCTAGCGCCTTTTCAAGCGCGAGCGGGATCTCAAAAGCGCCTGGAACAAGCATCAGGCTTAAGTTCTCCTCCTTGCCGCCGTGGCGCAAAAACGCATCGTGCGCCCCCTCGACTAGGCGATCGGTGATGATGTGGTTGAAGCGGGCGTTGATAATTAGAATTTTTTCGCTGCCCTTAAGAGCAAGCGAGCCTTCGATGATTTTCATGGTTTTCCTTTGCGTTAAATTTAGCGCTAAGCTTAGCTAAATTCGCCAAAATTCTAAATTAATTTCAGCATCACGGCGCTTGAAATTATGAGAAATAAGAGGGTGCTTTGTGCGCAGAAATTTTCTCGCGGTGGATGAATACGCCTAGGATCACGGCGCCGATCGTGCGTACTAGAAGCGTGCTTAAGTCCGTAAGCCCGGTCGCACTCAAAAGCGCTCCGATGAGGATAAGAACAAAGCCTTTGGTTATTCAAAACCGCCTAAATTTTAAATTTGAAGCGCGAGTATAACAAGGAACGAGCTTAGATTGAAATTCATCTTAAAATTAATCCTAAATAATAAATTTTATTAATCATTTAGAAATTTTAGGATATAATCATTTCAAATCATTTCAAGGAGAGAAAGATGTTTAAACTTAGAGAGTTGCCGTTCGATGCGGCGCACAACGCAGTCGTAAGTAAAGAAACCTGTGATTATCACCACGGCAAGCATCACGCGACTTACGTGGCAAATTTGAATAAACTTACCGAATCGGGTGAGTTTGCGGGCAAGGGGCTTTACGAGATCGTAACGGCTGCTAGCGGCGGGCTTTTTAACAACGCAGCACAGGTTTACAACCACGATTTTTACTGGGATTGCATCGCAAAGCCTAGCGAGCCGTCTGCGGAGCTAAAATCGGCGCTGGCGGAAAATTTTGCGGATTTTAAAAGCGAGTTTTTGGCTACTGCTGCGGCGCATTTCGGCTCGGGCTGGGTGTGGCTCGCTTACGATCCAAAATCAGGCAAGCTTTGCATCAAAGCTACCCAAAACGCCGCCACGCCGGTGACCGAGGGGCTCGTGCCGCTTCTAGTCGTGGACGTTTGGGAGCACGCGTATTACATCGATGAGCACAACGCGCGCCCGAAATATTTGGAGAAATTCTACGCGGGCATCAACTGGGAGTTCGTCTCAAGCGCCTACGAATGGGCGAAAAAAGAGGGTCTCGGCTCTGTGAAATTTTACATCGATGAGCTTCACGGCAGAGATTAAATTTAAGCGCACGCGGTACGGCGATACTACACAAAGCCAAAACCGCCTAAACGCGCCGCCGGTTCGCTACGGACGATAATTGCCGCGGCGTTTAGCGTACGCGGTCGATCGCTTAAAATTTTAATTCAAAGCTAGCGGCTAAATTTCGGGATTTTTCTCGGAATTTAGCCGCAGCAATACCACTTTTCAATCTATCTTTAAATTTAAAAATTCTATCAAAGCTCGGGCGCTAAATTTAATCAAAATTTTAGCCCAAAATCATCCACAGCCCGATCGCGCACATCAGCACCGAGCAGAAAATTTCGAGGTATTTCAGGTGGGTTTTCAGAAGATTTTTTAGCACCGCTCCACCCAGCGCGTAGATGCTAAGGCAGATACTTTCGCTGGCGCATAGCGTGGCTACGAGGGCAAATGTGCGCGCGCCGAAAAGATTGCCCGCGTCCAAAAATGGAGGAAAGAGCGCGGTAAAAAATATCCACGCCTTGGGGTTTGAGACCGCGACTACGAAGCCTTGTAGGAAGATATTTTCGCTGCGCTTTTGTTTTTGCAGCTTAAAATTTCCGCGCGCTAAAAAGGTCGCGACACCCAGATAGAAAATATACGCGCCGCCTAAAATTTTAATCGCGCTAAGCGCCGCAGGGTGCGCAGGCAGAATGCCCGCGACGCCGAATATGCACGCAAGCGCCACGAGCGTGACGCCCAGCACCTGCGCCAGCAGCGCAGGCAGCGCCCTAAGATAGCCGCGCGCGATGCCGAGATTTAGCGCGTAGGTCATGTTGATGCCCGGCATCAGCGATATCGGGAAGATCGTAAGGAAAAACAGAAGCATTGCAAACCCCTAAATTGCAGCTAAATTTTAAATTTATCGCGAGCCTATCGCGGAAATTTTATGTCGCGGCGGCAGATGTAATTTTAAAATTTAGCCGCGCACTTTTGCGCTTGTCATCACGCTTGCACAGCGCGTGCAGATACAATTTAAAATTCCGCCGCCCGCTTCGCTAGACGCGTCAAAGCTTTCTATGGGGCGAGAAGGGGCCTCGGTTGCGAGGTCGCACTTCTCGCAGAGGCGGCGCTGCTTCTGCAGCACCGTATTGCTCTACTCGCCCCAAACCCCACCTAACCCCCGACGACGCTTTACAAGGGGCAGGCTACGCCTGCGCTGAATTTATATTATAACTGCGGTGCAGTGTCTCGCACCTAGTCGCAAGACCGCCGTGCCGCAAGTTTCAATACAATGTGTCGCACCGAGTAAAAACTTACGCCGCAGTGTGTGTAACAGAGCGAATGAAATTTTAAAATTTCGCCGCACCGCCGCGGACAAATTTAAAATTTAAAACTCTTGCGGCTTTAAATTTAGCCGAAAATTCCGTACCCGAAGATCACCGCGATGATGAGCGGCAGGATAAATTTGACATATAAAAACCAAACTCCCGCGAGCCTCGCGCTCAAATCGCCTTCGTTGGTGAGCTCGTAGATCGCGTCCTTTTTCAGCACCCAGCCCACGTAGATGCAGCACAGCAGCGCTGTTAGCACGAAAAAGACGTTCGCGCTTACGAAGTCGAAGGCGTCGAAAACCGAGCGCCCCAGAATTTTAACGTCCGCAAGCACGCTGCTTGAGAGTATGCAGGGCAGGTTGCCGAGCACGAAGACGCCGCCGAGCGTTAAATTTACCGCCTTTAACGTTGAAAATCCGAAGCGCTCCTCGACGAAATTTATGATGACCTGATAGATCGTGATGGACGTCGTAAGCGCGGCGATGAGCAAAATCGAGAGAAAGACCACCGCGACGGCGTTGCCGAACGGCATGTGCGAAAACGCGATCGGCAGGCTTTTAAAAACTAGCGACGAGCCGCTACTCGGCTCAAGCCCTGCGCTAAAGAGCGACGGGAAGATCATAAAGCCCGCAAGCACGGCGATGAGCGTGTTTACGACTGCGGTGATGGTGGCTGTTTGCATCAGCTTCTCGTCTTTGTTTAAAAAGCTAGACAGCGTGATCATCACGCCGAAACCGAGTGAGAGCGCGAAAAAGACCTGCCCCAAAACGTCGATCAAAAGCTTGGGCGTGATCTTTGCAAAATCGACGCCGAGGTAAAATTTCACGCCTTCCTTTGCGCCTTCCAGCGTTAAATTCGTAAGGATCACCGCTATGAAGCACAAAAATAGCGCGGGCATTAGAAATTTTACGAATTTTTCGATCCCTTCGATGATGCCGTTTTTCAAAATGTACCAGTTGATCGCTATGAAAACGATCGTGTAAGCTCCGACGCCGAGCGGGCTATTTTCGATATGATCTGCGTAGAATTTCTGCGTGAATGCGGGGTCGGTGATCCGCGCGGAGAGGTCGAAGTTGCCGCTTACGATGTTTACGATGTAGGTTAGCACCCAGCCGCCGAGGACCATATAGTAGGCTAAAATTCCAAACGCGCCGATTACGCCCATGATGCCTACGATCTTCCATGCGGGCTTTATGCACGAGCCGTCCTTTTTAGGCGCTGCAAAGGCATCGACGCAGTTTCTTAGCGCGCGACGTCCGATGACGTTTTCTACTAAGATCATCGGGATTCCAAGCACGATCATTGCGATGCAAAACACGAGAACGTAGGCGCCGCCACCATTTTCGCCGACTAGATACGGAAACCTCCACGTGCAGCCAAAGCCGATCGTGGCGCCTGCGACGGTTAAGATATATGTGAGCTTGCTGCTCCAGGTCTGTCTCGGCACGCTCCCTCCTTAAAATTGCTCTTTTTTGAGCTTGTCGAGGAAGTCCTCGATATTGTATTTGGCGCGGTAAGCCTCGCTGATGAGATGGACTATGATGTCGCCGAGATCGACGACGCTCCACTCATCGCCGCTTTCGATAGCCAAAAACTCCTCCCCAAGCGGCTTAAGCACGCTTTTTAGCTCCTCGATGAGCGAGGCTGCGTGGCGGGCGGTCAGCATAGTGGCGATAACTACGAATTTCGCGATATATTCGCGCCCCTCCATATCGATGATCTGGACGTCTTCGGCTTTCTTTTCGTTTAAAATTTCGGCGATCTTTTCCGCCCTTTGCTTTGGATCTTGCATATCTTTCCTTTTATAAAATTTTATGACCTCTGCTGCGATCTTGGGCGGGATTTCGCCTTTGAAATCTCGCCTAAAACCGCTTGAGCTCGCATCTACGGCAATCTCGATCCGCTTTAGGTCCGCCCACTGCCGCGGGATCTCGTAGCCGGGCCTCGTAAGCACGACAAACTCCGCTAATTTTTGCAGCTCGCTAAAATCGCGCCATTTATGAAGCTCGGCTAGGTTGTCGGCGCCCACGACGATGTAGAGCTTTGGTGCTGTGTCTGTATGGTTCGCGCTGTTTGCTTTGCTTGCTTCATCTGCACTACTCACATCGCTCGCGTCATCCGCATCATTTACGCTGCCTGTGTCACCTGCGCTATTTGAGCTGCTACCCGCGAAATTTGCGTTGCCTGCGTCGGCCATGCAATTCGCATTGCCGCTTGAAATTTCGCTTGCAACGGAGCTTGAAATTACGCTTGTATTTGTGATTTCGCTCGCGTCTGCGCTTAAAATTTTATTCGCGCTTAAAATTTCGTTCCGGACAGCGCTCGGAATTTTGCTAGTACTCGAAATTTCGCCCCCGACGGAGTTTGAAATTTCTCTCATGCCGATGTCGGACACTTTGCTTGCGACGACGCTTGAAATTTTATCTGCACTTAAAATTTTGCTTACGTCGTTTGCACCGCCCGCATTACTTTTACAGCCGCCCGAAATTCCACTCACCGTGCTTTGCGAAATCCCCTTTGTTTCACTTCCATCGCAGATCAAAATTTCATCTGCCACGCTGCCTTGCAGAATTTTGTTTTTTGCGTTGTCAGAGATACTTACTCTATCCGTATTAACGGCGGTGCAGGCATCGTCGCTTGAAATTTTAGCTATGCCGCACGACAAAGCCCCGTCCGTCTTCTTGGGTAAAATTTCGTCTGCATTGCCAGGAGTATAAGCACCGGCAGAAATTTTATTCGCGATATTTGCGCCGTTAGGTAGAGCCTTATCCGCTATGGCCGCTTGAGTTTTGCTCGCCGAGGCTGCCGTTTCCGCCGCGATTTTGCCGCTTGCGCCATATTTTTCGAGCAGAAATTTCACGCTTTGTATCGTGGGTACCGAGCGGTTTTGCGAAATTTCATAATCGCTTACCTCCACGCCCGGGGTGTCGCTCCACAGCGCGCGGCACCATCTAAGCCGCAGCTGCGGAGGCGCCGAAAAGCTCTTTTTAAACGGGTTTAGAAACGACGGCATTGTGATCAGCAAATCGGGCTTTAGGCTTGATAAGATCGCCTTTACCGCGGCGGCGTGTCCTGCGTGCGGCGGATCGAAACTACCGCCGAAAAGCGCGATCTTCACGCGCCCGCTCCGCGCCGTTTCATGCCGCAAAATTTCTCGCACTTCGCCGCAAATTCTGTGGCATAAAATTTTTTGCGGCGTAATCTTGTTTTATGAAATTTCACGCCGTAAAATTCTGCTTCGTCAAATTTTGTTGCAAAAAATCCTGCGTTTTGCAGCGCGATAAATTTAAAGGGCGCAGCGGCGCAAAGACTAGGACTGCGTCGTAGCCCTTTTGCGGCGGCAAATTTTAAAAGCGCACCATCGCGGAATTTTATCTCGTCGAATTTCGCTGCGTTAAATTTCATTTTAAGCTTTAAATTTAGCGTCTGGAACTTCATCTCGTGAAATTTCGCGCCGTGAAATTTAGCTGCATAAAATTTCGCAATGCAAGCTGAAAAGCCCGTCTCGCGCAATTCTGCTTTGTAAAATTTGACGCCGCGTGCCATAAATTTTGATTTGCATAATTCCGCGCTACGAAAGTTCGCTCTTAAAAATTCCGTTCTGCAGGCCGTAAAATTTGCACCATTAAATTTCTCGTCGTGAAATTTAAAATGCGAGTGCCGTGATTGCCGAATTTGTCGCGTATGACGAAGCGTTTCATTGCAAAATTTAAAATCGCGAAACTCGGCATCGCGCACCCTGGGCTCTGTGCCGTAAAATTTCGTGCTACCAAATTTTGTTGCAAAAAATCCCGCGTTTTGCGGCGCGAAAAATTTA
Organism: uncultured Campylobacter sp.; assembly: GCF_937973075.1. Lineage (GTDB taxonomy): Bacteria > Campylobacterota > Campylobacteria > Campylobacterales > Campylobacteraceae > Campylobacter_B. The sequence continues at coordinate 90,098 of NZ_CALBWL010000034.1, forward strand.
ACGCTGTGCTTTTTGAATTTTTCCGCGCAAAACCCTGCGGGGGCGAAGCGGGCGTTAGAATTTGGGCTTTTGTAAGGCTTTCGCACGGGCCGCCTACATATATTTTTCTAAAACGCGCGGGATTTCGATGTTGCCGTCTTTGCGCTGGTAGTTTTCCATCACCGCGATCAGCGTGCGGCCGACCGCGAGCGAGGAGCCGTTTAGCGTGTGAACCAGGCTATTTTTCTTGCCGTCTTTGAAGCGGATCTTGGCTCTGCGCGCCTGAAAATCGCGGCAGTTGCTGATCGAGCTGATCTCTCGGTATTGGTTCTGCCCCGGCAGCCAAACCTCCAAATCCACGGTTTTTGCGGCGCTAAAGCCCAGATCGCCGCTGCAAAGCAGCATGTGTCTGTGCGGAAGGCCAAGGCTGCTTAACAGATCGCTCGCGCACGAAATCATCTCCTCAAGCATCTTTGCGCTATCCTCTGGGCGCGTGATGGCGACGAGCTCGACTTTTTCGAACTGATGCTGGCGGATCATGCCGCGCGTATCGCGCCCCGCCGAGCCCGCTTCCTTGCGAAAGCAGTGGCTGTAACTGGTGAGCTTGATCGGCAGCTCCTCGCTGCGTAAAATTTCATCGTTGAAGAGATTTGTCGCCGTAACCTCGCTCGTAGGGATGAGGTAGAGGTTTTGCTCCTCGTCGTCAACGCGGTAGAGGTCGTCTTTAAATTTGGGCAGCTGACCCGTACCGTAGAGGATCTGATCGCGCACCAAAAACGGCATATTTACGAGCTCGAAGCCGCGCGAGTTGTTAAATTCGATCATATAATTGATGAGAGCCATATTCAGTTTTGCGCCCAGCCCGCGGATCGCGGTGAAGCGACTGCCGCTGAGTTTAACGCCGCGCTCGAAATCAAGCCATCTCAGCGCCTCGCCGAGATCGAAGTGCTGCTTGGGCGCGAAGTCGAACGTGCGCGGCTGCAGCACCTTTTTGATACAGACGTTTTCGTTCTCGTCCGCACCGATCGGCACGTCGTCGTCGATGATATTCGGCACGCACGCGGCGATCGCTTCTAGGCTCTGCTCGCGCTCGTTTACTAGCTCGCTTAGGTTTTGGATCTTTTGCTTGTTTTCCTCAAGCTGCGATTTTAGCGCGCCTACGTCCTTGCCCTCGCGTGCGGCGAGGCCGAGCTCCTTGCTCTTTGCGTTTTGCACAGCTTGAAGATTCTCTAACTCCGTCTTTTTAGATTTTAGCTCGTTGTAGGCATCTAGTAGCGTTTGCAGGGTTTGCGGCGGGACTTTTTTGGCGATGAGTTTTTTATTAAATTCGTCGAAATTCGTCTCGATAAGTTTTAAATTTATCATTTTCTGCCTCTTTTTGGTAATTTAAATTGCGACATTTTAACCAAAGTTTGCTTTAAATACTCAAAATAAACCCACATTTAAGCAATACGGATGAAAAAAAGTGATACAATTCCGTAATATTTTATTATGAAAGGTATTACATGAAGGCAAAATTTGCTTTTTTAGGAATTTTCGCGGCGAGCCTTGCGTTCGCACATTTCGGCGTTCTTACGACGGATAAAAATGTAGTAGAGAATCAAAAAGACGCTACTTTAAAGCTAAATTTGGAATTCTCCCATCCGTTTTTACAGGAGTCTATGAATCTACAAAAGCCCTCAGAATTCGGCGTTTTTATTGATGGCGAGAAAAAATCGCTCCTAAGCAGCCTAAAAGAGCAGAAAAAGGGTGAAAATTCCTATTTTGCGGCGGAATTTAAAGCTGACAAGCCATCACTTTTAGCGTTTTATTTCGATCCGAAACCCTATGCCGAGCCGGCCGAGCGCAAGATGATTCGCCATATCACCAAAACCTATGTCGATGCTTACGGCGCGGGCGAAGGCTGGGATAAGCCGCTCGGGCTAGAGGCGGAGATCGTGCCGCTAGTGCGGCCTTATGCGCTGTATGCGGGCGAGATATTTAGCGGAGTTTTTTTACTGCACGGAAAGCCCGTCCCGGGCGCGGACGTGGAGATCGAGCTATATAACGATAAAGGCTACAAAGCCCCTAGCGAGGCGCATGTCACGCAGGTCGTTAAAACTAACGGCGCAGGCGAGTTTAGCTTCGTGATGCCGGTTGCCGGCTGGTGGGGCTTTGCGGCTCTTAGCGAAGAGGAAGCTGCCAAAGGAAGCGAGCAGCCCGTAAATGAGCTGGGCGCCGTGCTTTGGATCAAAGCAGACGAGCTGAAAAAATAACGGAGCGGCTCGGTGAGATCTCTTTTTTCGGGCGAAATTTGCGTCGCTGCGGATAAATTTAAATTTACGCTTAGGCAGGGCTTTGAAATTTTATTTTCGCACGTTTTGCTTTTGAGCGTAGAATTTCCAGCGAATTCTGCGGCTAAAATTTTACGGGGCAGAATTTTGTTGTTTTGCACCCGCGCGCAGTCTGAGTCTCGGGGTTTGGTTAAAGATTTACGGAGCAGAATTTCGCCGAGTAAAATTTTAAGTAACGAAGCTCTGCTGTGTAAAATTTTGCTCGGTAGAAATCCGTTCTTAGGAGCTTCGAGCCGTAAAATTTCATATCCGTGGATTTATGAGCGTAAAATACCCGCGCGCAAAATTTCGCTTTTTGAAATTTTGCAAACCCTGCCTTTTAAAATTTCGCAGGTCCTATTTTACCGCACAAGCATCGTATCAAGATCGCTCGGAGCTTTAAATTTTGCATCGCGAAATCCACTTGCCGCTCCTGCAAATGTAGCAAGCGAAAATTCTTGCGCCATGCAAGCCGTAAAATTTATCAAATTTACCGGTTCCGCAAACGGTTTTGAGACCGCTCCGAGTCTTGCGCTGACAGCTGCCGCAAACAGGACGCAAGCCGCAAATTTTGCCGCGACTAAAGCCGTAAAAGCAAGGCCTGTAGCAATCAAGGCAATTATCGCAAAGGTCGCAAATGCCTTAAATTTAACTAGCTCCCGCGTTTTTGCGCGTCTAAAAAACGGGAGCGATTTAAAGGAGGCGAGTCATGCACATTAGCGAAGGAGTTTTGAGTGCGCCCGTGCTGCTAGCTGGCTGGGCGGTTACGGCGCCTGCCGTGGCGGCGATTTTATGGCGCGTAAGGCAGTCTGAAATCCCGAGGATCGCATGTTTTAGCGCGCTGTTTTTCGTCGCATCTTTCGTGCACCTGCCCGTGGGCGTCAGCTCCATGCATTTGATGCTAAGCGGGCTCGTGGGCGCGTTTTTGGGCTCGCGCGCGATCTTGGCGATTTTCGTCGCGCTGTTTTTGCAAGGGGTATTTTTCGGCTTCGGAGGGCTTAGCGTGCTCGGCGTAAATACCGCAGTCATCGGCTTTCCGGCGGTTTTGGGCGGGCTCTTTGCCGCCGCCGCAAAAGCGCAAGAGCTAAAAGCGCGCATGCAAAAAATTTATCTATTTTTGGCGGGTTTCGTGCCGATTGTTTGCTCGATGCTACTTCTTGATCTCGTGCTTTTCATCAGCGGACGGGAGTTTTTTGCTATCGCGACGCTTATCTCGCTCGAAGGTGCGATCCTGGCTGTTTTAGAAGGGATCATCACACTTTTTGCGCTTAGCTTTATTACGAAATTTTACGGCGGACAGAGGCGATGAGAGCACTATTGTTATTAACGGTTTTGACCTCCTTTGCATTTTCGCATGCGCTTCATCTTTTCGCGACGCAAGAGGGCGATAGAGTGGAGATTTATAGCTATTTTTATAAAAATTCTCCCTGCATGGAATGCGAAGTTTTAATCAGTGCGGATGGGCGCGAAATTTTACGCACTAGGACCGATAAAGAGGGACTTGCGAGCATAAAGATCCCGGCTAAAAATTTTACTATTCAAATTTACGGAGGTGCAGGGCACGGCGCGCAGATGGAATTTAGCGCCGAGAACTTTGTGCCGCAGAATTCCGGTGATCCTGAAAATTCCACGTCACAAAATTCTAACGTTTCTGAAAATCCTATGCCGCAAAATTTAGGCGACGCTAAAAATTCCGCAGCTAAAGACAGCGCGTCCGAAAATATTGCGCCGAAAGGCAGTGTGTCTAAAGATAAAATTTCAAGCGCTTCAAAGCCTTTGCAAAATTCCGCCTCGCAAAGCATCTTGCCAAAAGAAAGCCCTAAGGGCGATATTAGGAGCCTGGCGTTTCAAAACCAGTCCGCCGAGGCGCCTAAAATCGCGCTTTGTTTGGCCTTGATTTTCGGCTTTTTTGGCTTAATGTGGCTAGCGAAAAGAGCGCGCAAATGAGCCCCGCCGTATCACTGCTCGCGTTTTTTATCTTCAGCTTCGGCGTCGGACTTAGCGGGCAGCTTTATGCGACGTTTTTTGCCCCGCCGCTACTTCTTTTTGCGCTTAAAATTCCGATTGCGCGCGCGGTTTGCACAAGGCTTGCAGTATTAAATATCTTTGCTATTTTAAGCGCGTTAAGCCCCGCCATAGTCGGCAACTACGAGCTTGCGGGCGTGATATTTTTACGCGCGAATTTGATAATGGCGTTTGCAATTTTGCTATTTTACGGCAAAGACGAATATTTTTTCGCGCGCGGATTTTACGGGCTCGGGCTCGGCGAAAAGCTAAGCTCTTTGGTGTATTGCTGTGGGCGATTCGTAAATTTTTTACGCTCGGATCTGGCGAGACTGCAAGCACTTTTGCGGATGCGCGGATTTGTAGGGACGAGCGGAATTTTCACCTATAAAATTTATGCGAATTTGATCGGGATTTTAGCGATTTCGGCACTTGAGCAAGCAAGAAATTTAAGCCTGGTGATGAGCGCGCGAGGATTTTGCGGTAGGCTATTTTACGAACGTCGCGAGGGCTTGAGCATCTCGGAGGCCTCGTTTTTGGCGTTCGTGCTGGCGTGCGTATCTGTTAAAATCGGAGCTATCTTATGAGCTGTTCGCTTAAGGCGCTGGATTTAAGCGCTAAAAACGGCGAGCGAGAAATTTTTCGCGGCGTAAATTTGAGCGTAGGGCATAAGGAAAAAGTGGCGATCTTGGGCGCGAACGGGCAGGGCAAGACGAGCCTGCTTCAAATTTTAGGCGGCCTAAGGCAATGGGGCGAGGGCGAAATCGAACTTTTCGGCGAGAAGCTCGAGTGCGCGGAGGATTTTGCAAAATTTCGCCACGAGATCGGGTTTTTGTTTCAAAACAGCGACGATCAATTTTTGTGCGCGAGCGTGTTTGAGGACGTCGCATTTAGCCTGCGTGCGCAAAATGAGCGGTTAAAACGAGCGCGAAATGCGGAGCTAAGGCGTGGAATTTTTTCTAAATTTTTTAGCCGTAAGGCGCAAATTTTAAGGCAGGGCAGCGAAAACGACCATCTAAAAAAGCTTGAAATTTTAGGCGAAGAGCAGATCGAGCGTAAGGTGCTGGAGACGCTACGGCGTTTAGGCATCGAACATCTGCGCGAGCGGGTGCCCTTTCATCTAAGCGGCGGCGAGAAAAAGCTGGTGGCGCTTGCGGGCGCGTTGGTGTGCGAGCCTAGGATACTACTGCTGGACGAGCCTACGACGGCGCTTGATGAGGCGATGCAGGAGCGTGTGGCGGGGATTTTGGCGGAGCTTGACGTAAGCGAGATCATCGTTTCGCACGATAAAAACTTCATCGATAAAATCGCGGATAAAATCTATTATTTGAAATCAGACGGGCTGTATGAAAGCCTATGATAAAATCATAGATAAATTTATCGTTTAAAATCAGGGAGCTTGTACAAGTCCATAATGGCGACCCTTGCGGGATTTGAACCACGCGTTTTCGCACTGAGAATGCAACGTCCTGAGCCACTAGACGAAAAGGTCAAGAAGTCGCATTATAGCGACAAAAACAAAATTTTAGATAAAATACCTAAATTGGCTACAAGCTCTTAAAGGTTATTAATGACGCCATAATGCTAAAATATATAAAATATTCACGGTTTGTAAAACACTATTTCGTTAATTTCTCAACTTCGCATTTTTCATAAATTTCGCTATTTTCGCCTTTTGTTACGATCCTATGCAGGTCGGAGATTAGAAATTTTAAACTCTCTTTTGCGTGAATACAAAATCTCCTATCCAAAGAATCAATCGTATTGCCTGCTTTTTCGTTTGCCGCACTTATCGGACAGCCGCCGCCACAAATGCCAAGAGCTTCACATTCTTGACATTCATCCTTTTCGGGCGGCGAGAGATGGCGAAATCTTTGCCAAATTTCATTGGTCGTCGGATTAAAATTTTCATCCAAAACATTTGTTACAAAATATTTTCTATCATACAAGCAGCCTTGGCAAATTCCCACATCTCCGTTTGCCGCAATTACAATCTGCCCGCCGCTTGTGGCTGCACAATCCGAAAAATAAACGCTTGATTTTGCAAAGGATTTTACCTTTCTCATCATTCTATCTTCATAAATTCCAAGTTTTCTCAACTCTAGAAATTCATCAATA
>NZ_CALBWL010000035.1 GCF_937973075.1 uncultured Campylobacter sp.
ATATGCGTAAAATTTTGCTTTTTGAAAGCGAGCCGTGGGGGCTAAAGCGTATCGCAGTAGCTCCGGGCACAAAGCTAAGCGCGGTTGCAAAACAGATCGGAATTTCACCGTCGCAAATGCAGGATTACAACGCGCATATTAAAAACGGAATTTCGCCGCTTAACGGCAAGTACTTCTTTTATATCCCACAAAGTAAATATGCAGAATTTGTCGTCAATCAAGGCGCGTTTCAAGCGTATGAGCCACGTCTGAAACAGCGCAAGCCAGGACGCGTGTTAGCAGGTTTGGCGAACGAGCTTAGCCTCAAAGACAAAAACGAAATAGCGCTAAATAATATAAAATTCAATAAATAAGATCGGATCGAAGGTGTCGTACCAGAAAATTGCTCTTTTTAGTGCGCTTTTTGCGCTGATTCTTGCCGGTTGCTCGTTTCGCACCGCACCGTCGTCTAGATCGTCTGCGGGCGGTGCGGGCAAGATAGGCAAAAACTCTCCCGCCACCATGCGCCCTTATAAGATCAACGGCAAAACCTACTATCCAGAGCAAGTAAGCGTCGGCGATACCCAGATCGGAATCGCCAGCTGGTATGGGCCGAATTTTCATGGTAAATATACCTCAAACGGCGAAATTTACGATATGAACGGCATGACCGCCGCGCACAAAACCTATCCAATGAATACTATGGTAAAGGTCACGAATCGCGACACCGGCGCTACCGCAACCGTGCGCATCAACGATCGCGGTCCATTCGTGGATGGTCGCATCATTGATCTTAGCAAAACAGCTGCCAATCTAGTGGGCGTATTTGCCAAAGGCACGGCGCCGGTAAAACTTGAAGTAGTGGGTTTTTATGGGCATACTATCGCCAAAGGCTCGCCGAAAGCAACCATCGTCGGCGGAAATTTTATGGTGCAAATCGGTGCGTTTAGAAACAGAAGCGGCGCACAAATTTATCAGCGCGATTATCACGGCACGGCGGGATATCCTGCAATCATCAAAGAATTTAGCATAGACGGCGCGCCGATTTATCGCGTCTTTTTAAGCGGATTTAAAAGCGAGGATGAGGCGAGAGATTTCGCGCATAATGGTAAATTTACTGGAGCTTTCATCGTAAGGGAGTAGCAGTTTTATTTGACGGCTTTTACTTTCGTTTTTTTGCTTGATAAGGGCTTTGTTAAATTTATTTGTGAGCTATTTGCAGTAAAATTTCTCGTCATCTAATAGTTATCTGCTTTAGCTGCGGCGAAGTGCGGGCTACTTGCAAGCTATTCGTAGCAAAAATTGCGCCTGTCTGCTTGAGCTTTGCTTTTTAATAGGACGCCGTGGCTGATAAAATTTCTATATTGTTATGGATAAAGTATGCAAAAATATCCGGAAGTTTATAGTTTAGAAAAGAGTTTGGCTATACTTGAAAAATATAAAGACGAGCTGAGCGTAGAACAATACGAGCAAAACAGATCTATCATCTGCAACCACGCGATAGAGGGTATGTTTGCAAACGAGCAAGATATAATCGATCTTATCAAGGTCGATAAGGGAGAAAAAACGCCCGATGAGATAATAAACGAATATAAAAAAGAATGGGGCGTTTTATAGCGCAGTAGAAAATATTAAATTTGGATGGCGAAATATCAGAGGTATTTTGACGCAGCTCATCGGTCCTTTGAATTTTAATCGTGCAGAAAAGTTACTACCTCATGATCTTTTGGCAGAAATTTTCCACCATCGATGCCATCATCTCCGTATTCCAATAATGCTTCATTTAAAATTTCATAAATTTCATCCATTGAAATATCTCCAATATCAGAATTTACGCTTTGGAATTTATATTTGATTTTAAATGGATTTTCCGTGAAATATTTACTCGTAGTCTCATCATAAATTCGCCTTATATCAAGCTCGATATTTTTACCTTTATAGTGAAACAACCAAATATCCTCGCCCGTATAGCCATCCCGTGGATCCGGCAGTTGAGGGCTACCGATAAAGATAAGATAGGTCTGTTTTTGTTTATCTACTACCCAATTTAACCATCTAATATCTTGATTGCTCAATAAAGGTTTTCTATATTTTGTTCTAATTTTATTAACAGCGTATATAATATCATATTTCTCCAAGTCCTCTTTAGAAATATACTCCGCAATAAACGCCATTCTCTCCTCCTTAAGGAATTCTATAATTTAAAGTAGATCGCTCGTATACAGACCGAACAAAGACGAAATTTCAAATTTAATCCTTTTACTGACGAGAACTTATCGTTAAACTGCCAATTTATATGCGATTATCATCAATTCTTACTATAATTTTTCGTAAAATTCGTTATGAAATTCAAAAATTTCAAGCGCTTTGTCGCTCGCCACCTCTTTTAAATTTAGCGTCCAAAAATACGCAGAATTTCACGCCGTATAGGTAGAAAATCCAGCTTATGTAGATCCACAGAAAGAAAAATAGCGCGACCGAAAATGAGCCGTAGATACTAAGATAGGTTTTGTTATAAAAGACGTATTGCGCGAAAACCAGTCTTGAAAGCCACCATAAAATCGATGCTACGAGCGATGAGGCAAGCACTGCTTTTGCGCGGATCTCGCGGTTGATCGCCGTAGCGTAAGTGATCGCAAAGATCCCCCAAACGATTAAGTAGGGTAGAATTTTAAGCAAATTTATCCAGCTCGTAAGCTCGGTTTTATTTAGTAGCTCCTGAAGCTCGCCGCTGATATAAAACGATGCTCCAAGCCCCACAGGAGCGAGCGTCATCAGCGTCCAGTAGGTGCTTAGGCTCTTAAAAAAGCTTCGCTCGGGTGAATGCGAAATTCGCGCGATAATCGCTTCAAAGTCCCCGAAAAACAGCACCGACGTAACTAACACTGCGCAAAAGCCCGTTACGCCAAGGCTTAGTCCGTTAGCCATAAATTCCTCGATATAGTGCGCCATACTCGCTTGATTTGCGGGCAGGAAGTTTGAAAAAATAAAGCCCATAATCTTATCGTAGTAGCCTTTAAAGCTTGGCAGCTGCATAAAGACGCTAAGCGAGACCATCAGCACCGGCAGTAGCGCCAAAATCGTGTGAAAGCTAAGGCTTGATGCATGGTGCATGAGCTCGGTATCGTAGAGGCGGAAGAAATTTTTGAGTCGATTTTGCACTTGCATAAGCGCTGGTATTAGTTTTTTCATACGGGCGATTTTACATTAAAATTTTAGAATTTCATATAAATTTGCGCAATTTCTCTTTTGTATCGCGGTATATCGTCTATGAAATTTTAAACTGCAAAAATGCGACTACAAATATATAAATTTATATCTCGAATTTAGTCTAAATTTAGGAAAATTTTTCTAATATGCTAAAAAATAATATTAAATATATCCATAACGAAGGGAAAATAATGGAACGAAGGAAAACGATGAAATTTAAAATTTCATTAGCGGCATGTATGTGCTTACTATGCGGTAGTTTGGCTGCAGCACAAAGTGGCGGTAATTCTGCGCCTGAAAAATCGCAGAATATGGGCGTAATCGAGGTAAATTCCGTCGGCGATAATATCAGCGAGAGCGGTATCGACGAGGGCTTTTTGAGCAAAAACGTGCAGCAAGGCATGCTTGCCGGCAAGCGCGCTTTGGATCTTCCCTATCAGATCAACACGATCAGTAAGGAGATCATAAACCACCAAGGCGTCACCGGCTACGAGGAGGCGGTCAAATACTTCCCGTCCGCGCAGATTCAGATGCGCGGCGGTGCTACGGTCGGACGCCCGCAGACGCGCGGCTTTGAGGGTAGCGTCGTAGGCAACAGCTTCTGGGACGGCTTTTATACGATTTCGACGACGGCGATTCCGATGGCGATGTTTGAGAGCTTTCAGGTGCAAAACGGCGTCGCGGGCTCGCTCTACGGCGCGCAAAATCCGGTGGGCATTTTCAGCTACACGCGCAAGCGCCCGGTAAAAGATCAATACATAATTTGGAGCGATTATATGTCGCGAAGCAACCTAGGTCTCGGGCTTGATCTATCCGATAAATTTGAAAAATTCGGCTACCGCGCGGTATTTTACGGATCAAACGGCGACAGACAACCGAAGGGCTCAAATTTGCAGCGCCGCCTAGCCAGCGTCACGATGGAATTTTACCCGACGGGCGATCTAACGTTTGAAACCGCGGCAAGCTATTATGAGCACAATACCAAGGGCTTTGCGGGGCAGTTTGCCCTCGGCGTAATAAACGGTAAGATCACAGACGGAATTACGCTTCCAAAAGCGGTAGATTCCTCAGAGCGCGGTCTTGGTCAGAGCTTTGGAGGCATGCATCTAAAAACCACTACCGCAAGCGCAAAATTTAAATACTCACCGACGGATCAGCTCTATTTCGAGGGCGGCTTTCAGTTTCAGCGTGCCGATCGTGATACTCACGGCGTCGTAAACTATCTGCTTCCAGAAGGGTTTGATTGCGCAAATTATGCCGCTTTACGACCTAAAGATAGACCAAGCATATGTAATAGTAATCCAAATGCGAAATGGACGAAGCCGGGCGATTATTATACTCAACACAGCGGCGGTGCTATAGCAGCGTATAGATTTGATCTGCCAAGCGGCTATCTCAAGGCTAATACGCAGTTTAACACGGGCGATATCGAGCACGATTTCAGCGTGCAGACCAACGGATATCACTGGACGCAGGATAGATATAAGATCGCAAGCACCAACTACACCTCACCTACCATAGGCAATATCTACGATCCTAAAATTCTAAACTACACCGGTGCTAGGCGCGGAAGCGGGCTGTATCACTATGCGGTTTTGGATATGTATAACGTCTCGGTGCTAGATGATATCACGATAAACGATAAATTTGACGTGATGCTAAGCGCATCTAAGGCGTGGATGAGGCAGGAATCCTACAATAATCGCCAGCAAAGACTTGTTAAAGCCTACAGCGATTCCGGCTATAGCTGGGCGGGTAGCTTGATCTTCCATCCGGTAGAGGACGCCAGTATTTACTACACCTACGCAGATAGCTTGCAACAGGGCTCTACCCATGTTTATGATGGCGGTCCACATAACGGCGAGGTCGCCTCTACATCTCCGTATCGCTCTAAGCAACACGAGATCGGCGCTAAGATCCGAGTAGCCGATATGATCGATTTTAGCGTAGCGTATTTTGATATCCGCAGACCGATCGCTTATCTAAATAGCTCTACGGGGATCTACGGCATAAATGGCGAGCAGCGCAACCGCGGATTTGAGTTTATGAGCGGCGGACGAATTACCGAAAATTTAAGCGTGCTAGGCGGCTTTACCTACATCGATCCAAAGATGCATAACGTAAGCATCGCAGGCGCTAACCGCAAGATCGCAAACGGCATCCCTAAGATAAACGCAAATTTAATGCTTGATTACGTGATCCCAGGCACCAATAAGCTTGCGGTTAGCACAAATTTTCACTACACCGGCAAGATGTATCTGGATGATCTAAACACTCAGCACACCCCTAGCTTTTTCGTTACCGATATCGGCATTAGATATACGAGCGAGCACCTTTTGGGCGATAAGACTACGCTGCGCTTCAACGTAAATAACGTATTTAACAAAAAATACTGGGCGGGAATGTATCCTGCGAGCGCCGACGGTGCGGGCGGAATAGATCCAAAAAGCGTGCTAGGCTCGGCAAACGGCGTGACGCTGGGCGAGAGTAGAAGCTTCATGCTCTCTGCGGAGGTAAAATTTTAAAATCTAGCGGGTTTAAAATTTCTAATTGAGCGGCGCGAATGGTTATGGCGCCGCTTTTAAATTTATGAAATTTTATCGCTCTAAGCAGCAAGACTAAATTTAACGAGGCTTGTTTTAATTCATTTTAAAATTTAAGCCTCGGATTTGGAATTTTAAACCTTGATTTTAAAATTTAAATCTTTAAATTTTTAAGTCGCCGCGCCTAAGCTCGCCCGCAAATTTTATCGCGCGGTTTAAAATTTAGCCGTTTTTGGTTATAATCTTTGCAAAACCACGAAACGGAGAGCAATGAAACAAGTTTTAATCATCGCAAGTGGAAAGTTTGCGCGCCATTTTTTATCCAAAGTTTGTAAAATCAAAGATGTCATCAGATCATATCGCGTCATAGCTAAAAATACGGATGCCGTGCCCTCAGAGCTTGAAAACGAGTCAAATTTTTCGGTCGAAATTTTTGATCCTACTAGCATTGAGCGGTTGCGCGTGGTGTTAGCAGAAGAGGAATTCGACCGCTGCATAGTGATAATGGAGGATGAATTTGACACTAAAGTAACACTTGAAAATTTAAAGACGCTCGCTCCGGATTTAGAGCTTTACGTGGCCGATTTTTGGGGACTTTTGCGCGATAATAAAAATGAAGCTCACGTAAAAATTGTAAATACCCTTGCGCTAAATTCCTCGCGCTTCATCGGTTTTTTGCCCGATAGCCCCGTTTTTGCTGATAACATCGGGCTTGGACGCGGAGAGATAATGGAGGTAAAAGTGCCCGTAGGAAGCTCGTTCGCGTATAAAAAAATCAGCACGCTTTCTAATGCGAAATATCAAATTCCGATGATTTACCGTCACAACAATTACATCGTAACGACGCCCAGCTCGCGGATATATCCGAATGATACGATCTTGGTTGTGGGCGAGCCTAGTGCGCTGCGAGCGGTGTTTGCTGAAGTAAAAAAGCAAAGCGGGCAATTTCCATCGCCATTTGGGCTAAATATTTTCGCGCTAATTGATATGAAAAAAATGAGTGACGACGAGATAGCTAGGACGGTTAGGGCGCTTGAGTTTTTGGATTTGCATATTAGAAATCATAAAATTTATCTGCGAATTTTAAATCCTTTGCTAAACGACGCTTTTAGCGAGCTTAAAGCTCTGTGCGAGCGGGATAAATTTGAAATTCTCATCGATTACTCGGGCGAATTAAATTTAAAGCGCGACGTGAGCGAAAATAAAGCAGGCTTGGTAGTTTGCTCAAGCGGAGTTTTTGAGGCGAAAAAAGCAGCACTTAAAGCGCTTGAAATCCCTGTGCTAAGCCTTGGAGAGGGCGAACTAAAAGATGTGCGTAAAAGCGTCGTGCTAAGTGCCGGCGAGCGGCTTCGCGAGGAATCAAGTATCGTCTTTGACATCAGCTCGCAGCTAGGGCTAGACGTGTATTTGTATCTTTTCGGCGAGAGCGAAAGGGGCGAGTTTGCGCAAAGCTACGTGAGCTTATCGAAGCTTTTTAAGCAGAGTTTATTTGTGATTCCTTGCGAGCGGCAAAATCCGATTTTAGCGCTAGGCAGCGAGCGAGATCTGTTGCAGTTCGTGCCATTTAATGATAGAATTTTGGCGCGCAAGCTCACATCGATTTTCAATCAGGATTTGGATCAGATGTATTTTAAACTCGGCAAAAATCATCAAATTTTCGTTCCGAGCGATTACGGGTATGAAAAGTAATCGAAATTTATGTTACAATTACCCAAAAATCAAAGGCTAGCGTATGAAAATCGATCTTAATTTAGGCAAAAAATACAGCGTTTTTATCGACGAATTGCATAGTTTAAAACTTAGCGGCAAGGTCGCTATCGTGACAAATCCCAAAGTAGGGGGGCTGTGGCTTGATTTCTTACTGCAGCGGCTAGATTGCGAGCAAAAATTTATCATCACGATCCCAGACGGCGAGGAGTATAAAAATACCGCAAGCGTGGAGCAAATCTTAGAGCAGCTTTTTAGCTCCAAGCTTGATCGCAAAAGCACGCTCATCGCTCTTGGTGGCGGCGTTATTAGCGATATAACGGGCTTTTGCGCGAGTATTTATGAACGCGGCATCGATTTTATCAATATTCCGACGACCCTGCTAGCGCAAGTGGATGCGAGCGTCGGCGGTAAAACGGGCGTGAATAATCGCTTCGGCAAAAATTTAATCGGCTCATTTTATCAGCCGCGCGCGGTTTATTGCGAGAGCAAATTTTTATCGACGCTTCCTGCGCGAGAGTTCGCGGCGGGTGTTGCAGAGGCGGTAAAGATGGCTGTATGCTTTGATGTCGAACTATTTAAATTTTTCGAGACTCACGATCTAAAAAGCGCTGATGAAATTTCGCACGTAATCGCTCGCTGCGTGGAGATTAAAGCAAGCGTCGTAGAGCGAGACGAGCGCGAAAGCGGCATCAGAGCGGCGCTTAATTACGGGCACACCTTTGCTCACGCTATCGAAAAAATTACTGATTATAAAAAATTTTTGCACGGCGAGGCTGTGGCGATCGGTATGGTGATGGCAAACGCGCTAGCGCGTCGCCTCGGTAAACTAAGCGGCGAACAGGAGGAGCAGATCCGTAAAGTGCTTCAAAAATTCGCGCTTCCGATAAAATTCCACGTAGAGGATGCGGTGGAATTTTACGAGCTGTTTTTTCTCGATAAAAAGAGCGAAAACGGCAAGATAAAATTTATCCTGCCCGATGGCATCGGTAAATTCTACACTTCCAAAGAGATCGCAAAAGATGAAGTAATTACAGCGCTGAAAGAGTTTGAATGAGAGCGCTTGCAGCTATTTTTTTGATTTTTAATCTTGCATTTTGCGAGGCAAATTCTACGCTCTCCGCCGCGCATACGCGCTTAGAATCCAACGTTAGCTCTGCCGCTAGTGAGAAGAAAGATGAAAATTCCAAGCTATCCGCGTCGCTAAAAGATCAGATCCGTGTTATTGACGATGAGATCAAAAATAATATCTGGGTCTCTCGCTTTTCAAATTTCATCGGCTATCAAAATTTGCAAAAGCAATCCAGCCAGCTCGAAGCGGAGCTAAAAAAGAGCGCCGGCACCGATAAGATCGCAGAGATTCAAAAAAGACTTCGCGCCGTAAAAGAGCAGCTCATACTGCTAAAAGAGTATGAAAAATCTCCGTTTTTAGATATCATCGCGATGCCTGAAACTCCCGAGCCTGCGCGCATTACAAATCCTTTTTCGATAATTTCTGGTTTTTCTACGATTAGAAATTTGCAAGCTCAAAAGATGGAGCAGAAAAACGCCATCGAAAATATTAAAGCTTTAATCGATAAACTTGAAGCAAAAAGGGCGCTATACGAGCGCTTGATGCAGATTGATACGGATGCAAGCGCTGCGGCGGAGCTTAAAAGCCTAGATTACGAGCTCGGAGAGTTTAGCTCCGCATATGAGATCGCGCAGACTACGTACGACGTTTACGAAAAAAAGATCAACTCCCAAATCGCCGTGCAGACCGCCGATATAAAAGCTCAAATCAAGCGCGCGGGAAACATCGCCGTGTGGATTTTAATCGTCATGGCGCTATCGTTTTTATGTAAGATAATAGCGAAAAAATATATCAAAAACGACGAGAATTTTTATATCGTAAATAAAGCTATCAACGTTTTAAATTTCACGCTGATCGCGCTGATACTGCTCTTTTCTTACATCGAGAATATGACGCATTTCGTGACGGTTTTAGGCTTTGCCTCGGCAGGTCTTGCGATTGCGATGAAAGATATGTTTATGAGCTCCTTAGGCTGGCTTACGATCGTGCTCGGCGGTAGCTTTCGCGTGGGCGATCGCATCAGGGTGCATAAAAACGGCGAGACCTACGTGGGCGATATCATCGATATTTCAGTGCTTAGGATGACGATTTTTGAGGACGTTACTATGACTACGTGGAGAGAAAATAAACGCGCAGGCAGGGTAATTTTTATACCGAATAATTATATTTTTACCGATCTTATCTCAAACTATACTCATAGCGGACTTAAGACCGTCTGGGACGGCATCAGCATACTTTTAACTTTTGATAGCAACCATAAAAAGGCGATGTATCTCATAAAAAACATCGTGCGGAAGTATTCTAAAGGCTATACCGACATCGCCAAAAAACAGATGGGTAAGCTTCGCTCGCAATACAGTATCAAAAATCCAAATGTCGAGCCTAGAATTTTCAGCTTTTTTGAGCCATACGGCATTGAAATTTCGGTTTGGTATATGACGAACTCTTACGCGACGCTCGGGCTTCGCAGCAACATCTCGGCTGAAATTTTAGACGCGCTAAGAAGCGAGCCCGACATCAAGATCGCCTATCCTGCTTACACGCTTTTTAACGGCAAAAATTATGCGGCTGCGGGCGGAAATTTTGCGGCGCAAGATCTCGGCTCGGAGCAGCAAGGCTCGCAAAATTTAAACGCAGTGGCGCAGGGCGCGGGCTTTGCCACAGGAAGCGGATCCGGGAGCGAAATTTGAAAATTTATTTTAAAACATTTGGATGCCGCACAAATATCTACGACACGCAGCTTATCAAAAGCAACCTCAAATCGGGCGAGATCACGCACGACGAGCAGGGCGCGGATGTCGTCGTGATAAACTCCTGCACCGTTACGAACGGCGCCGACGCAGACGTGCGAAACTACGTAAATAAGATGAACCGCCTCGGCAAAAAGATATTGCTAACAGGCTGCGGCGCGGTCTCGCGCGGCGAGGAGCTGTATAAAAACGGCGCGGTCTTCGGCGTGTTTGGGATGTCGCAAAAGGAAAAAATCGACGAGTTTTTGGGCTCGGAGTCAAAATTTTACGATATCGGCGATCTAAGTAGCGTCGAAAAAAACCTGGTAAGCGACTACGAGGATCACACCAAGGCCTTTATTAAAATTCAAGAGGGGTGCGATTTTAACTGCAGCTACTGCATAATCCCCTCCGTGCGCGGCCGCTCGCGCAGTATTGCAGAAAGCGCGATCTTAAAAGAGGCGGCGAGCCTTGCCGCAAACGGCTTTAGCGAGATCGTGCTAACCGGCACCAATATCGGAAGCTACGGCAAAGCCGCAGGCACGAGCCTGGGCACGCTGCTTCAAAAGCTGGGCGCGATACGCGGAATTCGCCGTATCCGCTTAGGTAGCATCGAGCCCTCGCAGATCGATGAGAGCTTTCGCGAAATTTTATCCGAGCCGTGGCTGGAGCGGCATCTGCACATCGCGCTTCAGCACACTTCGCAAAAGATGCTTAGCATAATGCGCCGCCGAAATTCTGCGCTAAAGGATTTGGAGCTTTTTTGCGAGCTTGCGGAGCGCGGATTTGCGCTGGGGACGGATTTTATCGTCGCGCATCCGGGCGAGAGCGAAGAAATTTGGCTCGAAGCGGTAGAAAATTTCAAAAAATTTCCGCTCACGCATCTGCACGCCTTTATCTTTTCGCCGCGACAAGGGACCGCCTCGGCGTCTCTAAAAGGTTGCATAGACGGCAAAACGGCGAAGGCGCGGCTAAAGATGCTACAAAATATAACGGCGCTGAATAATTATAAATTTCGCCTTTCGCACAAGGTACCGCTAAATGTGCTGATCGAGCGGAAAAGCGGAGAGTTTTATGAAGGATATGATCAATTTTATGATAAAATTTGGATCAAAAGCGATGAGGATTTGTCGAAAAAATGGATGGAGATAAGGGATTATGAGGTTAAATTTGATGGAAATTTTGCATAAAATCAAAAAAAGCAAGCTAAATATAATTCTGATTTTTTTGGTGCTGCTTATCGTTTTGCTCTCGATCGTTTATTTTAAAGACGATTCGCGATACATCACCGAGCGCGAATTTAGCGAGCTAGTCCGCGCAGATCAGATCAAACGCGCGCATATCGAGGACGGCAATTTAAATTTTACCTATGACGGCAAACACTATAAAATTTTAGTCGATCTCGTAGATCTTAAGGAGCTATCAAATCACGCTCTAATCAGCAAAGAAAAGGATGATGGCACGAGCGGTATTAGCGCGATTTTGGTGATTTTTACATTCGCATTTTTTCTCTTCGTATATTATTTTGAAACCGTTTTGGCTAGACGCCGCAGGATGGACGGCGCCGCGCGTCAGAGCGCTAGCGCAGGCGGCGAGCTCGGTGATCTTTCGCCAAGCGTTAGCGACGTGAGATTTAGCGACGTCGCGGGTATCAGCGAGGTTAAAGACGAGCTAATCGAGATCGTGGATTTTTTAAAAAATCCCGCAAAATACCGCAATTTCGGCATAAAGCTGCCAAAAGGAATTTTAATGATCGGCGAGCCCGGCGTCGGCAAGACCCTTATCGCAAAAGCCGTAGCGGGCGAGGCAAACGTACCGTTTTTTTACCAAAGCGGCGCAAGCTTCGCCGAGGTCTTTGTGGGCGTCGGCGCTAGGCGGGTTCGCGAGCTGTTTGCGAAGGCCAAATCCTGCGCGCCCGCGATTATTTTTATCGACGAGATCGACGCGGTCGGCGGCAAGCGCGGTATCGGGCGCAACGACGAGCGGGAAGCGACGCTAAATCAGCTGCTGACAGAGATGGACGGATTTGAGGAAAACAGCGGCGTGATGGTAATCGGTGCGACCAATAAAATAAATTTGATCGACGATGCGCTGCTGCGCTCGGGGCGCTTTGATAGGCGTGTTTTCATCGGGCTTCCGAACTACAAAGACCGCATCGAAATTTTAAAAATTTACCTCGAGGGCAAAAGATGCAGCGCGAATATCAACAAAGTAAGCCGTCTCTGCGTGGGCTTTAGCGGCGCTGGAGTAGCGACGCTGGTAAATGAAGCCGCGATCAACGCTCTTAAACGCGGCAGCGATACGATCGAGCTTAGCGATTTTGAAAACGTGCGGATGAGGGTCTTTTACGGCGTGCAAAAAAGTAGAATTCTAACCGAATACGAAAAGGAGATCCAGGCGTTCTATCAGGGCGCAAAGGCGCTTAGCGCGTATTGGTATTCGTTTAATTTCGAAAAGATTGAGCTTTTAAACGATAAATTTTTAAACGAGGATTTCGAGATCGAATCCAAAACGCAAATTTTAAATCAAATCAAAGTGCTTTTAAGCGGCATGGCGGCGCTACAGATCCATAAAAACGACGCTTTTTCAAATTCCGCTAGCGACGTAAAGCAGGCTATCGCACTGGCGCAAAAAATGGTTTTCGAGCTCGCGATGGGCGATAGTTTCACCCCTAGCGCGCAGAGCGTGAATAAAATTTTGCAAGATTGCTACGACGAGGTAAGCGAGATAATCCGCACGATGCAAGATAAGCTAAATCAAATTTCAAAGCAAATTTTCGTTTATGAGTTCATAACTTTCGAGGATGTTCAAAAGATTTGCGAATCCGATGGTGCGGAGCAAGAAGGCGTCTCCGAGCAAGAGCAAGATTTGCAAAAGCTGGAAAAAGATAGTGAAAGCTCTGAAGAAAAGCCGCAAGACGGTACGCTAAATTTCGATTAAATTTTAAAATTCCAATAAAGGAGAGGAAAATGGTAAAAATAGGTGTTTTAACGATCAGTGATCGCGCTAGCGGTGGCGTTTACGAGGATTTAGGAGGCAAAGAAATAATTGCCGTGATGGATGATTGGCTAACTTGCGAGAAAGAGTATTTTTATGAAATTGTCCCCGATGAGCTTGAGCAGATCAAAGATAAGCTGATTTATCTTTGCGACGAAGCGGGTTGTGATTTAGTGCTAACTACGGGTGGCACGGGTCCTGCTCCACGCGATGTAACGCCTGAAGCGACCGAAGCGGTAAGTGAGAAATTAATGCCAGGCTTTGGCGAATTAATGCGCGCAGAGAGCCAAAAGATCGTGCCTACGGCAATTTTATCTCGCCAGATAGCAGCGATCCGCAAAAAATCTCTGATTATAAACTTACCGGGCAATCCAAAAGCGATTAAAGAATGCCTTTTGCCGGTATTTCCTGCCGTGCCGTATTGCATTGATCTAATGGGAGGAAATTACATAACAGCGGATGAAAATAAGATAAAAATATTCCGTCCTAAACGCAAATAATTCGCAAAATTTAGCAGGAATTAAATGATTTATGATATTATTTGGGTGCAAATTTAAGGAAAAATATGAAAATAAATCACAACGATATTTTGGAATTTCATAAATATTTTAGCAAAATCAGCCACAGCAAAGGTCGTATTCGCATCCGCGTAAGTCCTAAAATAAGGGAGTTGCGAGATAGCGTGAGCGAAGAGAGCCTGAAGGCTAAAATAGCTGCAATTCGCGGGATAAAAGAGTATAAATTTAACTCTCTAATCGGCTCGCTGACGATTCATTATGATGAAAGCGTTTTTCCGATGCACCTTTGGGAGCAGTTTTTAAGCGGCATCAGTTCGCCTGAGCTAGTAGCGCTTGTAAATTCCAATATAGAGGCGATTTCTTGAGCGAAGAAGCATTACGTAGCACTAAAAAATCGCGCAAAATTTCTAATAAATCTCGGAATTTAAATGAGGCGCAAATTGCAGATATCGCTCTTTTGCTCGAAAAAGAGGCGCAAATTTTACAGTTTTATTCGCTGGGTGCAGTTAAATTTCAAGATAAAAAGTTAGGAGAAATTCTATCTTTACGAGCTGGATTACTTGAGCGGATGCTAGACTTTGCTAATTCTTGCGAGCTTGGCGCTATGCCTCCTGAAAATAGCAGTGAGGGACTGGTTGCAAAAGGTATGAATGAGTTTTTGGCTTCGGCGCTTTTGATAGAAAAAAGCTCTATGATGTTTTATGACGATCTAATTAATTCGTGCAAGAACGCGGAATTTAAAGAGCTGCTGTATAAAGCGCAGGCGGTTTCGTATAATGAAATTTTGCCGATTTTAAAAGAATTAAATTCTAAATGCGAGGTTGATTCAAATTCTTTGAATTTAACTGATTTGTTAAATGAAATTTTAAAAAATCCGCAGGAATTAGAGTGGATATTTCAAAAATACGATTTGCAAAATATCTTAAATAGCGCATTTTCCAATTTAATTAAAGGAATTTTGCAGAAAAATTAAATTAGGATTGCAAAAATCTAAAAAAATCGCTATAATATCAAAATCTATGTAAAGTTGATAAAATGACTTTATAATCTTAACACAAGGAGAATGAAATGCCGATCCCATTTCTAGCAGGTTTTGCGCTTGGTTGCGCGGCGGTTTACGCTTATAACAATCGAGATAAAATCAAAGAAGGTGCGAATAAAATCGTGAGCAGTAAAAGCGTCGAGGAGCTAAAAAATAGCGTCAAAGGCGGAGCGGAAAAATTAAGCAAAAAATCAAAAGAAATTTTTGCGGAAGCCAAAGAAGGCCTAGACGATGTCGCTGAGGCGGTAAAAGGTAAAAGAAAGTCTGGCGGTAAAAAAGCTGCGACAAGTAGCGCCAGCACTGAGACTAGCACTGTAAAAAAAACCAGAAAAAAGCCGGGACCAAAACCTGGATTTAAAAGAACTAAAAAATCCACTGCGAGCGCTAAGACGGGCGAAACACCGGCAGGTGAGACATCCGCAGCATCTACTACTCCACTTAATATCCCGCAGATTGTAAAAATGGACGATAATTCTTTGGCTAAATTTACGTCCGCAGACGATAAATCAGAGAAATAGAGGCCTAAATGAATAGATCACTTACGACACAGCGTTCTCCGCTGGATCACGTTTTAAGCGGCGCTATAGCAGGGGCGATCGGCGGTTGCGCCGTAGAGCTCGTTAAAGCCAAAGAAGGCAAGAGCAAATCTAAAGCGATTCGCGATGCGCTAGATATTGCGCTAAGCGGCGGTATCATCGGCGGCGGCGCGATTTACAGTGCAAATAAGCTCGTACAAGGCGAGTATCTACGCGCAGCGGCAGGCGTCGCAGTATGCGTAGGCGCGCTCATTGCGGGTAGAAATTTTATTCTTAAGGTAGGCAATGAGTAATCCGTATATCACAAAAAAAGATTTGAAAGAAATTCTAGACGATTACGATTTTGGTGGCAATAAATATTCTAGCGGCTCTGCGGGCGGCTTTGACGGCGATGATAAGCTTGGCGGCTGGGCAAAATGGATAAATGAGCGAGTAAATTCCGCACCTTTTAACAGCTCTGCTTCCAGCAATAATTCGGACAATAAAGATTCTGCCACTCAAAGTTCAAGCGACGTAAATTCTACTCAAAGCTCGCAAAATTCCACTTCCGGTGGAATTTTTAATTCCTTGGGTGGTAGGCAAAACGCGAGCGGCTTATTCGGTAGCAACTCATTTATCACAGGCATCGCTCTGGGTGCTGCGGCGACCTATTTTCTAACCGACGAAAACGCGCAAAAAAAGCTTTTTAAGCTCATCGCAAAGGGTACCGAGATGTTTCAGATGGGCATCGAAGAGATGAAAGAGCGATTCGAAGACGCCAAGGCAGAGATGCAAGAGTAGTCGATGCAAAATTTTAAAATTTTACATGAGACTAAAACTAGACTACGCATAAAGGTCGCGGGCTTTAAAGGGCTCGATACGAGCGCACTGCAAAAAGCTACTGCGAGGCTTGAAGGTGTAACGGAAGCTAGATTTAACGCTAAAATCGGCTCTTTGATCCTTAAACTTGACGCGGGTGTAGATAAGGCAGGAATTCTAAAGCAACTTGAAGCTTTAAATTTAAGCGAGCTAAAATCAATTATCCCCGCTAGCCATAAAAATTTACCGAGCAAAAACGACTTTATTTTAGCGCTTCTCGCATTAGGAGGAAATTTAATCTTTCGCACTTCGCCTTTAGCGCGCGCATTTAGCATCGTAGCGTGCATGCCTATCTTAAAAGAGGGCATTAAAGAAAGCTTTCGTCATGGACTTACTTCAAAGGGTTTGGAGGCTGCCGCTGTAGGGATTTCGCTCGCTCGCGGAGATATCTTTGCCGCAAACAGCACCAACGCTATGCTTGCTCTTGGCGAATATATGGAGGAAAGCACCGTTTATAAAAGCGACGATCTAATCCGCGAGCTCGCCCGCCCGGACATCGCCGAGGCGTGGGTCGAGATAGATCAGAACGGCAAAAAGACCGAAGTCAAAATCGCAACCTCTAAGTTAAAGGTAGGCGACATCGTGGTCGTGGGCGCAGGCGACGTCATCGCCGTGGACGGACACGTCGTAAGCGGCGAAGCGATGATAAATCAGGCCAATATGACGGGCGAGTCGGTCGCGGTGAAAAAATCTCGCGGCGATAGCGTGCTAAGCGGCACGATCGTGGAGGAGGGCAGGATCCGTATCTGGGCGGAAAACGTCGGAGAAAACACCTCCACGCAGCGCATTAAGCATTACATCACGGCATCTCTTAACGAGCGCTCCAGCATCGGCATGCATACGACTCACTTAGCCGACAAGCTCGTTCCGGTAACCTTCGGGCTTGCGGGCGTGTCCTATCTGATAAATCGAAATTTTATGAGCGTAGCTTCGGTGCTCCAGGCAGACTACTCGTGCGCGCTTAAGCTGCCTACGCCGGTTGCTTTTAAGTCAAGCATCTCAAAAGCGGGCAAGAACGGGATTTTGATTAAAGGCGCCAAGGCTCTTGAGTCGCTTGCGGCCGCCGATACCTTCGTATTCGATAAGACGGGCACGCTTACGTACGGCAACCTGGAGGTCGCCGAGATCATATCGTTTGACGAGCGCTTTAGCAAAAACGATATTTTAAATTTAACCGCGAGCGCCGAGGAGCATTACTTTCACCCCGTAGCCGAGGCGATCGTGGATGCGGCTAAAAAGCACGGCTTTATCCACAAGCACCACGACGAGGTGGAATTCGTCGTCGCTCACGGCGTAAAGACCAGCATCGAGGGCAAAAAGCTCATCATTGGCTCGCGCCACTTCCTGGAGGATGACGAGATGATCTCGTTTGCGGCGCATGAGCAGACCATCGATCTTGCGATGCAAAAGGGGCTCGCGCTGCTTTACATCGCATTTGACGGCAGACTTTTGGGCGTCATCGGGCTTAGAGACGAGGTGCGCGCAAACGCCCGCACCGTCATCGCTAGGCTCCGCGAGCTTGGCGTAGGGCAGATCGTCATGCTAAGCGGCGACGTGAAATCAAAAGCTCGCGCCGTGGCCAAAAAGCTCGGCGTAGATCGCTATTACGGCGAGCTACTGCCGACGCAAAAGACCGAAATTTTAGAACAGTTAAAAGCCGAGGGGCGAAAGGTGGTCTTCGTAGGCGACGGCATAAACGACGCGCCGAGCCTGATGAAGGCGGACATCGGCATCAGCATGCTAAACGGCGCCGAGATCGCCAAGGCTTCCGCGCAGATCGGGCTTTTGAAAAACGACATCGAAGGCGTCGCGCAGGTAAAGGCGCTGGCTAACGACACGCTGCGGCTCGTAAATCGAAATTTCAACGCTACCGTGGGGGTAAATTCGATCATTTTATTTTTGGCGACCTTTGGCGCGCTAAGTCCCGTAGCTACGGCGCTGCTGCATAACGGCACGACGATAGGCCTTCTACTAAATTCTATCAAAGGGGTAAAATTTGAGCATTGAAGATAAAATTTTGGATCTAAATTTTCAGCGTAAAGCGGCTAAAACAGCGCTCGGAGTTAGTATGGGCATCACGGCTCTAACCGCGCTGAATATGAACTCGCGCATGTCGCAGCTGCATAAAATTTCCGGCCTAGTGATGCTAGGATGCGCGATCTGGCACGCTAGCCTTTACGGCTCGCCGTACAGCGAGTTTTTGCAAAATAGAAAAGCAAAGAGCAGGGGCAGAAAGAGATCCGAAGCGAATTTAGCCTTGCAAAATTTATCGGACGGCAAAAGCGTGTCCGCAAAAAGCGCGCCGGCAAAAAGAAAGCCTCGCGCCCGCAAAAGCGCCTAGCGGCATAGCGCGTCGCGGCTTTAAAGCGCAAAGATAAACTCTAAAGCTATCCCACGCCTGCTGCTCTAGCGCCTTTGTTAGACTCGCTTTAAAGCGCAAAGATAAACTCTAAAGCCGCTAAATTTATTTAGACGTGCCGCCGAATGAAACGTCGTAAGCGATAAAATCTGCGCCGTTTGCGGTTAAATTTACTATTTTATTAATTATTTATCTATTTATCCATACAATTCCATCAAAATTTTAAGGATAGACGATGAAATTAGTTTTATTGTTTTCGGTATTGGCTAGTCTTGCTTTGGGGCTGGATTGCAGCGCCAAGACCTATTGCTCGCAGTTTAGCAGCTGCGAAGAAACGACGCGGTATCTACGCGAGTGCGGCAGAGTACAGGATGGCGGCACCCAGTATACCGACGGCGACGGCGACGGCGTGCCGTGCGAAAAACAGCTTTGCGGTCATAAATTTAGCGGATTTTCTAGCGCGCGCGATGAAAAGAGCGAAGTTTCAAATTTAAAAGACGTTGCCGACTCTTGCGGTGTGGAGAAATTTAATGGTAGCGTTATAGCTATAAAATTTGCTTCATAAGTCCGTGAAATTTTATCTCGGTATATCTTTAAATTTATAATATAAAGCGCGCCGTGATCTAATGCCGCCGCGCTCGATAAATTCGCAATGTTCGATTAAATTTTAATTATAAAAGAGCTGGTAAATTTTATATTTAGCGGCTGTGTCGGTTGCTAGCTACCGAAATTTTAATCCGCAAACACCTCATAGTATCCTTTAAATTTTTACCCACCTTTACCTGCCGCAAATTTAAATTTCGCTACAATCGCTTTTTAAAATTTTGCGCCAAGTACGCGCAAGAAGCTAAATTTAAAGGATCAAGATGGATTTTACGATAGACGCTGCGGACGGCGCGGCGCGCGCCTGCACGATCCGCACGGCGCATAGCACGATCCGCACCCCCGTTTTTATGCCGGTCGGCACCGTGGGCGCGGTCAAGGCGCTCGATGCGACGGACGTGGAGCAGCTCCTGGGTGCGCAGATCATTCTCGCCAACACCTATCATATGTATCTGCGTCCGGGCTCGCGGGTGGTGGCGGGCTTCGGCGGGCTGCACGGATTTACGAAGTTTCCCCGCAGCTTTCTGACCGACAGCGGCGGCTTTCAGGCCTTTAGCCTGCGCGCAAACACAAAAAACGACGAGGGCGGCATAAAATTTAAAAGCCACATCGACGGCAGCATGCATTATTTCACGCCGCGCTCGGTGCTCGATACGCAGTATGAGCTAAACTCCGATATTATGATGATTTTAGACGACTTGGTGGAGCTGCCGCGCGAGCCGGGCGCACTTAGCAGCGATGATAGATCGCGGCTTAAAAAGCGTATCGATCTAAGCGTTGCGCGCACGATAAAATGGGCTCGCGAGGCGATAGATTATCACGAGGCCATGAAATCTCGCGGCCTGCACGCGCATCAAAACATCTTCGGTATCATCCAAGGCGGCACCGACCCGCAGGCGCGCAAATTTTGCGCCGAAGCGCTGTGTGAGATGAGCTTCGACGGGCTTGCGATCGGAGGGCTTAGCGTGGGCGAGAAAAACGAGCTGATGTACGAAACCGTCGAGGCCATGATGCCATACGTCGATCCCGCACGCCCGAGATATTTGATGGGGGTCGGCACTCCCGAGGATCTCGTCGAAAACGTCGCTCGCGGCGTGGATATGTTCGACTGCGTGATGCCTACGCGCAACGCCCGCAACGGCACGCTATTTACGAGCTTCGGCAAGATCAGCATCAAAAACGCGGGCTTTATCAGCGATCACGATCCGATCGATCCGCACTGCGACTGCTACACGTGCAAACGCTTCAGCCGCGGCTATCTAAATCATCTATTTCGCGCGCGCGAGCTTAGCTTTTACCGCCTCGCGAGCATTCACAATCTGCACTTCTACCTGCGCCTTGCCGCAGATATGAGAGAGGCGATCGTGCACGGGCGGTTTGCGGAGTTTAGGCGTGAATTTTACGCCGCACGAAACATAGCGCGAGATTAAATTTCAGTAGGCGAGGGCATGGAATTTAGCGCGATAGTTAAATTTAGTGGCGGCGGCGGGATTTTAATACGGCGCGCGGGCGATTAAATTTAAACGCGACAAAATTTTGGCAGTGAAATTTTAAGAGCTGCGGCGCGTGGAGCTTGTAGCTTTAAATTTGATTTGAATCCGCACTTAGGCTTTGGCATCAATTAGAGTTTTATTTTGGCAAAATTTTATTATGATAGAGAGCTATGTCTTGGAATTTCGCCGTAGAATATGAGATAAAATTTAGTTTTGAAGCTTTGCGCTAAGTTGCGTGGATAAAATTCTGCGTTGATATGCGCTGAGCGCGCGAGATTTAAAGATGGAATTTAGCGGTAGAATTTTACGGACGCGATGTCAAATTGCCACGGCTTTTGTCAAATAGGGGGCATTGCATCGAAATTCGAAGTATTGGTGTATTTTTGTAAGCCGTGCGTTACGCGTATAAAAGACATATATTGCTTTAGGGCGTGCGATCTGCGCCTAAAATTATGGAATTTTATTGCGATAAAATTTTAATGCGGTAGAATTTTACTTTGATAAAGTTCGAATTTCCACTAAATTCTGTCTTCGTGCTAAATTTTGCAATGAAATTTTGAGCAGAATTCTATCATAGTAGAATTTCATCGCAGCCAAATATGCGGTAAAATTTTGTAAAATTATTTTTTAATCCGCCTTATCATGCAAAATCCAAGGAAATAAAGTGGCGACATAACGATAAAGATTATGATGTATCTCCATGCCGTGCTCGCAAAAAATAGCCCCGTAAGTTCCATAAATTTTATCGATGCACCAGTATAGCGGTCGCCGATACCGATGAAAATAATAGCCGCGAGCTCCACGAGTAGCGCAGGAGCAAATAGGATCGAGCCTGCGGTTTTGAAAAACATAAACGCAAACGCCTTGAACTTATAATAAAACGAAATGAGTCCAAATCCGATCACGCCGCAGATGAAAATCTGCTCGAACTCATCCAGCCCCAGGCTCTTATCCTGCAGGATCGTAGAGATGACGCACAGGATGATAAAGACGTTGTAGTTCGCCATTTGACGCATCAGGTATTGATTGTGCGTCGCTATGGAGAGTAGGTTTATCGCGCGGTTAAGCGGCAGCAGATAAAATAGTGCAAAACTAAGGAAAATCAGCAGATCCATCACCATATAAACCGTGTCTTGATTGACGTAGTCTTGGATCTGCGAAAAAGATAGAAATATGCTTGCAATTTGCGAGCGGAATATCAAAATAATGACTATCGGCACTATGGGCAGGATTATGGATTTAAGCCCTTCCTTGCGGATAGATGAAGTATAAATTTTACTCTCGACGCTTTGCGTAGTGCGCAGATCGTCGGTTTGGACGAACTCAAATCCAAAGAATTTCGGTTTTTTTGCACTCGCAGGCTTGACTTTGCGGTTAAATTTAAAATTCTTAAATTTTTTTGCGACCCTCGTTTCTTTTATGGCAGATATATCGTTTGCAATATTTTCGGTAGAACTTTGAAAGGAAGGTGCTTCTGATATATTATTTTCTGCAGAATTCTTATCGCCAAAAATTTCATCGTTTTGCTTTGCAGATTCTTTTGGCTGTGGGGTTACTTTTTGCGCTACGCGGTCTTTGGATTTAGAGCCCTCGACGCGCTTTATATTTATCGCGCTGGATGCTAGCGTGTCGAAGCTTACCTCATCGCCGTCGGTTAGGCTAGGATCGCGTTCGCCAAGCATTTCGTAGCTATACTCGACCCCGCCCGTGGCGACTATGACATTTTCACCTCTGATAAATCCGATAAGTCTCATATACTAACATTCCCCGATTTTTTAATGAGAAATATTAGTCAAAATGAACTTAAAAAACGATTATTCTACGGTGACGCTTTTGGCTAAATTCCGCGGCATATCTACGTCGTTGCCAAGTCTGACAGAGATTTCAAGAGCTAGAATTTGTAAAATTATCATCATCTCAAAAAACTCGCTCATCGCGTGGCTCTGCTCGCTTGTTTTGATAAAATCATCCGCGACCTCGGGCTCTTCCGGGCTGATAGCTAAAATATACGCATCGCGTGCGGCAAGCTCTTCGACATTGCTTTTCGTTTTTTCGTAGAGCAAATGCTTTGGCATCAGCGCAACCGTAAAGAGATTAGAATCGGCAAGAGCGATCGGTCCGTGCTTCATCTCGCCGCTCGGATAGCCCTCCGCGTGCAGATATGAGATCTCTTTGAGCTTGAGTGCGCCCTCAAGAGCGAGCGGATAGAAAATATCGCGACCGATAAAGAAAAAGCCGTGTCCGTGCAGATAGTGTTTACTCATGCGGTAAATTTTATCCTGCAAGCCGTCTTTGATCTTTAGAATTTGCGGGATATGAAGCATCGCTGAAATTTCAGCGGAATTCATGCGTACCGAGATGACTTCGCGCAGATTTGCAAGATACACGACGAACATCCATAGCACCATAACCTGCGTCGCAAAAGCCTTCGTAGATGCCACACCCTTTTCGATGCCTGCGCGGGTGAGGATCACGCTACCTGCCATGCGCACGATCGAGCTGTTATCGACGTTGCAGATCGCAAGCGTCCTAAGACCAGCTTTTTTAGCGATATGCAGCGCCTCTAAGGTATCGGCTGTCTCACCGCTTTGCGAAATCACGATAAAAAGGGAGTTTTTATTCAAAAACGGCTCCTTGTAGCGGAATTCGCTGGCGACTTCCACTTTTGTGCGGATTTTAGCGATGCGCTCGAAAAGATACGAACTTACGAGCGCGGCGTGATAGCTTGTGCCGCAGGCGCATAGCACGACCTCATCGATGCCCTCAAACATCGCCGCATCAAGTTCGTCAAATTTTATCTTACCGCCCTTTATTACGCGCCCCATCATCGCTTCGGTTACGACTTGCGCTTGCTCGTAAATTTCTTTTTCCATAAAAAATCTAAAGCCCTCTTTTTGCGCGTAGCCTTTATCCTTCGGAAGCTCACTAAAGGCGCAATTATGCGGTTTAGAGTTTTTAAAAATGTCTATTTGTCCGAGCTTGGCAACGCCGTAAATTTGATCGTCCAGATACGCAGCAGTATTCGCAAGCCCGATGAGGGGGGCGTCTGAGGAGCTAAAGAAAATTTCGTTTTTATCATTTTTCGCGACGATGAGCGGAGCTGCGTTTTTAGCAAAGAAAATTTCTCCGGGTGCTGCCTTGGTGATCAAAAGCGTTGCGTATGCGCCTTTTAGCCGTTTAATTGTGGCTTCATATGCCTTAAATGCGTCGTTGCTAGCCTTGAAATTTTTTTCAAAAAGATGCACGATCACTTCAGTATCGGTCTGGCTTAAAAATTTCACGCCGTCCGCTTCGAGCTCATCTTTTAGCTCGATGTAGTTTTCGATGATGCCGTTATGTACGACGAAGCTAAAATCTCCAAAATGCGGATGCGCGTTAAGCTCGGTGGGCTTTCCGTGCGTCGCCCAGCGAGTATGTCCGATCGCAACGCCAAAGCCTTGCGAAGTGAAATCTTTCATCTTTTCTTCGAGATTATTTAGCTTGCCGACCGCTTTGAAATACTTTATATTCGCACTCTCGTCCATCACGGCAAGCCCTGCGCTATCGTATCCGCGATACTCGAGTTCTTTCAGTCCGTTTATTATGATTTTTTTCTTTTCGGCATTTCCTATGTAGCCTACGATTCCACACATTTTGCTTTCCTTGTTTAAAATTTGGCGCCCATTTTACTACGCTATTTTAAATTAACGAAATTCGGCTCTAAATTTAGTCCGCTTATCCGTTTTGTAAGCAAAAAATTATATAATTAGCACAAAATTTGGCTTGGGAAATCGATGGAAATTTTAGAAAAACTACAAAGCGGCGAGAGATTAAATTACGAAGACGGCGTTAAATTATGGGATATGGATCTTTTCGATCTGGGCAAATTCGCCTTTGCTATTCGCAAAGAAAAAAACGGTAAAAACGTCTATTTTAACGCAAATCGTCATATAAATCCTTCGAATTTATGCGCAGATACCTGTAAATTTTGCGCATTTTCGGCGCACCGCAAGAACGAAAACGCTTACACGATGAGCGATGATGAGATCATGCGTATCGTGGATGAGACCGTAGCGCGCGGCACGAAGGAGATTCATATCGTAAGCTCGCACAATCCATTCGTTACGCCGCAGCAATATTTGGGAATTTTCAAAGCGATAAAACAAAAATATCCGCTTGTGCACATCAAGGCTATGACCGCGGCGGAGATCGATTACTGGCGGCGAAAGTGGAAGATGAGCTACGAGGAGACGATAGAGCTGATGATGCAAAGCGGCGTAGATTCGATGCCCGGGGGCGGCGCTGAAATTTTTGACGAGGACGTGCGCGATAAAATTTGCAAAGGCAAGGTCTCAAGCGAGCAGTGGCTACGTATCCACTCGCTGTGGCATGCACGCGGGCGCCAGAGTAACGCCACGATGCTCTTTGGTCATATAGAAAGCCGCGCTCACCGCATCGATCACATCTTGCGTATCCGCGCGCTGCAAGATGAGAGCCTCTCTCGCGCTAACGGCGGCGGTTTCAACGCCTTCATTCCGCTCGTGTATCAGCGCGAAAACAACTACCTGGACGTGAAGGGCTTTTTGGGCTCGGTCGAAATTTTAAAAACGATCGCGATTAGTAGAATTTTGCTTGACAACGTCGCGCATATCAAGGCTTACTGGGCGACCTCGACGTTAAGCTTGGCCCTCGTAGCGCAGGATTTCGGCGCGGACGATCTTGACGGCACGATCGAGAACGAAAGTATTCAAAGCAGCGCCGGCGCCGGCAGCAAAAAAGGGCAGAGTAAGCGCGATTTTATCGATATGATCAGCACCGCAGGCTTTGTGCCGGTAGAGCGCGACAGCTTGTATAATCAGATCGAAATTTACGAATAAATTCTAAAGGAGGAGCAAGTGGAAAAATTCTTTCATCTCGCCGCCGCAAAAACGTCGGTAAGGCAGGAGCTTATCGCAGGGCTTACTACGTTTTTAGCGATGATTTACATCGTGCCGGTAAACGCTAACATTATGAGCATCGCAGGCATGCCGTTTGACGCGCTGGTTACGGCAACCGCGCTTATTACGATAATCGCGACGCTGTTTAACGGGCTCTTTGCAAATACCCCCGTTGCGCTTAGCGTTGGCATGGGGCTAAATGCGTATTTTACCTTTGCGTTGTGCGTGGATGCGAAGATGCCGTGGCAGAGCGCACTTGGCATCGTAGCGATAAGCGGAGCGCTTTTTACAGTGCTTTCGTTTACGAATTTTCGCGTTTGGGTTATCAAATCTATCCCGCTTGATCTGCGTCGCGCCATAAGTGCGGGTATCGGGGCTTTCATCTGCTTTATCGGACTTAAACAGATGGGTGTCATCGCGCCTAGTCAGGCGACGCTAGTAACTTTGGGAAATTTAAAAGATCTAAACGTTTTGCTTGGGATTTTAGGCTTAGCGGTCGTGCTGGTGCTCTTCGTGCTTAGAATCAAGGCGGCGTTTATCTTAAGCATTTTGATTACTTCGTGCGTTGCGTGGGTGGCTGGAATTTCGCCCGCACCGCATGGCATAGTAAGCGCACCAAGCGGCATAACGCCGATATTTGCTAAGCTAGATATCCCCGGAGCGCTAAAGCTTGCGTTCGTGCCTTTTATAATCACATTTTTCGTTACGCATCTATTCGATAGTATCGGCACTCTAACCGGCGTGGGAAACCGCGCAGGGCTTTTTGGAGAGAACAGCAAAGACGGTATGAAAAAATTATCTAGAAATTTAACCTCCGATGCGATAGGTAGCGTCGCAGGTGCTGTTATCGGCACGAGCACGGTTACCGCATTTGCTGAAAGCGCGAGCGGAGTAGAAGCGGGCGGCCGCACGGGGCTAACGGCGGTATTTTGCGCTATATTTTTCGTGCTGACGCTGTTTATGTTGCCGCTATTTAAGGCGATCCCCGCAAATGCGATCTATCCGATCCTCGTAATGGTCGGGGTTTTGATGTTTAGCGAGCTTGGCAAGATCGATTATAGCGACGCTGGAATTTTAATCCCTGCCTTTTTTATAGTGTTTTTGATGCCTTTTACCTACTCGATCACCAACGGCTTAAGCTTCGGCTTTATCGCTTATATCGTAGTTAGACTCGCTCAGCGCAGGATAAAAGATTTAAATTTCGGCGTTTTGACGCTCGGCGCGATTAGCGTTTTAGTATTTTTGATGCATTAAATTTTAAGGAAAGATATGAGATTTTATAGTTTTGACGAGATGGATCGCGATGCAAGAGTTATAGCAAAGCAGGTTAGGGATGAATTTATGCCCGATGCAATCGTGGCGATCGCTAGAGGCGGGCTCACATTTGGTCATGCGCTAGCCAATGCGCTTGATATGCGAACGATATTTTCGATAAATTCCATCCACTACGCGGACACCAAAAAGCTCGACACCATCGACGTTTTTAACGTGCCCGATCTGGAGCTTTACAAGCGCGTGCTGCTTTAACGGCCGGCAGCCGCGTGCTGCTGGTGGACGATATCATCGACAGCGGCGACAGCATGGTCGAGATCAAGCGCGTGCTGCTGGAGAAATTCCCGCAAATAGAGCTTAAAACCGCGGTGATTTTTTACAAACCTAAGGCGCTCATCCAGCCCGATTTTAAAATTTCAAAGACGGATGAGTGGATAAATTTCTTTTGGGAAAATTATACGATAGAGGAATGAAGCGGCGTGCGGTTAAATTTAGCGGCTAAATTTTAAAGGATTCGGCGGATTAAATTTTATGAAATTTCGGCCGTAGAATTTAGGTCGTAAATTTAAAGTGCCCGCAGCAAGGATGAGAGTGAAGAAGCTTTATCAAAACGAAATTTTCGTAATCTCTATAATGTGCCTGTTTCAGGGCATATTTCTGCTTTATGCGATCTCAAATTTAAGCATCAGCTACTACGAAGCCGAAATTTTTTATGAGAAAAAATCCCTCGTTTCGCTAATCGCAAATTTAAGCTGCGAAATTTTCGGGCGCAACGACTACGCCCTGCGCGTACCGTTTATTTTGATCCACTTCGCAAATGCCGCGATGATCTATAAAATTTCAAAATTTATTCTAAAGCGTCGCTTCGATAGAGTGGTCGCTACGGCGCTATTTATGGCGCTTCCTGCGTCAATGAGTAGCGCGATCTTGCTAAATCCCGCGGGCATCATCGTTTTTTTCACGCTGCTAGCGATCTATTTTGCAAAGAGTGAATACAATATCGCGCTTTTCGTGCTTCTGTCCGTTTGCGCCCTGATCGACCGCGCGTTTTTTATGCTCTACGTCAGCTTTGGAATTTGGGCGCTTTATACGCGCAAAAAGGAGCTTTTGCTTCTTTGCATAGCGCTATTTAGCTTCAGCGTGATCTTTTACGACGTAAGCTCGGAAGGCAAGCCGAAGGGATATTTTCTGGACACCGTGGGCGTTTTTGCGGGCGCGTTTTCGCCTTTAGTGTTTTTATTTTTCATCTACACGATCTATAGAATTTGGATCAAAGAGGAAAAGAGCTTGCTGTGGTTCATCGCTACGAGCGCGCTTTGTCTAACGATGCTTTTTTCGCTAAGACAACGCGTGCCGCTTGAGATGATGCTGCCGTATTGCGTCATCGCTACGCCTTTGATCATTCGGGTTTTGTTTAATTCATACCGAGTTAGATTGCCTAAATTTCGCACCTTTCACAAGATCGCCGTGGGTGTGACGTTAGTAAGCTTAGCGGTGAGCTATTTTGCAGTGATTTTTAGCGATGTGATGTATGAGGCGATGTTCGCAAACAAACCGCAGCGGCATTTCATCTATAAATTTGACGTAGCTAGGCAGCTGGCAAGTGAGCTAAAAAATCGCGGAGTAAAAAATGTAAGCTGCGAAGACGAGAGGCTCTGCCTGCGCCTAAAATTTTACGGACTGCCTAGCGGGGATAGCGCTTTTATCTATGTGGATGAGCCGGAATATGTCTCGGATCATAAAAATTCGATACAAAATATAGATATTTACAAGCGAGGCGTGCGAATTGCGAAATTTTATGTTAAAATATAAACAAAATTTTTATGAAAGGTAAAAATTATGAAAAAAGCATTTACTATGATAGAGCTGATTTTCATCATCGTGGTGGTTGGAATTTTAGCGGCGGTGGCAGTGCCTCAAATCAATCGAAATAGCCTTGTGGAGGCGGCAGATCAAGTAGCTGCTCATATTCGCTATACTCAGCAGCTGGCTATGAATGATAACAAATTCGATCCCGACGATCCTAATTGGTTTAAGAGATTTTGGAGGATTCAATTTACCGATCAAGGAGCACCGGGCTCTGCAGCAGGATGGCGATATAATATATATTGGGATAACGGAGACTTCCCTGGTTCAAACGGACAACCAAATAGCCTAAATTCTATGGCAGCTGATCCGCAAAATCCTAACAAACTGCTTACTTCGGGCTTTGCTAGGCAACCTGCCAATACTAATGGTGCAAAAATGAATAAAAAGCTAAATTTAGAAGCAACATATAATATAAGCAATATAGAATTTACTAATTGCGGTAATAGAAATAATCACACCATATCCTTTGATTCTTATGGCCGCCCAATGGGGCAGTTAGCGAACTCTAATGTGCCATATGATAGGCTTTTCGTGGGTCAAAATCCATGCGTTATCACGCTTACCAATGATGCTAATGAACAAGCCTATATAAGTATTCAGCCCGAGACGGGATATGTAAATTATACCTTAAATAAAGCGGGCTCACGATCGCAGTAAATTTAAATATTAAAATTATATATTGCGATAGATTAGGTTATTGATAAAATTAATGTAAGGAGAATGATGAAAAAATACATAATGACGCCGATTTATTACGTAAACGACGTCCCGCATATCGGTCACGCATACACGACGATCATCGCCGATACGATGGCTAGATTTTACCGCCTGCAAGGACACGAGGTGTTTTTTAAAACGGGCACCGACGAGCACGGCCAAAAGATCGAGGAGGCCGCAGCTAAGCACGGCCAGAGCCCAAAGCAGTACGCAGACGGCGTAAGCGCTAAATTTAAAGACCTGTGGGACGAGTTTGACATCAGCTACGATATGTTTTCGCGCACTACCGATGCCGCGCACGAGGCGGCGGTGCAAAACGTATTTCGCAAGATGTATGAAAAGGGCGACATTTATAAGGGCGAATACGAGGGCAACTACTGCGTAAGCTGCGAGAGTTTTTTCCCTTCCGCTCAGTTAATCGACGGCGAGTATTGCCCCGACTGCGGCAAAAAGACTAAAATTTTAAAAGAGGAGAGCTATTTTTTTAGGCTTAGCGCCTACGCAGAGCGGCTTTTGAAATGGTACGAGGATGAAAAGTGCATTCTTCCCCTAGGCAAAAAAAACGAGGTGATAAGCTTCGTAAAAAGCGGGCTAAAGGATCTTTCGATCACGCGAACGGGCTTTGATTGGGGTATTAAAATTCCGTCCGAGCTAAACGATCCTAAGCACGTGATTTACGTCTGGCTGGACGCGCTGATGGATTATCTTAGCTCGCTTGGATTTTGCGCGGGCGGCGAGCGGATGGAGTATTGGCACGATGCGCTGCACATCGTAGGCAAGGACATTTTGCGCTTTCACGCCGTTTATTGGCCTGCGTTTTTGATGAGCCTGGGGCTAAATATGCCACGTAGCATCGCAGCTCACGGCTGGTGGACGCGCGACGGCAAAAAGATGAGTAAGAGCCTTGGCAACGTCGTGGATCCGCGCGAGGTCGCAAACGCCTACGGGCTGGAGCAGTTTAGGTATTTCTTATTGCGCGAGGTGCCGTTCGGCCAAGACGGCGATTTTTCGCAAAAAGCGATCATCAACCGCATAAATTCCGAGCTTGCCAACGAGCTTGGAAATCTGCTCAGCCGCATCGTCGGCATGAGCGCAAAATACTCGGACTACGTCATAAATTCCAAAGACGTGATGAAATTTTTCACCGCCGAGATCAAGGAGGCGAACTCCTATCTGAGCGCAGCACTTAGCGCGCTTGAGGAGGTCGCTACCAATAGATACTTGGAGGAGCTTTGGAGGGCGCTTGCTCTTGCGAACGCTTCGATCGCGAAATATGAGCCGTGGAATTTGATGAAAAACGGCGAGCAGGCCAAGGCGCTGGCCCTCATCGCATTGGTTGCAAACATTTTGGCTAAAGTCGCCGTACTGCTAAGTCCCGCGATGCCGAAGACGGCGGCACGTATCGCAGACACGCTCGGCTTTGAAATATCCACTCCGCTTTATGAAAAGCTAGTACTTCGCGGCGAAATTTTAGATTTTAAGGCTAAGCCGTGCGAGCCGCTTTTTACCAAGATTGATCACGAGCTAATGCCGAAGGCGGACTACGACAGGCTGGATGGCGCTGTAAATTCTGAAAGCGGTTCGGGCACAGATGCCGCAGTAAAAGGCGCGCCAAGTTTAAACCCAAACGCTTTCGGCTCGGGCGCTACCACGCAAGAAGCCAAAGGCGAGACAACCGAAGCTCAAATCAAAATCGACGATTTTAAAAAGTGCGTTATAAAAGTCGGCACGATTTTGGAGTGCGAAAACATAGAGGGCAGCGAGAAGCTGCTGCGATTTATGATCGATTTGGGCGAGGAGAAGCCGCGTCAAATCATAAGCGGTATCGCGAAATTTTACGATCCCGCCGCACTTGTCGGCAAGCAGATCTGCGTGCTGGCGAATTTAAAACCCGCTAAAATTTTTAAACATAGCAGCGAGGGTATGATTTTAAGCGCCGAGGACGGTAGCCTTACGCTGCTTAGCACTCTCGCGCCCGTAAAAAACGGCGCGATCGTGGGTTAGCGATGAAGGCTTTAGCGCGCAAGGCTTCGAAGCTCGCTATCTACGGCGCGGCCGGGCTCTGCGCGCAAAAAAGCGCCGCTTCGGATAAAATTTTAAAGCTTTATCGCAACTCCTCCCTTGCCGCAAAGATCGGTGCAGGCGGGCTTGTATGCGCCACGCCTTTGGCGCTGAAACTCGGCGCAGGAGTTGCTTTAAAATTTGCGGCGCGTAAAATTTTAACATTCGGCATTTGCGAGCTGTCGAAGTCTGCCGCTTTAAAATGTGCAAAACTCGGCACGCGCGCGGTCGTGCGTTCATTTTCGCGCACCGATAAATTTACAGATGAGCGCTCGAAAAAGCGCGCAAGCGCGGATAGCGAGAGCTCTAAAGCAAGCGCCGCATCGCGCAGAAAGCGCACGGCAGGTGTTTCTGGCGCGAATGTCAAAAAGGACGCCTCACTTTCCAAAAGCGCTTCTGCTAAAAAAAATGCAGCAACAAAAAGCATGCCCGCAAAAAAATCCCCGCTCGCTAAAAAACCTATACCTGTCGCAAAAACTGCATCGACCGCCAAAAATATCGCAGCAAGTGTAGTCTCTACATCCACGGCAAAATTGCCATCTGTCGCAAAATCCGCGTCCGTAAAAAGCGCCGCGCAAAATAAAATTTCTGCAGCTAGTGTAAAATCGGCAGCGGCTAAAAGTACCTCTCAGAACGCAAAATCTCGCCGCATCGCAAAAGATACTGCTACGCCTGCCGTAATCGCCGCAAAAGACGCCGTCGCGTCCGGCACAAGTTCTGCATCTACCGCAAAGCAGCCGCGCCGCGCCGCAAAGAGCGCGCCCTTTAAAAGCTCCGCCGCAGGGAAATCGTAATGGTAAATTTATTAAATTTAACCCGTATCGTAAACGGAACGATGCTAAATAGTCCTGCGATCTCCGCGGTCGAAAGCTTTGCGATCGAGCCCGCAAAGGTCGCGAAAAAGGGCGCTTTTATAGCACTCGGCGCAAATGAGCGCGACGTGCGCACCGCGATCGATAACGGCGCGTACGCGATCATTTTCGATAATAATTTCAAGCCGCTTAACGACGAGATCGCCTTTATCAAGGTCGAAAATTTATGCTCGGCGCTAGTGCGGCTGATAAAATTTCTGGGCGAGACGTGGCGGCATGGCTTCGTGCTGATAAACGAGGTGCAAAGCGAGATCCTGCGCTACACGAGCGTGCCGAAAAATTTGATGTTTGCGCC
Organism: uncultured Campylobacter sp.; assembly: GCF_937973075.1. Taxonomy (GTDB): domain Bacteria; phylum Campylobacterota; class Campylobacteria; order Campylobacterales; family Campylobacteraceae; genus Campylobacter_B. The sequence continues at coordinate 32,650 of NZ_CALBWL010000035.1, forward strand.
GCGCAGCAAGGGCGAGCTTTTCATCAGCCTGTTGAACGCCAAAGAGAAAAATACCTACTTCACCACCGACGGCGATCTTTTGCAAAGCCTCGGTATCTCGCCCGTCACGATCCCTGCGAGCGACGATTTTAGGCTGCTTTACGGCGGCTCGATATTTTACAGCAGCTTCGTTTTCGGCGGGCTTTATTATTCAAACTTAATCTTTCCGCAGCTGTTTTTGCCCGAGCTATGCGGCGTGATCGAGTATCTCTCGCGCAAAAACATACCCTTTAAATTTCAAAACTTAAGCGTATTTGGCCATTTCGAGCCGATTTTTGTGGATAGATTTTTTAACATTAGCTCGCTTGGCGGAAGCTATCGCGCCTTTATCGCCGAGAGCGATCCTGAGCTTTTTGCGCGCGAAGCGGAGTTTTTGCGGGCAAAATTCCGCGAAAAAATTATCGTATGCGCCAGCTGGGAGGACCGCTTGGACGGCACCAAGATCGACTTTCGCTTCAATAAGCTAAGCGCGCTAAAGAGCCTGCCTGAGTTTCACTACGCGCTGGTTTTTGCGGAGAAGAGCGCGATCGTGCAGCTTCTAAATCAAAAACCGCAAGAAAAAAATCTATTTTAGCCTCAAGGAGATCGGTATGAAAAGACGAAATTTTATTAAATTCGGCGCAGTAGCGGCTATCGCGCCGATAGTATCAAGCGCTAAAACCACGCACGAGGATAAAATAGAGCGGAATAAAGCCGCTATGAAGCGCTTTGAGACGGCGATAAATACCGCGGACGAAGCGCTTTTAAACGAGCTTGTGGATCCCGAAGCGCCGTTTGTCACGCCCGCGTCGAAAGATCCGCTTTACGGCGGCAGCGGCTACAATGCGATCGTAAAAATGATGCGCACGAGCTTCCCTGATGTACAGTGGGCGATGTAGGACATGGTCTCGGACGAGAGATGCGTAGCGGTGTATTGGCTTTGCAGCGGCACTCACAAGCATGATTTTATGGGCATCGCGCCTACGGGGCGAAAATTTAGCGCGCGGGTGATGAACTTTTATTACTTTAACGAGCGCGGCAAGATCGTAAACGATGTCGCAGCCGAGGGGATGATCGCCATACTGCGCGCCATCGGTGCATGCGATAAATAATATGGCGAGAGCTCATTATGGGATTATTGAATTGAAAGAGGGCTATGGACTACATTAAAATTCTGCGCGAAAACGGGCTATTGCGCGAGGTAAAGGAGCAGATCGGCACCGAGCTTGAGATAGCGCACGCAAGCTATATCGAGGTCAAGAAAGAGCGCTCGCAGGCGCTGCTTTTTACAAACGTGCGAAACGCGCAGGGTAAACGGATGCCGCCTGTGCTAACCAATATTTTTGGCTCCTTCGAGGCGTTAAATTTAATCCTCGGTCGCGAACCTAACGAGATCGCCGCCGAGATCGAGAGCCTGCTAAAGCCGAAGCGTCCGCAAAGCCTCGGCGAAAAAATTGATTTTTTAGCGCACTTAATCTCGCTTCGTAAAATTTTTGTAAAGCGCCTTAGCGGCCGTGGCGAGTGTCAGCAGGTCGCGCATCTGGGCGCTGACGTCGATCTTGGCGAGCTTCCCGTTCTTAAGACCTGGGAGGGTGACGGCGGCGCGTTCATCACGATGGGGCAGGTCTATACGAAGGATCTGAACTCTCAAACGCAAAATCTCGGCATGTATCGCCTGCAAATTTACGGGCGCGACCGCCTGGGGATGCACTGGCAGATACACAAAGACGGCGCTGGCTTTTTCGACGAATACCGTAAAGCAGGGCGCAAGATGCCCGTATCCGTGGCGATCGGCGGCGATCCGCTCTATATCTGGT
>NZ_CALBWL010000036.1 GCF_937973075.1 uncultured Campylobacter sp.
AATCTCGGTAAAGTGAGCTCGATTTTTACTTGTCAAAATGAATTTCCCAAGCAGGCGATGCAAAGGCGGCGAAAATAGACAAAGCTGTTAAATTTCGCTTGCCAAGATAGAATTTTGCAGATAGATAGCGGATGAAGTAAATGAAATTTCGCCGTAAATGCAAAAACTATCAACGTAAAAATTTTAAACTAGATATCGGAATTTAGAGCATATAACTCTACTGCCAATATAAATTTTGCAAGCCGGCAGCGTATAAAATGGGTAAAAGCAGCATAATCTTGCCCGCTACGGCTGGAATTTATCTTTACCTGATTCCACGAGCCTGCCGGTGCAAAGAGTGAGCAAAATTAACAAAAATAGCCCGCTAAAGTAAAATTTTGTTTTTGCTGGCCAAGATAGAATTTGGCGAGTTAAGATAAAATTCCATTTACCGAGGTAAAATTGCAAAGAAAAATTTTGCTCGTAACTTTGGCTTTTAAATTTTACCTTAACGGCTCATTGCTGGGCACAGGCGAGCTGCGAGTTTCGAGCTGAATTTATCTTGACGCAGGCGCTTTGGCGGCGAGTAAAGATAAGATCGTGGTTTTAAATTTATGGAGATTTTAAATGAACAAATATGAATATTTTGCCGACGACGATGATGGGCACGACTTTGCAGGGACATCCGATATAGCGGGCATAGAGCTCGCAAAAAGACGAGCTATGGAGGATCTGACGGATGAGGAGCTAGAGGATAAGCTAGCCGCGGATCTTGCCGTAAAACGAAACTACGTGGGCGCAGCGGGCGGTTACGACGATTTTACCGGCTTGGAATTCGAAAGTTCAGACTTCACAAGCACCCAAAACTATCTAAATTCCGAAAGCGGCGGAACAAAATTTAATAAAAACAGTAAAGTAAAATTTAAAGGACGCGGCGACGCAAATATTTCAGCCACTCGTGGCAGCGATAATTCCAGCGGAGCGAGCTACGGCGATTTCGCAGGCGCCAATTTTGTCGGCAAGGCGGATTATGCAGCGTTTGCGGGTGCGAACTTTGCAAATACGCAAAATCAAAATTACGCGAATCTGGGCGTGCAGGATTATTCAAGCCTTGCTGCAGGACGCGGTTACGGCAATTTCGCGGGCGCGCAGGACGAGCTACTACGCAACTACGACGCCGAGAAAAAAAAGGAGAAAAATCTCACGCTTTATCAGCTTTTAGTCGTTTATCTGCTGATCGGATTTGCGTTTTTGCTGACGGTGCCGGCGATTTACATCCGCAACGAAATTTATTACATCAGCCGCGACATCGCCGCGCTTCGCACTAAACACGAGGTTTTGCTTGAGGAAAATCGCGCGCTTAACAACGACATCGAATATCTACGCTATAAAAATGAAATTTTAGATCCGCAAAGCGTGCAAGAAAATGGGCGCTGATGGGATTTTGCTCGCGGCGTTTGCATTTTTTGCTGCGCTAGTGCTTGCCTTACTGATCGCGCTCGTGCTACAAAACCGCCGCATAAGCGATGCAAACTCCACGCTTAGCGAGCTTTTAAGCGAAAGGCTCACAGCTCAAAGTGCGAGAGCAAGTGCCGAGCTTTTTAAGCTAAATCAAAGCCTAAATGACGGCTTTAACGATAAGCTTTATTATCTTAATAGATCCCTGGGCGAGGGTTTGCAGCGCCAAAATAGCGCGCTTAGCGAAAATTTAAGCTCGCTGGATCGTGGCTTTAAGGACATAGCGGAAAATCTAGCGCGAATGAGCGAGCAAAATAAAACTGCGCTTCAGGTGCGTGACGAAATCGCAAGGCTAAACTCGATTTTAGGCAATGTCAAGCTGCGCGGCAACTTCGGCGAGTACCGATTAGAGAGAATTTTATCGATGATCTATGGGCAAAACGCTGCATTTTACGAGCTGCAAAAGCACCTACCAAACGGCAGGGTCGCAGACTGCGCGCTACATATCGCAAAAGAAAAAATTCTTTGCATCGACTCAAAATTTCCACTTCAAAGCTATGAAAAAATTATCGCCGCCTCCGCCTCAAACGACGCCGCAGCGCTTGCTAGTGCGGATAAGCAACTCGCCGCAGATATGAAAAAGCATGCCGCAGATATCGCAGAGAAATACATCATACCGCCTCTTAGCACGGAGTTTGCGGTGCTATTCGTGCCCAGCGAAGCAGTTTTTGTATATGTCTGCGAGAAGCTGCCGCAGGTGCTTGAATACTGCGCGCAAATCGGCATTTTCGCGGCATCACCCACGACGCTGCTGGCGCTTTTAGGCACGATCCGCACCTTCGTAAAAGACGAAGCGCTCGCGCAAAATATAAAATCGGTAAAAGATGAAATTTACGCGCTAAAATCGGACTTTGATGCGCATGCTAAGTATGCGACGGCGCTTCAAACATACGCAGATAAGCTCGCCGCACAAGCGGAGCTTTTAAACAAAAATGCAAAATCTCTAAAAGCCCGCTTTGAGCGTTTTAGCGAGCTGTAATGAGGCAAACCGTAGCACAATGCGGCTTGGAGTGCTTTAGTAAGCTTACAACGCGGCGGAATTTTGTGCGGCTAGATTATCGGTAAAGGCGCCTTAAGCTCCGCCTCTTATAAAGCTTTAACTTTTGCATTACAGGCTTGCGCGGCTTTCTAAAATTATCGCGGGCAATTCGGAGTAAAATTTCAAAAACGGACGCGAATCTCAAAACATACGCCGTATTTAAAAATACAAAAAGATTAGGCGCGCAATTTTACACGGCGGCAAGATGAAATTTTAAGTTCGACGCGACGCCAAAACACACAAAATTCTCTTGCAAAATCGCAAAATTCTAAAATTTCTCGACAAAAATCAGAGCCATAGCACTGCAAATACGCCAAATACTTTCGCGCTAAAAACCCAAAATCCCGCTACTATAGTCTCAAAAAACCGCACATCTTAAAACTCTGCAAGTAAACTGAAATTACCAAGCGCCTCAAAAACCGCATACACAAGCGAAAAATCGCACTGCACCTTAAAGCTACCCTAACGATCTCGTTTTACCGCCTTTATATGCCGCGAAAATCGCGCAGCAGGTCAAAACCGAGTAACAGGATTTTTGAGACCTGATTTTACGATCGATCCAAGCGCCTAGGCGCCGATCAAATCTATGCGACGGAATTTTGAGGCTACAAGGCTTTAGTGGACGCATAAACGGGCACAGCAACCAACTCCATTTGACGGAATTTTTGGTGCGACTTTACACCGATCCGATTAATAAATCGTTCGTCGTCCGCCTCGCGGCTAAATTTTGGGGTATTGCTTTGCCACTTTAAGTCACTAATTCAAATCTGCGCGACGGAATTTTTGAGCGCGACTTCGCGACTTCGCGACTTCAAGGCTTCGCGCCGATCCATTAATAAATTGTGCGTTCCTTAGCCAATGCGCGAGTATGTGACGCCGTTATACGATTACAGCAAATTTAGCGCACCAAGCTAAATGCGGGCATGAATAGGCATCTTGCCCATGCTTCACACCGCAACTTTATATCGCTAGAGCCAAGCGTACGTAATAAATTTTAAATGCTTTTTGCTTCGCGTAAAATTTTCAATATTTTTTAGAGATTTTATAAAATTTTAAGTGCTTTGTGCTGCTGCGTCACGCCACACTTATACCAAATCACGCTCAGTCTGCGCCGCCTATTTATCAGTTGCGCAATTTTCGTTGTAGTAGGCGATAGTGCGCTCGTACTCGTCGTAATTCTGTATATAATCGTTCGCAACGCTTGGGTTTGCGTATCGATCCTCGACCGCCAAGAGCTCCGCTTCGAGCTCTTTATAGTGCTCATAAACCTCTGCACAGGCGCGATCGTGAGCGTCGCCTTGCAAGATTATAGCTTTATCAGCGCCCGCACTCGCGCAGCCCCCAAGCCCTGAAACGACGGCGCAAAGCGTACCGCATAAAATTAAGCTTTTCAAAATTTTTTCCTTATTCCAAGTAAATAAATTCGGCGTAAAAATAGGTGTGGTTATAAGCCGAGTTCCGTTACAGCGGTCATTTATCTAGACCGATTTTTGCAAATCGGTTCGAGCGAACGGTTCGAATATAAGACGAAACCACCCGTTCTTGCTGCAGGTTGGGTTTGCATTGCCGCTCGTGTCTCCACGCGCGCGGTGGGCTCTTACCCCACCCTTTCACCCTTACCGCTTGCGCGGCGGTTTGCTTTCTGTTGTACTTTCCCTAGGGTTGCCCCCGGCGTCTGTTAGACGCAACCTTGTCTTATCGCAGCTCGGACTTTCCTCTCCTTGCGGAGCGACCGCACACCACACCCGAGCGCAATTATAGCTTTTTTGGCTTAAATTTCACGGCTTGCGGAATTTAAGGGGTGGAATTTTTGGCGTGAGCAAGTATAAACTCCTGCCCCTGCACCATTACCGCCGGAGGATGACGACGATAAAGAAGCTAATAAATTAAATCACATCTTTAACAAAAAAAGAGCATAAATTAGATGATTTTTTAAATAAATTTAAAAATAATCAATAACAAGCTTATAATGCTATAATTAAAGAACTTGAAAGAGATATGGCAAATAGTAAGTTGTCAAATAATTTTACTAATGGCTATAAAGTTAATATTAAAGGCTATGAAATTACTGTACGTGGAGTTATAAAAAATGGAAAACCAAAAATCGGAACGATGTTTATCCCTCGATAATTTTACAGATATTGCAAATATCGAGGCTGAAATTATTAAACTAATAAGTGATGATTTAGGCGATTATGCGCTTTATAAGCAGTTTGAAAATTCAGAAATTATAAAAAGAGAGGTTTCAACAGCCGGATATTATTGCCATTTTGAGTGTAAAAAAATATTAGAAAAAAGCAAAAACAACGGTTTTGTCAGCAATGTAAATTTAACGCTTTCTGATGAAAACATTGGAGGAGCAATGGTACTTTTGGAAAATGGAATTTTAAAAATGTTAGAATGCTACTTTTGGGAAGAGAATAATTTTTTTGAAAATATTGTAAACGGGCAATAGTAGATAAAAGACTTAAGCGATTTTAAGCTTAATAATATTTTGCTGGTTATTGACGAAAATAAATTTGGACAACTATAAAAAGGTGAAATTTAGCAAATTTTACCTACGGCCGAGCAGAATAAAATTTTAAATTCTATGGCTTAGACAAAACGGCGCGCTTGCTGCGATGAAATTTCACGAAATTTCATAAAATTTTCTGCCGCGCAAATTTAAATCCACGCAGCCAAGATTTAAAATTCCGTAAAATTTCGCGCGGTGCGCCGCGACGTAGCCAAGGCCCTACTCTACAGCGCGGTTTAACGTGGGGCGCGGAGTGACGGAGTCCTACTCCGCGATGCGGTGCAGTGTGACTTAGCGCAAGTGCGGCGTGAACCCTACTCTACGGCGCGGTTTGACATAGCATGAGCCCTACTCCGCGGCGCGGCTCAATCCTCGTCCGTCGCGGCGCCCTCGAATATATCTCGGTGCAAAATTTCTTCCAAAACGACCGTCGCGTAAGAACCTTTCGGTAGGTAAAAACTGAAGCTAAAATGCGCATTTTGCGCATCGTAGGCGTGCTGCACGCGCTCCATAAAGCTCCACGCAAACCTGCGCGAGCCGTTCATCTGCGCCTCAAACTCGCAAGCAGGCGCAAAAATTTCATCTTCAAATCTGCCGCCAAGCCCGCTAGCTCGCAGCTTCGCTCGCCCCGCGATAAGGCCTGCGCTCGTGATTTCTCGCCTCGCAAACCGCTCGCACTCCGCGCCAAGATCGTCGCAGCTAAAAAACGCGCCGTGCGGAAAATGTCCTAAAATCTCGCCCCTTAGCAGCTTAAAAAACTGCGGCTGAGCCGCGATCTCGCGTGCCTCATCTTTGCTTAGTTCGTAAATTTTAGCAAACTCGCCAAGGCTAAATTCAGCCGCAAATTTTGAAATTTCGACCCGCTTGCTGAGCCAGCGGTTGAAAAGCTCGCTCTGATAGGCGCTGATTAGAAAGTCGCGCATTTTGGGGTTTTTAAGCCGCCTCTGTCCGCGCAGTACCTCCTCGCCCTGCGCCGCGTTGTCGCCGAACTTGCCGAAGCGCTGATAGCCGAAGTAGTTCGCAAAGCCCTCGCGCCCTAGCGTATCTAGCGCGGCTGCGAGCTTGACGGCGTCGGGCGGTAGGACCTTTTTTAGGCGGATAAAAAAGTCGTTGCCCTTTAGATGTCCGATTTTAAGCTTGTTTTTGTGCCTTTGCACGCTTAAAATTTTAAGGCTTTCGTGCGAAAATCCGCCCAGTGCGGGCTCAAATTTAGCGGGCATGCTAACGTGCTGCGTCGTAAGGCCTTGCTTGTCTTTAAGTCCCGCATAGCCGAACTCGCGCATCTTAGCGCCCGTGCGTTCACTTAAAATCCGCAGCGCCTCGTGCGTGCCGATACCCTTTTTTTGCAGCAGCAAAATGCAGTGCTCGCCCTCACCGCTAGGCTCGTAAAGCGGCACTTCGCGCACGACGAAATCGCTTGAGTTTTTACTAAAATGCGCATTTATCGGCGCGTGATTTAGGGTGTATAAATTTTTCATAGCCGGCCTTTGCGTTAATCTAAGGCGCAATTTTATAAAATTGAGCCTAAAAAACTCATTATTAAGGCAAATTCTAGTATCATTCGCCATAAAAAAAGGATGAAAAATGCTTCAAATCAGGCTCTTTCGCTTCGACCCGCGCTGCGACGTCGCTAGCTACTTCAAGCCCTATGTTTATGAAAGCGCGCCCTTTGCCGATCTTGCGGCACTGCTTGACGACATCTGCGCGCACGACCCCTATTTCAGCGCGCAGGGAGTGGAATTTGTAAAAATCAGGGGCACGACGGTGAGCGTAAAAGAGCCGCTAGATACGCTCATAGCGCACTTTGGAAGCGAGCTAATCATCGCGCCTCTTAGCGAAAAAGAGGCGATTAAAGATCTGCGCTGCGAGTCGAGGGCGTTTTTGGATAAATTTAAAGCCTTTGAGAGCATCGCGGACGTCTCTGATTTCGAGTTTTACAAAAGCCTCGCGCCCTATTTTTACTCGACGAAAATCCCCGCATGCTCGCAGGAGTTTTTGGGCAACAGCGCCTTTATCTTCGCGCACCGCCTGATGCAGACGCACCCGAGCGAGCGCATGAGGATTTTGGAGATCATCGAGCCGCAGATGGCGTATTTTACGAAGTGCGACGCCGTGGGGATGGAGTTTGACGACCGCGCGGTATACAGAGCGTTTTGCGATATTTTAAAATTTGAGCCTGCGCGCAGCAATAAAATTTTAAGCGCGCAGAGCATGGCGGAATTTGACGCAGCGGGCGCGAAGCACAATTTTAGCGGCTTTAACGTCGCCGTGTGGTACGATGAGGCTGCGGAGAAGCTGGCTAGCAGCCTGGGCGCGCAGATTGTGCACTTTGGCTGCGAAGGCGCGCCGCTTGGAGCGCAGATATACGAGCGGGAGCGGGAGTGCGCGCTGCGGCTGGGGGGCGAAATTTTATTTGACGCGTTTGATAGCGGAAGCGATTTTTTGCTAGTAAATTCCAAGCTCGCGCTTGATTTTTTAGACGGCAGAAGCAATGAAATCCAAAGGCTTTTCGGCAGAGATCTCGCGGGCTTTTATCTAATCGCGACGGATGAGCTCATCGCTCTAGCTCGCGGCGAGAAGCCTGACTTTTCGGCACGCAAACTAAAGCCGACGCTGATTTAAGCGAACGTGGTTTTGAAATTTATCCTATTACGGCGGTAAAATTTTAAATCGACTACATATTTATGATCGGCTAAAGCAAATAGTTTTCTTAATCGCAGGCGGCTTATCCTATACTATTTCTTTAATTCGGCATTTGCTTGTTTTGCCCTGTGGCTCGTATGTTGTCCTTTGCTATAAATTAACTATTAAGCTTGCCTTTAATTTCTCTTTTGGAGTAAAATTTTCTAGTCCAACTCCGCCACCGCCATATACGCTTAAAATTTTTTTCAAGGTATCAATAATTTCATCAGTAGTTATATTTTTGATATCTGTTTTGATATCGTGAAGCTCATAAATAATTCTATACGGATCGCCAATCGTTTCATCATTAAAAATCCGCCTCAAGTCCAGCTCTATATCGTTACTTTTATAATGCAATAACCATATCGTTTTAGTTAAGGCATAATCCCCTATATCTCTTAAATAATCATGCGATATACGAATTAGCCAAGTGTTATTTTCTCGGTCTATGCACCAATCTAGTCTTTCTAGAAACCATAGACTAATTTCGTCATCATCGTATTTTTTGCGTATTTTGTTTATCGTTTCCAATAAACTATATTTTTCAACATCCTCTTTTGAAATACGCTCTGTAACAAACGCCACTTTATCCCCTTTGCTTTAAATTTTTGATATGAAAGTTACTTGAATATTTTCTCTAGGGATAGAATCTATTATAGCCCCTCTCTTATACTCATTTAAAATTTCTTTTAAAATATCCACAATCTCTTGCTTTGGTGTATCTCCGATATCGCTTCTTATAGATTCCAGTTCATATATTAATATAAACGGATTATCCGTATCTTTTTTGCCGGTATTTTCGTTGTTTATATCTCTTAAATCGATCTCTATATCTTTACCTTTATAGTGCAAAAGCCATATATCCTCGCCGCTATAGTTCATATCTCTAGGATCTCCGATAGTGATACTGCGCACTGAAAAAAGCCAAATACCTCTTTCTCGATCTATGCACCAACTTCTTGAATTTAAATCTACCCAATCAAGCTCACCCTGATAATACTTATTGCATATCTCATTGCAGGGTTTTAGTAAATCGTATTTCTCGACATCCTCTTTTGAAATACGCTCTGTAACAAACGCCATTCTCTCCTCCTTAAGAATTTAAAATTTTAGACTGCTTGCGGGTTGCGCCGTCTTTTGCTCTTGCGGCAAATCGTTTAGCCATTTGCACAAATGGCTAAATATACGCCAAATTTCATCTTTCCGCGCCGCGTAAATTTTAAAATTTCGCTTTTATGCAGGCGCTGTTTTCTTGTGGGTCTCTCGCCGATAACTTGCCACCTGTAGTTTAGATAAAATTTTAAAATTCCACTACCTGAACGCATGGATAAAATTTTAAAATTTTGCCGTCCGCGCGCACGAACGAAATTTAAAAATTCGACGCCACTTAACACGAGCGGATGAAATTTATAAAAATTCCGCCGCCGCAAATCAAAGCGCAAATAAACGCGCTAGCGCACAGAAATCGCGTGAATTAACAAAAGTCGCGTTTGAATTTCATCGATAAATTTATGAATCCCGCCTATGCTTCGGCGGTTTCGTTTTCGTCGATTACGGCTTGCATCGCCTCTCTGGCGTGCTGCAGCCAATCTTTATCGCTCGTATCGAGCAGGTCTAGGTAGATGATTTTGACATGTCCGCTATGGACGGTGAAATCGTGAGAGTTTGCGATGTGCTGTGTGCCGATGAGTACCACTGGCTGGACACGCAGACCGAGCTTACTAACGATCGCTTTGGCGCCGCTTTGGAATTGCAAAAGCTGCGTGCCGCGATGTCTGGTGCCCTCGGGAAACATCGTGATGACGCGCCCTTCGCTCACGCGCTGCTGCACTTCGTGCACGATCCGCACCAGATCGCGTGGATTTGAGCGATCGACTTGGATCATCTTCGGAAGAGTGATGATTTTGCCGATGATAGGGATGTCTGCGATCTCCTTTTTAGCGATCCAGCAGATATCGGCGGGATGGGTTTCTTCGAGCACGACGATATCCATTATGCTTTGGTGGTTGGCGATTACTAGCTGCGCGCGCGGATCGGGGGTACCTATGATCTGTATATCGTACCCGACGCCGTAGCGCTGGAAGCGCCCCCAAATGCGGCGGAAGCGGCGATGAGAGGAGTTTTTCACCGCCATGGCGATCACGACGCAAACGACGGTAAAAATAAACCAAATCGCGTAAAATAGCGCTCTAATCCTTGCTAAGCTCATCTTTTTTAACCCAGCCGATCTTGTTGCCGCCCAGCATAATTTTATAAAATTCCTTATTCGTACCCAAAATTTCAACCTTTTCGGGATTTTTAGTCACGTAAAACACGGTGGAGCTTTGCATAGGCAAAATTCTAACGGGGGAATTTTGCGCGATACTGCCCGTGCCGTAAGGCCTTTGCGCATAGAAATTTACCGCCAAAATCAGCACAGCAAAGATGAGCGGCGTGATATTTTTACTAAGCAGAAACATCACCAAAAGCACGGCAGCTAGCGTATAGATCGCGATCTGCTTATAGGCTTCGAACTTACTCTCTTTCGGATTTAGACCGATCTGCGTGCTAAGATCCTCGGCACGCGGATTGAGTTCAAGCCCGAAATTTTCAAATTTTTTAGTATTAAGATTGAAATAGCTAAAGTCTAAATTTGTGATATTTTTATCCACGACGGCGAAATAATATCCGCTTTGGCTCGCGTATGTGCCGCGCACGGAGTCCACACCCTGCTTGATAATGGCGGGATTATCAATGCTAAAAGCGCTGATTGCGCCGTTTCGGATACCAAGATCGAGCGTGAGTAAATTTGAAGCGTCGTCAAATTTAGTAGTTTTGTAGTTTTTAAGTTTCAGCTCGTCAGCTACGATATGCGAAAAATTAGGTTTCGTGTCAAGCTTCATAAATTCCGGATTATCAGGTTTGATAGAGCTTTTTTCAAAGAATTCTCCGTTGCGCTGCAAGGTCAAAACGAGCTCATTTATCTTATCACTCTTATCGCTTGCTGCAAACCACAGCGTCGTCTCAAACATCTCGTCACCCTCAATCCACGTAAGATTGTCGGCATTAAGCCACTTCATTCCATTGGTGCGGCTGATCTCTAGCTTTGGCTTAACGGTGATTTTCTGCCCTAAATACACGGCGAAATCAATCTTAAAAATTTGATTGCAATACACCTTTCTAGGCATCCCGCTGGCTTTTAGCGTAAGCTCTTTGGGCTTAATGTCCTGATAGACCTTATCGTCGGATACATCCAGATCGACTTCGTTAGTAGGCGCCAAAGCCTTAAGATCGTCGATGCTTAGATTATCCATCGACATAACCTCTTTTTTATTATACTTCAGCATCACTTTGGAATTATCGCGTGTCTGCGGCTCGTCCGGCTTATCCTCAGCTTTTTTCGGCGCGTATTTACTTAGATCATCAAGCGAATCGATCTCAATCTCCGGCGCAGCAAACGCAAGCGTGCAGACACCTAAAATAGTAAGAATTTTTTTTAGCAAATTAAGCCTTTTAGCATTTTCTCTCCGTCCGTGCCGCCTAAAATAGGCTCTATCGCGCGCTCAGGATGCGGCATCAGGCCGAAAATCTTTTTGTTTTTATCGCAAATCCCTGCGATTGCGTCCACTGAGCCGTTTGGATTTAGATCCGCGCCGTTTTCGTCGCAATATTTTAGCAGCACACAATCCTCGTCGTATAGCGACTTTAGCGTATCGGCGTCCGCATAATAATTGCCCTCGCCGTGCGCGATCGGGATATTTAAAATTTCGCCCTTTTCGCAACAGCGCAGGAATTTATTGTCGTTTGAGATGACGCGCAGATGGTAAAATTTTGAGATGAAGCTTAAATTTATATTTCTACTCATCGCTCCTGCAAGCAGCTTCAGCTCCAAAAGCATCTGAAAGCCGTTGCAGATACCCAAAATATAGCCGCCCTTTCGCGCGTGATCAAGCACCGCTTGCATTATAGGGCTAAATTTAGCAATCGCCGCGGTTCGCAAATAATCCCCGTAGCTAAATCCGCCAGGCAGCACGATCAGATCGGCATTTATGGCGGTTTCTTTATGCCAGATTATCTGCGTTTCGCAACCGAGCTTATCAAAGGCGTATTTGGTGTCGCGCTCGCAATTGGTGCCGGGGAAATTGACGATCGCTACCTTCATATCACGATCTCGTAGTCTTCGATGACGGTGTTTGCCAAAATTTCATCGCACATCTTGGCAACTTCGGCATAAATTTTATCCCTATCCTCGCCATCTAGCTCAAGGACGATCTGTTTGGCTACGCGCACATCTCGTACGCCGCTAAATCCAAGCGCAGCAAGGGCGTGCAAAACCGCCTTGCCCTGCGGATCGAGCACGCCCTGCTTAAGCCTTACGTTTACGATCACCTTCATCGCTTATCCTAAAATTCTACGCAAGACCTCTTCGTAGGCCACTTTTACGCTACCAAGATCCTGTCTGAATACGTCCTTATCGAGCTTTTTGTCGGTTTGTTTGTCCCAAAAGCGGCAGCTATCAGGGCTGATCTCGTCTGCAAGTAGGATATTGCCGTCCTTATCTCTGCCAAGCTCGATCTTGAAATCCACGAGCTTTAAATTTCGCTCGTCGAAAAATTTGATCAAAATTTCATTGATCTTGCGCGCGATCTTTTTGAGTTCGTCAAGCTCGCTTTGGCTCTTTACGGCGCCAAGCAGCAAGCAATGCTCGTCGTTTAGGATAGGATCGCCCAGCTCGTCGTCTTTATAGCAAAACTCCACCAGAGCAAACGGAAGCTTCGTGCCCTCTTTGATACCCAGGCGCTTTGTAAGCGAGCCGGTGGCAATATTACGAGCGATGATTTCAAGAGGGAAAATTTTGCATTTTTTCACGAGCTGCTCGGTCGGGCTGATCGTCTCTACGAGCGCAGTGGCGATGCCGTGCTTTTTAAGCAGATCAAAAATCAGCGTCGAAATTTTACAATTCAGCGCGCCTTTGCCGCTCTCTTCGGCTTTTTTGACGCCATTAAATGCCGTCAGCGAATCTTTAAATTCCGAGATCAAAAGGTCGTCACTTTCGTTAACCGACCACATCTTTTTGCCCTTGCCTTCGTAGATGAGCTCTTTTTTGGTAGCTTGCATCACATTCTCCTTACTTGATGTTTAGAATTTTTATCGCGTCTATTGCGGTTTTTAACTGGATATCGTTATTAATCTGCTCTGCGGTGATGAAATTTTTCTCATCCTTTTTCTGAGCATCTTTTTTCTTGGTCTCGACCTTGGCTAACTCGCCTTGCAGGTGCTTTTTGAGATCAGCTTCTTTTAGCGAGAATTCATCCTCATCGCGGCTCGGCACCTTGCCCGGCGCCACTATGAGATCGGGCGTCACGCCCACCGCTTGGATGGTGCGACCGCTTGATAGATAGTAACGCGCTATGGTTAGTCGCAAGGCTTCTTTATCCTCGATCGGTAGGATCACCTGCACGCTTCCCTTACCAAAAGTTTTTTCACCAACTAACACGGCGCGCTTTAGATCCTGAAGCGAGCCGCTTACAATCTCGCTCGCGCTCGCGCTGCCGCCGTTTACTAGCACTACCAGTGGCAAGTCGGTGATCTTCTTTTTAGGATCGGCGTTATGCGCTTCGGTTTCGTTTTTCGCGCGCCCTTTTTGCGAGACGATAAGACCTTTGCCGACGAATAAATTTACGAGTCCGATCGCCTGATCCAAAAGCCCGCCCGGGTTGTTTCGCAGATCCAAAATAATACCTTTGGCGTCTTTATGCTCTTTTATAAATTTGCTCGCATCCGGAACTACGTGCTGATCGAAATTCGTAACGCGCAGATATAAAATTTTATCATCCTCGATCATCTTGGCATAGACCGATTCTACTTTGATTATGTCGCGGACGATCTCGACGTCAAAAGGCTTGCTAACACCTTTGCGCACGATCGTTAGAGTGATTTTGGTTTTCGGCTTGCCGCGCATTTTTGAGACTGCATCGTCGATCGTGATGCCGAAGGTCGCGTTGCCGTCGATACGCAAGATCACGTCGTTAGCCTGAATGCCTTTCTTGTCGGCAGGAGTGCCTTCGATAGGCGAGATGACGGTCAGAGCGCCGTCTTTCATACCCACCTGAATTCCAAGCCCGCCGAACTCGCCCTCAGTCTGGACTTTCGTATCGTTAAACGCCTTTTCGTCCATGTAGCTTGAGTGCGCGTCGAGGTTATTCATAAGCCCCGAGATCGTCTTGTCCACAAGCTCAGAAAAAGTCATCTCATCGACGTAATTGTTTTCGACGATCGCAAGCGTTTTGGTAAGCTTAGCTAGCGCCTCCAGACGCGTTTTTTCGCTGTCTGGCTTTTTGGTCGCATTAACCTCTCTGGCTTGTAAATTTCCGGTAAAAAAACTAACGCCTAAAAATAGAGAAAATATGAATCCCAAGCCGAAGAAGAGGTGTTTTTGTCGCAAAGTTTATCCTTGAAAGTAAAATGGAGTGAATTTTATAGAAAATTGGCTAAAAATAAGGTAAATTTCATACGAAATTTGCGCGTTTACGGATAAATTTAAGCCGAAAATTTTAAAATCTCACTAAAAAACCTTGACATAAAGACACTAAAGTTATATAATGCAACCAACTTCAACTTTAGGAGAAAATTTATGAACGAAACTATTGAAATTTTAACCGATAAAATGCGCTCTTTGCTCGAAAGCAGCGTTTCTTTGGCGATCCATTCCAAAAATAGCGAAGTGGGCGTATTGCACATGCTCTGGGCTTTGGTAGCCGATAGCAGCTCGGTGCTAAATCAAATTTTTAATAAATTTAGTATCGAAAAGACCGCGGTCGAACTTGAGATCAAAAGCGAAATTTCAAATTTGCCTACGAGCTCAAACGTCACGAAGGAAAACGTGCGAATCTCGCGCGAGCTGATGAACTCGCTAGAGGTCGCAAAAGGGCTGATGACGAGCTCGGGCGATAAATTTATCGCCGTAGATACCTGGCTGATCGCAAATTTAAACGCAGATCCGCTAAAGAAAATTCTGTCTAAATTTGCAGATCTTAGCGAGATCAAAAAGGAGCTAGAGGCACTTCGCGGCGGCAAAAGCATCGATTCGCAAACCGCCGACGAGACGCTTGAAGCTCTTAGTAAATTCGGCGTCGATCTCACCGCCAAGGCGATCGCGGGCGAGCTCGATCCGGTCATCGGCCGCGACGAAGTAATCTCGCGAATGATGCAAATTTTAATCCGCAAGACGAAAAACAACCCTATCCTACTGGGCGAGCCGGGCGTGGGAAAAACCGCGGTCGTCGAGGGTCTTGCGCAGCTGATCGCCAAAAAAGAGGTTCCGCTCAGCCTACAAAACAAACGCGTTATCGCGCTTGATATGAGTGCGCTGATCGCGGGCGCGAAGTACCGCGGTGAGTTTGAAGATAGGCTCAAAGCCGTCATAAACGAGGTCGTAAAAGCCGCGAATGTCGTGCTTTTTATCGATGAAATTCACACTATCGTAGGCGCGGGCGCAAGCGAAGGCTCGATGGATGCCGCAAACATCCTAAAGCCCGCTCTTGCGCGCGGTGAGCTGCACGCGATCGGCGCTACGACGCTGAAAGAGTATAGAAAGTATTTTGAAAAAGATGCCGCGCTTCAGCGCCGCTTCCAGCCCGTAACGGTCGCGGAACCTAGCGTGAGCGAGGCTACGGCGATCCTGCGCGGCATAAAGGAGCGACTAGAGGTGCATCACAACGTCACCATCACCGATAGCGCGCTTGTGGCGGCTGCAAGGCTAAGCGATCGCTACATCAGCGATAGATTTCTGCCTGATAAGGCGATCGATCTGATAGACGAAGCGGCGGCAGAACTTAAAATGCAGATCGAAAGCGAGCCCAACGAGCTTGCCAAGGCCAAGCGCGACATCCTCACGCTTCAGGTCGAAAAGGAAGCCCTTAAGATGGAGGATGACGGCAAAAACGACGAGCGGCTCGCGCAGATCGACAAAGAGATCGAAAATTTAACCGAGCAAAAAAACGCGCTTCAGGCTAAATTTGAAAACGAAAAGTCCGTATTCGGCGGCATCAGCGAGGCTAAAAAAGCAATCGATAGCCTTAAAAACGAAGCCAGCCTAGCAAGACGCAACGGCGATCTTAGCAAGGCTGCCGAGATCGAATACGGCAAGATCCCCGCCGCGCAGGCGAAGGTCAAGGAGCTTGAGGCGAAGTGGGACGCGATGAAAGAAAACGGCGTGCTTTTGCGAAACCGCGTGGACGAGGAGAGCGTGGCTGAAATTTTAAGCAAGTGGACGGGCATCTCGGTAAGCAAAATGCTCTCCTCCGAAAAGGAGAAATTCCTCCACATCGAGGAGCATCTAAAAGAGAGCGTCGTGGGGCAAGATGAGGCGCTGCACGCCATCGCTCGCGCAGTCAAGCGTAACAAAGCGGGGCTCGTGAATGAAAACCGCCCGATCGGAAGCTTTTTGTTCTTAGGACCTACCGGCGTCGGTAAGACCGAGAGCGCAAAGAGCCTCGCTAGGTTTTTATTCGATGATGAGCGAGCGATGATCCGCTTTGATATGAGCGAGTATATGGAAAAACACAGCGTATCGCGCCTCCTCGGCGCGCCTCCGGGATATGTGGGCTACGACGAGGGCGGACAGCTTACCGAAGCGGTGCGCAGAAAGCCCTACTCTGTGCTGCTTTTTGATGAGATCGAAAAGGCGCACAAGGACGTTTTTAACATCCTGCTTGGAATTTTAGACGACGGACGCGCGACCGATAATAAGGGCGTTACGGTTGATTTTAAAAACACGATCATCATCCTAACAAGCAATATCGGCTCGGCTAAGATTATGGAGCTTGACGCCAAAAATACGGACAAGCCGCGCGAGGTAGCGCTTGCCGAGCGAGAGGAGGCGGTAAAGAGCGAGCTTAAGAATTATTTCAAGCCCGAATTTATCAACCGCTTGGACGATATCGTGATCTTCAATGCCCTAAGCGAGGACGATCTTATAAAAATCGTGGGCATTATGTTTAAGAGTCTGCAAAAAACGCTCGCAAATCGCGGCATTAACGCGAGCCTAAGTGAAAATGCCAAAAAGCTCATCGCCTCGGCGGGCTTTGATATCGAATACGGCGCAAGACCGCTACGAAGGGCGCTCTACGATCTGGTGGAGGATAAGATCGCCGATATGATCCTAAGCGACGAGATCAAAACGGGCGATCGGATCGAAATCGGCGCGCGTGACGGCGAGATCGAGATAAAGAGGGTGAAGTAAAATCGGGCGGAATTTATCCTGTAGGGTAAATTCCGCGCTTTGGTGGAGTAAATTTGGTAAAGTAAATCTAATACTTTATTAATTAATATAAATTGAGCGGGTAATCTATCCCGTTGGGAATTAAAACTTGGTATTTTGCGCCATGATAGGATCGGCGCATAGTAGAATTCCATCCCGTTGGGAATTGAAACCGTTTCTTGGCTTGATTCAGAGTCGAAAAGGCGAAGTAGAATTCCATCCCGTTGGGAATTGAAACAATTGACAAGGACAGATATAAAATCCCCTATTTTGGTAGAATTCCATCCCGTTGGGAATTGAAACGCCGCGGGCGGGCAGCTTCATAATAGCCTTTTGTAGAATTCCATCCCGTTGGGAATTGAAACTAGCTATCTTTGTAGATTTGCTCTACGCTCTGCTCTGTAGAATTCCATCCCGTTGGGAATTGAAACGGCTATTTTGCAGCGCCGTAAGCTTTGCCTCTATCTCCGTAGAATTCCATCCCGTTGGGAATTGAAACAATTGACAAGGGAGAGAGCAAAAGCTCGCTGCGCTGGGTAGAATTCCATCCCGTTGGGAATTGAAACGTCTTTTTTTTTGCTTTTATTAGAGCCTTTAAGCTTGCGTAGAATTCCATCCCGTTGGGAATTGAAACAAGGCAGTGCCTAATTTCCTAATGGGAGCAAAAGATGGTATAATTTCATCCCGTTGGGAATTGAAACGCATTTCGCTCATTTCGTCTGATAGCCTCTTGTATATCGTATAATTTCATCCCGTTGGGAATTAAAATACTCTATTTAAAATCTCATTTTTCCTCTCGCATAGTAGCATTCTATAGAATTTACCAAGCCGAATTCTGCCTGATAAAATTTTTACCAAATAGCTGCGCAATGGGCTTGAAATTTTAAAATTTATTGAGTGTAATTCCGCATTTCAGAGCTTAAAATTTTAAATTTAAGAAGCAGCGACTTCAAGCTGCGTGATTCAAAACACGAGGATTTTAGATTAAAAAATTTAAGAAGGCAGATGAGATTGGAATTTTAAAAATAGAGGTCAATGATCGAAATTCCAAACCGCGCAACTTGAAATTTTAAATCTGAAGTGGAGGCAAAATTCTAAGATCATTTCGAAATTTACCCCTTTTAAATTTACATATCTCGAGCTCTATTCATAAAAATTTTACATATTAATTTACGCAAAATTTAACCGAACAAAGATGATCTCATAAACTTATCCGCATTAAATTTTATCTCTTCTTTTTAGAATAAAAACTATCGCAGACGCGATTATTAGCGATGATAAAGCGCTTATAATCATTATGTTAAATTAAAATTTGAGCGATCGAACAGATGACCTAACCAGGTCAAATCAGCTCTTGCTAGGATTATCACAGCTAGCGAATAAGTATAAAATAAACTTATAAAAAATGCAGATGCGCCGGATATTTTATCTAGCAGAATAAAAGCCTTTATTTTGGAAAATGCGAAGCAGCAGATGATCAGAGGCAAAATTACCGTCGCGCAAAATAGATACAATACCATAGCGCCGAAAATATCGCTTTCACTATCGCTCGCCTCTTCGTGCCACGTTAGTTCAAAAGCTTTTAAGACGATAGAAAGCGGATTCGCGATATCGTAACCGCTATACTCCGCCAAAAAAACCGCGTCTATGCTGGCAAATATAACGCCCAAGCAGTCTACAGTAAAAAAGAGTAAGGCGATCCAGAATAAAATCCTCACCCCTTTTAGCTCAAAACATTTTTTAATGAACTCTTTTATCGCCCTACTCCCCAATTCATAGCTTTTAAGATAAATTTGGCTTTTATATCGCGTTTTATTTCGGCGCTTTTAAAAACACTTTGTCATAATTTATCATCAAAATTTAAGCCTTTCGCTGCGCTAAATTTTAAAATTTACCGAGCTGAATTCTGATAGGACAAAAAACTACTTATCCTTTTCTTGTATCTATCAGCGTGACTTTATAATTCTCACCTTGCTTATATAATCCATCAAGCCCAAATACTATAAGTTGCTCTTTTAAAAGCGAAAAAATTTCATCTACTGATATTTTTTCGCTACCATTTGGCACTATTGACAATACTTTCCAAACTTTATTATATTGGATACCTGCAACTTTTTCATCTAATCCATAATCAAGAACGATGTCAAATATATCACCTTTATAATAGAATTTCCACATTACTTTCGATAGATATGCGTGATCTATCTCCAAATCATTAAATAATTGAGTTTTCATAATCCAACAATCCAGTTTTTTATCTATAATCCAGCTCTTTTGACTTGGTAGTCTCTTATATAATGGATTGTACTTATAGTAAATCTCGCTAAGTCCATACTTCTCATCATCCTCTTTTGTGATGATTGCATTTTCAAACGCCATTCTCGACTCCTTAAAATTTAATTCTCGGATTATACTACGATATATTTATATCCGCCTATGCGCTAATATATAATATATTTAAAATTTAAAACCGCTTTGCCCTACCCAATTTTATGGTATTTTGCCGCTCTAAATTTTAAAATTTCAAGTCTGCAAAGGACGGATAAAATTCTAAATTTCAAAGTCTCCACACTGCGCTAAATTTTAAAATTTAAAGCAGACGAAGCATGGGTTGTATGAAATTTAAAACCCCAAATCCTAAAGACAAGATAAATTCTATACCTCTAGCCTGCACGAAATTTTAAAATTTCAGACTTACGAAAGCGGATAAATTTCAAAATTTAAAGCAAGCAAAGCACGAGCGGAATTCTAAAATTTTATAATTCTAAAATTCCGCTCTACTTCGTTTTCTTTGCGCTGTCTTTGCTGGTCGTTGCATTTGCGTCGATGTAGCCCATCTGGACGAGTTTTTCGTAGATTTGCATTATCACGGGACCTGCCGCGCTTCCGCCGCCTCCGCCGTGTTCTACGAGCACGGTTACGGCGTATTGCGGCTTGTCGTACGGCCCAAAGCTAGTCATCCAAGCGTGCGAGCGGTGGAAGTAGTCCATATCGGCCTCTTTCATTCGCTTTTTGGCGGTCTGCGAGATGCCTACGACCTGCGCGGTGCCTGTCTTGACCGCTAGAGGCACTACTGCGGTATGGATGAGCTTGTAGGCGGTGCCTCCGTCCGGGTTGTTGCCGACCTCATACATGCCGCGTCGCACGAGGGGTAGCTGCGCCTTTTCTTTCGGCGTGAAAAGCTCAGTAGGGGTAAATTCCACCGGCTTACCGTCGATGCTTTTTAAAAAATGCGGCGTGATAGCCTTGCCCGAGGCGATCTGCGCGGTGTTTTTAGCCACCTGCATAGGGGTGACGAGCACGTCGCCCTGGCCGATCGAAGCATTGACCGTCTCGCCCTGATACCACGCGCGCTTAAATTTCTGCATTTTCCAGGCCTTATTAGGCATCGTGCCTACAAACTCATTGGGCAGATCGACGCCCGTTTTGCTACCGAAACCCATGCGCTGCAGATACGCGGACATATAGTCGATCCCCACCAGCAGCGAGCCTTCGTAAAAATACACGTCGCAGCTATCCTTGATCGCTTCTACTAGGCTCACGCGCCCGTGACCCCACCCCTTCCAGCAGCGGAATTTACGCCCTCCAAGCTCTATAGCGCCACTGCAAAACACGCTCCAGTTTTCATTGATCTTGCCGCTGTTTAAAAAGCTCATCCCCACAGCCATTTTAATGACAGAGCCCGGCGGATAGAGGCCGTTTACGAGCTTATTCGTAAAAGGATGACGCGGATCTTTTATCAGCTCATCCCACTGCACCTGTGAAATTCCGCCCACAAAGGTGTTTAGATCGTACTCGGGGAAGCTGCCCGCCGCGATAATAGCGCCGTCGCGCAGATCCATCACGATCGCTACGCCGTCCTTATCTTTAAAAATTTCCTCGAGATATTTTTGCAGCTCAAGATCGATGGTAAGGGAGATTTCGCTGCTGCTGGGCTCCCTCATCGAGATCTCCTCTACGACCTGATTTAGCGCCGTAACCTTCGTCTTGCGCTCGCCCTTGCTGCCCTGCAAAAGCTCGTTATAATACCCCTCGACGCCGCTTCTGCCGTTGTATCCGGTAAGCGCGCTTAGGGGGTTGCTTTGAATATCCTTTTTATTGGCGCGGCCTACATAGCCGATGATATGCGAAGCAAGCGCGCCGTAAGGATAAAAACGCTGCGAAGCGGGCGAAATTTTGATATTTTCGTGCAGGCTTAGGCTTGCAAAATGCTGTATCGTGGCGTTGTAGTCCAAAAACGGCACGACTTCGATAAAGTCTTGATTATAAGCGGAATTTGCGTCCTTGTAGCTCTTGCTCATCGCAGTGACGTTGAGATCTTTGAAGTAGCGCGAGATGTTATTTAGCTCGCTTTGTAGCGCGGCGTCTTTTAGGTGCGGCGCGATCGATAGCGAAAAGCCGAGATTATTTATCGCGAGCGGGCGGCCTTTGGCGTCTAAAATTTGACCGCGCACCGGCGGGATGTATTCGGTGGAGATGACGTTGTTTTTAGCGACCTGCTCGTAGAATTCGTTTGATTTGATCGAAAGATAATAAATTCTAACCAAAAGCATGCTAAAAAATAGTATTACAAATACGAATACGAACTTTAGCCTCATACCAGCCGCCCCTTAAAAAAGAGCAGAGCGAGCAAAATTTCAATCACTATATAATTTAAATACTCGCCGCTTAGAGGCAGATACTCGCTCTTTTTGATCGCCGAGATCGCGTTGCTCACCACAAAGACCAAAACATAGCTGATCATCACGTAAAAGCAGATCAAAAAATTTCTAAATTTAATATATTTAAATGAGTTTTCATAGACCACGAAATAAAATATACAATACGCGATAGCCACGCTAAATAGGTTAAATCCGTGGATCTGCTCGGCGCAAAACAGATAAAAAATAGAGAAAAACCAGGTAAATCCGAACTTTTTAAATTTCACGTCGTTTTCATATTTTTGCACCACCATCGCCGTGAAAAAAAATCCGATCAGCGGCGGCAGCCCTCTATACACCGCACTTAGAAGCAGGTAGAAAAGAACCCCTGCGCTAAAAAGCGTGTCCGCTATAACGTATAGATAAGTGCGATTTCGTTGCATACCGGAAACTTTTTGCATTTAATACAATCGGCCCAAATTTTTTGCGCGGGCAGCTCATCCTTTGGGATTTCGGTAAAACCGAGGCGTTCAAAAAATTCTTTTTGATAGGTGAGCGTAAATACGCTTTTTAGCCCATAAAATTTCGCTTCGTCTAGCAGCTCGTTTACGATAGCTCTAGCAATGCCCTGCCTGCGAAACTGCGGAGCGACGATGAGCGAGCGCACCTCGGCAAGATCTGCGTTAAAAATTTTAAGCGAAGCAAAGCCCGCCAAAATTTCGGTATTTTTTGCGGACTGCGATTCGCAAAGCCGCGAAAGATCATTCTGAAAAACGCCCGCGCTTTGCGAATATTTGCTCTTTAAAATTTGCTCTTTGCCCGCTTGCGCGCGCCCCGCCTCGGATACGACCTGTGCTGCGCTTTGCGGCATAGCTAGTTGCGGCGCAAAATTACTCGCGGCATTTTCGGCGGAATTTTCAGTAGAATTTTTGGCAAAATTTGCGGCGGAGCTTTGGATTAAATTTAAATCAGCATTGCGCGCTAAATTTGAATCGGAATTCCTGGCTAAATTTAAATCGGAATTTTCTTTAGAATCGAAACTCAAATTTTCCTTGGAATCAAAGCTCCTATCCGCCTTAGAATCGCAGCCGAACGCCAGCACGTATGAGCGGATATTGGCAGCTATCTCATCGCTTTCAAGCGGCAAGATCACGCCGTTTTGCACCTCCTCTTTTACGAGCTCCTGCATACGCGAAATGTCGCAAAGGCGCGCTTTTTTTAGCCGTATCATCTAAAATTTTCCCTAATCTTCGCGCAATTTTCGCGGTGCATTTTATATCCGCTAAATTTAATTATTTTGAAATTTTGCGCCGCAAAATTTAACGTATTTAAATTTAGAAATTTCATAATCCAAACGCCCCACGCACGATGATCTCGCGCGCTTTTTGTAGCCCGCCGCCCTTTAGCGTAGAGACCAAAACCGCCTGCGGATCGTGCCTCAAAAGCTTTGCGCGCTCGCTTTGGTTGAGTTTGTCGGCTTTGGTGTAGAGCCTCACGACCTTTTGATCGCCGCGCAGAAAACTAGCGAGATAGTTTTGCAAATTTTTATCTATCGTAAGATCAAACTGCCTCGCGTCGATGAGATGGACGAAAAGCTTGATATTTAGGCGCTCTTTGATGAACTCGTCGAGATTTTTTTGCCAGATATAATGCAGTTTTTTAGAAACCTTGGCATACCCAAACCCCGGCAGATCCACGAAGATCAAAGAGATATTTTCACCCAAGCTCGCAAGATCCGAAAAGGCGGGGTTGCCCGCTAAGCTTAGCGCGGATCTACCTGTAAAATTTAATTCGGGGCTTTGCGCTGAATTCGGCGCAAAACCTGCCGCAAGATCTGTCTCGCGATCCGATTTAAAATCCGCCGAGGCGCTTTTTAAATTTAAAACGAAATCCTGCTTGGAATTTTGCGCAGACGCCGCAGCCTCCGCGTGATCTTGCGCGCAATTTGCAGCCGAGCTTAAAGCCTCTTTGCTTGCTAGATCGGGCGACGTTTCATTTTGCGAGCCGTCCGAGTCTGCGGCAAGCTTTTGTTTAAATTTAACTTCGAAAAAATTTATCAGCTGCGTTTTGCCCGGCGTTGAGCTTGATTTGGCTAGGTTTTTGCGCCCGGTAAGCGCGTTTATCAGGCTGCTTTTGCCGACGTTTGAACGCCCCAAAAACGCCACTTCGCTCATCGCAAACTCGGGTGCACCCGCGATATTTGCGGCGGAGGTGATAAACTGCGCGCTGCTAGGATAGATCATTTGTTTTGATCTTCGACCTGAAAGATCAGCCGCACGGGCTTTTTCTCGCCGCCGCCGCTTTTTACTTCGTAGGTGCCCTTTTGACGATTTACGATGATCTTATCGCCGTAAACCTCCTTTTTGGTCTCGGCTTCGTGCAGATAGGCGTTGTTTTCAAGCGTATAAGCCTCGATAGTCGGATCATAGGTCAGCACGCCGCCTTTGCCGTCGTAATGCTTTTGATTGAGCAAAATTTTAAAATTTGCATTCCCCGTCGCGACGTATTTAGTAGGCTGGCGCTTGGCGTCGAAATAGATCGTCACTTTGTCGGAATTTAGCGTATCGTAAGCGCCCTTTTTGATGCGGACATTGCCTGTTAGGACGCTGATCTGCTTGATCTCGTCGGCGAAAAAATTATCCGCCGTGACTTCGACCTGCTCCTGCGCCGCACTGAGAACTGACGCGCCAAAGCCCGTAATTAGCGCGGCTGCGAGTATTAGTTTGTGGAGTTTTGATCTTTTATTAAATACCATGCGTGGATTCCTTTTGAGTTTGTTTGTTTGGTTTTGGTGTCGTAGCTTATGCTTGCGCCCGTGATGCGGTCGCCGCCTTGGCGCAGCACGTACGGCACGTCTGAGCGGACGATCTTGCTGCTCGTATCGTAGATGATTTCCTGCGCCGTGTAATCAAAGCCGTCCGTGTTGATGTAATGCGCATCGCCGTTAAATTTTATTAGATCACCGGCGTACGTCGCGGTTTTTGAAACCAAGGTGTGATTTAGATCCGCGCTAATCTCCTCGGCTTTAAAATTTACAAACTCGTCGCGATCCTTGTAGCGAGTGCCGCCGTCCGCGGTAAATTTAGCATCCACGCGCTCGCCGATCTGATAATCGACGATCTTTTTCATCTCCATATTCGCAATGCTTAGATCCTGTCTAAACATATCGCTAAAATACGGCGTCTGCACGCTTAAAAACACCATCGCGACGCAAAAGATCGCAATCGCAACGTAGAAAATTTTTATTACCATCGCTCGGCCCCTTTTGATCTGCGCGAAATTTCGCCTCTCGCAGGCATTCTCACGCGCGCTTGCAAAACTACAGCCATTTGCTATTCCACTCTTCGCGCATGCCGTTTTTATCGATGAGTATTTCGATCATCTCGCGCACCGCGCCGCAGCCGCCGTTTTTGCTTAGCGCGACGTCCGCTTTTAGCGAGCTTAGCGCATCGGCGGGCTTGAAGCTGATCGCGACCGCATTTAAAAGCTTCGCGTCGTTTATATCATCGCCGATCGCGGCGGCCTCATCAAAGCTTAGGTTAAAATTTTTTAAAATTTGCTCCGCCCTTGAGAGCTTGTCTTTTTCACCTTGAAAGAGCGTATCGATCTTTAGCTCGCGCGCGCGGTTTGCGACGATTTGCGAGCTTTTGCCGGTGATGATCGCGACCTTTAGCCCCAGCCGCTGCCACTCCTGGATGCCAAACCCGTCTTTTACGTTAAATTTCTTCATCTCTTCGCCGCCGTTTGAATGGTACAGCCCGCCGTCGCTAAGGCAGCCGTCTACGTCTAAAAATATGATCTTTATCACTTCGTTTTCCGTTTTTTGAAATTTTGTGATTTTAACGAAATTTGGCTGAATTTTTGGCAAACGCCGTATAAATTTAAGCTGCGATCTTAGCCCTTAATCGGCACGTAGCCGCTATTTTCGATGATGCTTTGCCCCTGCGGCGAAAGGATCCAATCTATCAAGATGCGGATATTTTCGTTTTTGTTATTTTCATCGTAAACCGCGTAAATTTCGGCTACGAGCGGGTATTTGCGGCTAGCGATATTTTCTTTATTCGGATACGCGCCGTTTAGGCTAAGCATCTTCACGCCGCCGTTTCGCACGATCCCCTCGACATAATAGCGAAACGAAAAGCCGATCGCGCTGCCGAAAAAGCCCGTGATCTTGCGCTTAGGCTGCATCCCACCCATAAATTTCAAAAACGCGCTCTGGCTGCCGCTGTCCGCGTTTCGCTGCACGGCATCTATTCGCATGCGCTCGCCGCCTAGCTGCGACCAATCGTCATATTGCCCGGAATAAATTCCTCGCACCTGATCCACGGTTAAGCTTGAAATTTTATTATTCGCATTTACGATAAAGACGAACGCCTCCAGCCCGATCGGCACGAAGCGCAAGCGCGCACCCTTTTCGCGCGCATAAGCAAGCTGCTGCTTCGAAGGGGCGGCGACGAAAATGAGATCCACATCGCCGTCGCTTATAGCCTTGTACGCGCCGCGGGTATTGCCAAATTTAAGCTTGCTAGCATTCGTGAAATTTTGCCCGTCAAATTCCACGCTTTCCTTCGGATAGTTCGCCGCGACGAATGCCGAAAATACGGGATACAAAGCCGCTGCTCCGTCGATTATCGGTAGATCGCCGCTAAGTTTTAAGCTAGAGCTGGCGCGCACGATCTGCGAGCCCTGCTCAAACGGCAGAAATTTACGCAGCTCGATCGATTTGGCCTGCATCTCGGCGCTGCTTTGATTTACGTATCGCTTCACGACGAGGCGGTAAAACGCAAAATCGAAAGCCGCCAAGATAAACACCAGAAAAATGGCGATAATTGCACGCTTCATCTTAGTTTCCGTTTGCGATATAGGAGATGATCGAGCATTTGCTCTGCAGATACAGCGCCACCCCCACTAGCGCGCAAACGCTGATCGCCCAAGCCGTAAATATTACGGCGATCGTTTTTCGAAAAATTTCATCGCTCATTTTGTGCCTCACATATGCGAAAGAGCGCTGTTAAGCAGCCATAAAAAGCCCATTAAGGCGGCTGAAAAGATTATGAATAAAAACGCAGAGAGAATCAGGAGATTTCTAATCTTTCTGCGCTGCTCGGGCGCGCTTTTAGCGGATTTAATAAATTTTATTAAATACACGATGAGGAAAATAAACGAAATTATCGGCAGCGCGATCAAAACCGAGATCGAGATGAACAGATCCGGCAGCCACTCAAAATATACCAGCGGAGCGAAAGTACACAAAAACGCAACCGCCGAAATAATTAGAAATTTTTTATCTCTTTTATGGCGCTCCGGCTCGTCTTTTGATCTGATAAATTTAATCAAACACACTATGAGCCAAACAAAGCAGATCAAAAAGAGCACATTTAAAATCTCCATAAGCGATCCGAAAATATTCATCTTTTACCTTTAAATTTTAATGTACAAAGCGGCATTTTAGCGCGCCAATTAAATTTACGCGCCCGTCAAGCAAGAGCGCAAGCGCAAATGCGCCTAAAACAAGCTCTTAATAAAGCGACGATCCTCGCCCGAGCAAAAGCGAAATTTTGCAAATTTCAAGCGGCGGCGAAAGTAAAATTTCAAACGCCGATAAAATTACAAAACCGCGAATTGCTAATTTTGTTAAATTTAGCGCGCATTTGCCGCTATAAAACGCCCTTAGTGCTAGGCACGCCGGCGCGCTCGTTGATACTTATCGCACGACGGAATGCGACGGCAAACGCCTTAAACGCGGCCTCTGCGACGTGATGTAGATTTTCGCCGCGGATCTGGCTTAGATGCAGCGTTAAATTTGCGTTGAAAGCCAGAGCGCGGAAAAACTCCTCCACGAGCTCAGCGTCGAATTCGCCGATCTTACCGCGCTTTAGGCTCGGGCAATCAAATACCAAAAACGCGCGGTTGGAAAAATCAAGCGCCGCAGAAACCGCCGCCTCGTCCATCACGACGACGCTATCGCCAAAGCGCTCGATGTTTTGCGCGGGATAGATCGCCTCTTTGATCGCGCTTCCGAGCACTATGCCGCAGTCCTCGACGCTGTGGTGAAAATCGACCTGCAAATCGCCCTCGCAGCGCAGGTTTAGATCGATCCACGCGTGCTTGGCAAATGCGCTAAGCATATGATCAAAAAAACCGATGCCAGTTTGTATCTGCGCCGCGCCGCGCCCGTAAAGCTCCAGCTCCAGCTCGATTTTAGTCTCTTTCGTAGCCCTATTTTTGCTTATCATCGCGCAATCCTTAAAACTAAATTTTGTTTGAAATCTATCTAAATTTCACTAAATTTCGGTTAAAATTTCGGCCAACTTTTCGGAATTTACGCTGCCGATCTGGCGCAGGTTCGCAATCTCGGCGCCCTCTTTAAAAAACAGAATCGTAGGCGGGCCGAATACGTTGAAATGAGCTTTTATCGCTCTGTTTTGCTCGCTATCTTCGCTAAGATCGATCTTTAAAAGGCTAAATTTATCAAGAGCGCCAGCAAGAGCGGGATCTGCGAACGCTCGCTCGCTCTGCTCGCAATTTTTACACCAGCTAGCCCAAAAATCCACTATCACGGGCTTTTTGGAATTTTCTATTTCGCCGCGCAGCTGCGCCAGATCGTGCACAAACGAAAAATGTGCGCCGCTTAAATTTTTAGCGCGAGGAATTTCGCCCGCCTGCAAGCTCTCGCCCAAGCCGCCCCTGGAATATCTCGCGTTTTGCGGGATTAGATTACCAAGCGGTCTGGAAAAATCTTTCGCGCCGCTGGCAAAGCCCGCGAGCAGCAGTGCCGAATATAGCGCGATTACAAGGGCCAAAGCGCGCTTTACCCCGCCCGCGCCGCCGTCAAACAGTCCTAAAAATCCTGCGAAGATCGCGCCCAAAACCGCGTAAATCAGCAGGCTTAAATTTTCGCCGATGAGCGTGCGCGAAATCCATACCGCCGTAAAAAGCAGCAAAAAGCCAAAAATTTTAGGCACCGCCTCCATCCAAGCTCCGGGCCTAGGCAGTGCGCCGCCGAGCCCCACCACAAGCAGTAGCGCGCCGCTTCCGAGCCCGAGCGCAAAAAGAGCCGCCGCGCCCAACAAAACGTCGCCGCTGCCCGCGATGTAAACGAGCGCGCCCGCAAGCGGAGCGGAGATGCACGGCGATACGACGAGCGCCGAGATAAGCCCCATCGAAAAAACTCCGATCAGACCGCCGCTCTTTTCGCTTTTGCTATTTAAGAAGCTTTGAAAACGCGCAGGCAGGCGAATCTCGTAAAATCCAAACATCGAAAGCGCAAGCACAGCAAATATGAGTGAGGTTAGGATCAGCGCGGGCGGAGTTTGCAGCAGGCCTTGTAAATTTTGCCCGAAAACCGCCACGAAAGCCCCTAAAATCGCATACGAGCTCGCCATCCCAAAAATATACGCGAGGCTTACGGCGAGGCTCGTTTTCGCGCTCGGCTTAGAGGAGGTTTTCGCCACTATGATCGACGAGAGGATCGGGATGAGCGGATAGACGCAAGGGCTTAGCGAGAGCAACACGCCATAGCCGAAAAATAGCGCGATCGCCGCGATGAAGCTCTTGCTGCCAAGAACGTTTAAAATTTTATCCTGCTCGGAGATGGAATTTGCGTGCGGATTTTTGTGCGCGGAAGTTTGGTGGGAATTTACAGCAGCGTTTTCAGCCGAGCTTGCCGCGGAATTTCCCGCCGCATACGAGTTTGCCAAGGAATTTGCCTCTGCGCCTGAAGCTGGCGAATTGCTTTCAAAATTTGAAGTCCTGCTCTGTGCGCTGTATGCGGCAGAAATCTGCGCGGAATTTACGCCGCTTCGGTATTTTTTCAGCTCGGAGTTTGAAATTTTGCTGATCTGATAGCCTTCCACTACGCGCTTGAAGCTGAAACCGAACTGCTGCGGCTGGTAGCAAAAGCCCGATTTCGTGCAGCCCAGAAAATCGCCATTAAGCACGAAATTATCGCTGTCTGCGGCATTTGCAAGTACAAGGCCTAAAGGCACGGCGATGCTAAATTTGCCCTCGTAAATTTTATAATCCTTGTATTCGGTCGCGGCGGGCAGATTTATTAAATTCGTTACCTCCGCGCTGCCGATGAAAATTTTTATCTCGTTTTGATAGAGATAGACCCCGTCCGCGATATCAAAGCTTAGCGTTACGCTATCGCTTTGCGCCGCCGCGTTAAGCTTGAACGCATCGGAGGGTTTCAGGGGCTCGGCGCCCAAGCCTAAAAGAAGAAACGCTGCCAAAATCAGTGATCTGATCAAATTTTATCCTTTGAAATTTTTTCCTACATTCTAACGTAATAAGTATGAATTTATAGTGTAATATAAAGAACTTTTTTGTAAAATTCTTTAAAATTTTTAGGAGGCGATATGAGCAAAGAGATCAAAACCGAAACGGGCGAAATAGCACTGAAAGAGATAGAATTTAAAAGTTCAAAGTACGAAAAAATCTCGTTCAAAGACTACGAAACGCTGCTTGAGAGATACCAGATCGAGCTTTTGAAGCTGCAAAAATTCGTAAAAGAAAAAGGCTTAAAAATTTTGATTTTGATGGAGGGGCGCGACGCGGCGGGCAAAGGTGGCACGATCAAGCGCTTAACCGAGCACCTAAATCCACGCGGATGCCGCATCGTAGCGCTCGAAAAGCCGAGCAACGTCGAAAAGACGCAGTGGTACTTTCAGCGCTACGTCGCGCACCTACCCAGCGGCGGCGAGATTGCGATCTTTGACCGCAGCTGGTATAACCGCGCGATGGTCGAGCCGGTGATGGGCTTTTGCACCCACGCTGAGCATAAAGATTTCCTGCGCCAAGTGCCTAAATTTGAGGAGCTTTTGGTAAGTGCGGGGATAATTTTGTTTAAATTTTACTTTTCAGTCTCCAAAGAGGAGCAAAAAAGGCGCTTCGAATCGCGCCGCACCGACCCGCTGAAGCAATACAAACTCTCGCCAGTGGATGCGAGATCGCAGGAGCTGTGGAATCAATACACGCTCGCAAAATACTCGATGCTGCTAGCTTCAAATACCGAATTTGCGCCGTGGACGATCCTAGATAGCAACGACAAAAAGATCGCGCGACTAAACGCCTTCCGCTGCATACTCTCGCGTATAGACTATCCCGAAAAAATTGGTGCGAAGGAGCTTGCGGTGGATCCGAACCTAGTGCGAAACGGCGCCAGGGAGATAGTCTTAATGGAGGATAGCCAAAAAAGCGAGGCTTGGCGCAAGCTGGAAAGCCCCTCTCGCAAGAATAAGAAGGATAAGAGAAAAGGCTGACTTACCAATGAAGATTACCCGCTAAGAATTGCTAGGGAGGCTTGCTAGGAATTGCCTCATTATGGATTATTTCCCAATAATAGAAAGGCATTGAATTTTACAGCTTTTCATTTAAAATCTTTAGCGGGATTCCATCCTGTTGGGAATTGAAACAAACGTCGCAACGAGGGAATTAAAACCCCTCTTTGGTGCGCTTATCGGCTTTGGGTTCGGAGTAGAATTCCATCCCGTTGGGAATTGAAACCTTTGCAAAGCATTAAGGGCTCTCACCATAATTTGTAGAATTCCATCCCGTTGGGAATTGAAACTCCTTTTGGATACCGGCGCTCAGCGCCAAAGTAACGTAGAATTCCATCCCGTTGGGAATTGAAACTATCATAGCGGTAACGACTCTAAAGTCAAAAGTTTGTAGAATTCCATCCCGTTGGGAATTGAAACTGATAAAATAGGAATAAACGAAGCCGCTAAAAAATCCGTAGAATTCCATCCCGTTGGGAATTGAAACTTCCTCAATAAATTTTGTGATAGAATTTTGTAGATTTTCGTAGAATTCCATCCCGTTGGGAATTGAAACCTGCGGTAATCGACCCCGATCCCCACCCGGTAACCGTAGAATTCCATCCCGTTGGGAATTGAAACCCTTGAAATCAAGGTAGTTTTAGCAGCTCCGCGGGTAGAATTCCATCCCGTTGGGAATTGAAACTCAAAGTGCTTGAGGGTAGAGGAAGCCAAGCTGATGTAGAATTCCATCCCGTTGGGAATTGAAACATGTCTCTAAATCATCTCCTTGCCAACGCGCGCCGTAGAATTCCATCCCGTTGGGAATTGAAACCGGCAAAAAGTCAAAGCAGTTTCTATCAAATTTGGTAGAATTCCATCCCGTTGGGAATTGAAACTCGACTTTCAGCGGATAGACGTCCTGCCAGCAATTTAGTAGAATTCCATCCCGTTGGGAATTGAAACCAATGCGACGGCAAGAACCAAGACTGCTTTAGTAGGGTAGAATTCCATCCCGTTGGGAATTGAAACTCAGGGGTGCAGATAATGGACGTGGGGTAGATGGGGTAGAATTCCATCCCGTTGGGAATTGAAACTCTCAAACTTCGTAACGAAGCCTTGCACTTGCAAAGTAGAATTCCATCCCGTTGGGAATTGAAACTAACGTTTATAAGCGATTCTAGGGTTCGTGACGGAGTAGAATTCCATCCCGTTGGGAATTGAAACTGCCGTATCCGTTTTAATAATGAGGAGAGGTAATGAGTAGAATTCCATCCCGTTGGGAATTGAAACTTTTCTTGTATGTATTTATTGCATTGTTCTTGCTTTTGTAGAATTCCATCCCGTTGGGAATTGAAACTATCGTTGGCAATCCCGGTAGCGGTAAATCTTATGTAGAATTCCATCCCGTTGGGAATTGAAACAATCGACTACCGATTCAAACGATTTTAATTCTACTTCGTAGAATTCCATCCCGTTGGGAATTGAAACGCACCCTTGCTTTTATATCGCTTAGGTAAAATTCTTGTAGAATTCCATCCCGTTGGGAATTGAAACAGAATTTGCGCCGATGCTACGATGATGAGCCATCGTAGAATTCCATCCCGTTGGGAATTGAAACATGGGCTTGAGTGGCATTCTGTGTGCTTTTTTGCGTAGAATTCCATCCCGTTGGGAATTGAAACGGTATGGCACGTTTTCTACAGAGGAAAAATAAACCGTAGAATTCCATCCCGTTGGGAATTGAAACTAGCTTATAACGCTGGATTAATAGACCCAGGTTCTCGTAGAATTCCATCCCGTTGGGAATTGAAACGATATTTATGCGCCCAACGCTACGCCTGGTCCAAATCCGTAGAATTCCATCCCGTTGGGAATTGAAACAAATATCGTCGTCTTTACAATATGCGCCATACTTACGTAGAATTCCATCCCGTTGGGAATTGAAACCCAGTATAACCGATTTTTCCCGCACGCTTACACATACGTAGAATTCCATCCCGTTGGGAATTGAAACCGACACTCAAAACACCCTCACTCCACGCACGAGTAGTGTAGAATTCCATCCCGTTGGGAATTGAAACCGATCCAGGTTCTCTTTTTAGGTTTATGGGCTACGAGTAGAATTCCATCCCGTTGGGAATTGAAACTCAAGTGGCGCGTGTTTCGCTTCGCTCTCACGCGCGTAGAATTCCATCCCGTTGGGAATTGAAACTAGCCTTAAGCGGGGCGAGCTTTTGGTTCTAAGCGTAGAATTCCATCCCGTTGGGAATTGAAACAATTGACAAGGACAGATAGAAAATCCCCTATTTTGTAGAATTCCATCCCGTTGGGAATTGAAACAATATGATAAACCGCGGCATAAATTCCCATTTGCGTAGAATTCCATCCCGTTGGGAATTGAAACGGGCTTGACGGGCGCCCAATCCCTGCCGCTCCTACGGTAGAATTCCATCCCGTTGGGAATTGAAACACACGACTACGGAGTTCGTAGAGCGGATATAGCTTGAGTAGAATTCCATCCCGTTGGGAATTGAAACAACTATAACTTTCATAAATTTACTATGCGGTTCAGGTAGAATTCCATCCCGTTGGGAATTGAAACTCCACCACGCTGTTTACGTAGGCGCGAATTTGTCCGGTAGAATTCCATCCCGTTGGGAATTGAAACGAAAGGAGAAAGAGATGATAAAAGCCATGTCGATGCGTAGAATTCCATCCCGTTGGGAATTGAAACTTCCAGCTTTCTTTGAAGCAACGTGAAGACTTGCTGAGTAGAATTCCATCCCGTTGGGAATTGAAACCTATGGCTTCAGACGGAAAAGTGTCGGGAACTTTTGGTAGAATTCCATCCCGTTGGGAATTGAAACAGCCATCTGTTAAAAAGGGGTACATAGTTATTGAGTAGAATTCCATCCCGTTGGGAATTGAAACAAAATTACGGTATTCTCCGTAATTTTAAAAGATGGGTAGAATTCCATCCCGTTGGGAATTGAAACTGCTAAATCTTTGCCGGGTAGCGCTTTTAACTATTTTTTGTAGAATTCCATCCCGTTGGGAATTGAAACTTTGATTTTTCGACTGCCGCCAATATTCAGCCTA
>NZ_CALBWL010000037.1 GCF_937973075.1 uncultured Campylobacter sp.
CCCGCGCACCTTGTCGGTATTTAGCAAAAAGATAAAATTTAGAAAATTTAAATTTTAGCGTTCCGCTTGAAATTTTGCCTTTAAAATTTACGCGCTAATCTTCGCCGCTTTCATATACGCCGAGCTCTACGAGATTGCCGTCAGGATCGCGCAGATAGATACTTTGCATAGCGCCGCGCGCGCCCATTCGAGACACGACGCCAAGCTCTATTTGCGCTCCTTTGCTTTCCAGCTCCGTTTTGAGCTGCTGTGCGCTTTGATCTTCGCAGATGAGGCAAAAATCCGCCGAGCCTACGCTAGGACGCGCTGCAAACGGCGCAAACTCGCCCGCGCGAGTGTGGATATTGATCTTTGAGGAGCCGAAACGCAGGCTGTGTTTGCCGCCCTCGCAAACATGCTCTAAGCCCAAAATTCCTTCGTAAAATTCCACGCATTTTTGCAGATCGTCCGTAACTAGGACGAAGTGATCGATCTTCGTGATTTTCATTTCATCTCCTTGCGCGCTCGCAAGTCGCAAAATTTTTACGCCTCGCGGTGCAATTTTGGAATTTTACCGCGAAATTTTGTGACAAAATTCCAAATGCTCATAGCGCGAAATCAAAATTTCGCAGCGACAATTTTACGCACGGAAAATTCTGCGTCGGTAATTTTAAAATTTTAAAATTTAGCCTAAGTAAAATGGGGCGCGAGCAAAATCTGACTTTAGTAAAATTTGGCCCGACGAAATTCTGTCTAGCTAGCGCCGCAAATTCTAATCTCGCGATTTCAAAACTAGCGATTTTAAAATTCTCTTGCCTACCTCGACACCCGGCTGATCGTAAGTGCTGACGCCCAGTATCGCTCCAGTAGCGCTGGTTA
Organism: uncultured Campylobacter sp.; assembly: GCF_937973075.1. GTDB lineage: Bacteria > Campylobacterota > Campylobacteria > Campylobacterales > Campylobacteraceae > Campylobacter_B. The sequence goes on from NZ_CALBWL010000037.1 coordinate 859, forward strand.
GCAGCTCGAAGTAGTAAAATAGCTCGCCCACACTCTGTTCGCAAAGCTGCGGAACCTCGATAAGATCGACGCTGATACCCTCATTTAGCACGGCTTGCAGTGTAGCATCGCACTGAAGATTTAGCACCTCATCCAGTCGCATGCCGTTTACAAAGTCACAGCCCTCAAGACCTTGCAGACTGATACCAGGCACCGCATCCGCAGTGCCGTTGTCCGTGAGCTTTAAGAAAGTCACGGTCTTATCCTTTACACCGTCCATTATGAGCTGAAGGAAGCTGTGCTGATCGCGCGAGCCCACAAGTCCCACAGGAGTAAGCCCCACTCGGCTAAAGCCGATCTTTTTACCTAGGCTTTCCGCCCAGAGCTGCACGTACCACTCGCCCAATGCGCGCAGCGCGTCGCCGTAGCTAAAAAGGACGTTGATTTTCGCACTTTTGTGCGTGGCGTAGTGATGGGCTTTTCGTAAAATTTTATTCTTCGCGATTTTAGCGGGATCGCCTGCTAAAATTTCATCCAGATACCGCTCTTTTGCGGCGGCAGCTCCGCGTAGCATCGCGCTTGCATCAAGACCTAGCCCAACTGCGGGCACTAGCCCTACCGCACTTAACACGCTAAAACGGCCGCCTACGTTAGCGGGCATATTTATCACGCAGGTATCGTGCCCGCGCGCAAAGATATCAAGCGGCGAGCCCGCATCGGTGATGAAGATAAAATTTTTCGCTATTGTCTTTAAATCTGAAATTCCAAAACGCTGCAAAACGACCTTAAAAAGCGAGATTGTCTCGATCGTGCCGCCCGATTTGGAGGATACTATGAAAATCGTGCGAGCGAAATTTAACCCTTCAAGCGCGCGACGCACGTTAAGCGCGTCTAAATTATCCAAAATTTCAAAGCGCAAATTCTTTCTTACGCGCGGACGCAGCATCTCATAAAGCGCCCGCACGCCTACGCTGGAGCCGCCGATGCCCAAAAGCACGATCTCGTCGTAGCTTCGCACGCTAAAAAATTCCTGCGCTCGCGCTATTTCGTCTGCACCTTGCTGTGGCAGGCGGTAGTAGCCTATCTCGCCGCTTTCGTATTCGGCGCGGATCTTTGCCGCTACCTCTTCTAGCGCGCCCTCTTTTGCCGGCGGGAAAAACAGCTCATTTTTTACCATCGCCGAATTCTCGCTCGTAGAAATATTTGATTGCTTCCACGTAGCCTTTTACTGAGCCGCAGTCGAAGCGAGTGCCTTTAAATTTATACGCGATCACCACGCCGTTTTGAGCCTGCTTCAAAAGCGCGTCGGTGATCTGCACCTCGCCGTTTTTACCGGGTGCCGTCTGCTCGATGAGATCGAAAATATTAGGCGTTAAGATGTAGCGCCCGATGATGGCTAAGCTCGACGGAGCCTCGCTAGGTTCAGGCTTTTCAATCATATCCGAGACCATTATTAGATCGTCGCTGATGCTCTTTCCTGCGATGATACCGTATTTATTTACGTCCTGCGGCGGCACCTCCATTACTGCAACGACGCTGCAGCGGTATTTTTCGTAAATTTTAACCATTTGCGCAAGCACGCCTTCGCCGTTTTCGTTCACGCACAGATCGTCTGCAAGCACCACGCCGAAAGGCTCGTCGCGGATTAAAATTTTACCCGTATAAATCGCGTTACCGAGCCCCTTCATCTGCTCTTGGCGCGTAAAAGAGAAGGTGCAGCGCTTCATAAGCGCCCTGATTTCGTCGAGCAGATATTCTTTGCTGCTGCCTGAAATTTGATCCTCCAGCTCGTAACTGCGGTCGAAATAATCCTCCAGCGCGCGTTTACCGCGACCCGTGACGAACGCCATATTGTCCATGCCTGCCTCCAGCGCCTCGTCCACGCCGTAGTGAATGAGCGGCTTGGTAAGGATCGGAAGCATCTCTTTAGGTAGCGATTTGGTCGCGGGCAAAAAGCGCGTGCCGTAGCCCGCCGCGGGAAATAAACAAGTCTGGATCATGAAGCTCCTTTGATCTTTTTTTGAACTTTTATTATAATGCAAAAAAGATAAAATTCCGCAAAGGAAAGCCTTGAAAACGATTGAAAAAGAGATCAGCGCCGCGCAGGAGATCAAAAAATCAAGCTTCATCGCCTATCTAGCGCCGCTAGCGAACTTTGAGGCGCTGCGTGCGCAGTTGCGGCGGCAGCATCCCAAGGCGCGTCATATCGTCTGGGCGTATCGCGCGCTCGGTGAGTTTGAGCAGATCGTAGAAAACTCAAGCGACGACGGTGAGCCCAAATCGACTGCGGGCGCACCGTGTCTAAACGCGCTTCGCGGCGTCAGCTTGATTAACGCCGCAGTGCTCGTGGTGCGCTACTTCGGCGGCATCAAGCTAGGTACCGGCGGGCTCGTGCGCGCATACGCCAGTAGCGCAAATGCCGCGATAGACGCCGCTACGGACGCCGCAGAGCTAGTGGAATTCGTGCTGCGTAAGAAGTGCGCGTTTTTCGTGCCGTTTGCGGCGGTGGCGAAATTTGAACATTTTTTAAAAAAATCGGGTTTTGTTTATGAAGCGAGTTTCGGTGCTGCGGGAGCGGAGTTTAGCGCAGAGTTTAGCGCAGAGGAATTTGAAAAATTTAAAGGCTTTGCAGATGCTCTTGCGCCGGCTCTTAAAATGCTGCACGAGCCGGAATTTTAAAATTTCAAAATTCTATAAAATTTAAAAGCTCACCCAGGCTAAATTTGAAAGCACAAGCGGATTTTGCATTTTATCGCATTATCGCAGCGGAATTTCAAAACTAAAGTGAAATTCCATCGTGCGAAACATAAAATCCGATAATTTTAAAATTTTAAGAATTTCAAAATTTCGTCGTAATTTAGCTTGCAAAATTTTGCGAAAATTCCGTCCGTAAATTTCAAAACCCCATAAAATTTTTAAAATTTTACGTGCTTCATCTTAGCTTCACGCACAGGCAGGCTTAGCAGAGCTGCAATAGCCGCTAGCGTCATATCCAAATACCACATATAATCATACGCGCCGTATGCCCGCACCGCAAGACCCCCGATATATGCGCCAAAAAATCCGCCGATTTGATGCGAAAGCATCGTAAATCCAAATAGGCTTGCTAAATATCGCGTCCCTAATAGCTTACCGACGGCAGCCGCAGTAGGCGGCACGGTCGCTAACCAGGTAAATCCTAATCCCGCGCTGAAGATATAAAACGTAAGGCTATCTTTGGGCGAGAGCACATAAGTACCAATAAGAGCGATACGTAGGGCATATATGCAAAATAAAATGACTTTACAGCGCACTTTGGAAACACACCATCCTACGAATAAGCTGCCTACGATGTTTGCGATGCCAATCAGTGCGAGCGAAAAGGACGCTACCTGCGCGCCATGCCCGCTTAGCGCTACTTCGCTAGGCAGGTGCGTCACTAAAAATGCTACGTGAAAACCGCACGTAGCAAAGCTCAAATTTATCAAAATATAGCTTTTATCGCGCAGCGCCAAACGCAGCACTTCGCCTAAGCTGCGCTTATCTTCTTCATGTAGGCTGGTTTGCTCGCCAAATAGAATTTTACCGCCTGCTAAAAGCCTCGCAAGCGGCAGAATTAACAAGCTAAGCCCTGCAAGCGTAAAAAATGCACCACCGTATCCCAAAGCAGGCGTTGCGATACAAAACCCAATCATCGGCGCAAATAAAAACTGCCCGAACGAGCCGCCTGCATTTAGCACTCCGCTGGCAACCGAGCGGATAGAAAATGGCAGGCGCTTTGCCATTAGGCTCATTAGAATCGGAAAACTAACCGCGCCAAGCCCCAGTGCAAGCCCAAAACCCATCGTTAATACAAGCGCACTTTCGCTGCTAAATAACGGCACAAGAGCGCAACTAATCGCCAAAAGCACGCTGCCCCAAAACAGCACGACGTAGGCACCGAGCTTGTCCGCAAGTATCCCACTAAGAGGTTGCGAAAAGCCCCATACCAGTTGCGTAGTCGCCATCGCAAAGCTTACTTGCGCGATGGATAGGGAATTTGCTTGCATTATAGGTTGCACGAAAAGACCTAATGACATACGAATGCCCATCGTAATCATCAAAATCGCCGCGGCGCATAGGATCATTATCCAAACTGATTTCATATATATTCCTTTTAAAAGATAGAATTATAGCATAAAAATTACGAATATATCGAGATTTTATAGATATATTTAATTAATGTATTTTAGTATATTATTTATGTAAGAGGAATTTACCGAGCTTTAATGGGCTTTGCATTAAAATTCCATTTTCAAGGAGAAGCGATGATTTATGAAGATGAGATGATTTATGTGGAGCGCGAGGAGCACGAAGTGCCGTGGGTGAAGGTCTTTACGAAGGTAAAATTTAAAGAGCTTAGCGACTGCGACGAGGCGACGCTGGCGCATCTGTGGCGCGCCGTGCTTCAGTGCGAAAAGAGCCTGCGGGAGTTTTATGCGCCCGACAAGATTAACATCGCAAGCTTCGCCAACTACGTGCCGCGCGTGCATTTTCACGTCCAAGCGCGCTTTAAAAACGACAGCTTTTTCCCGGAGTCCGTTTGGGGTAAAAAGATGCGAAACGGCAAGCTCGATCTGCCGGAATTTAGCGAATTTGCAGAGGTTTTAGCGGCAAATTTAAAGATGGAATTCAGATGATAGGCGCGCGATCCAAAAAATACCTAAGCCTTTTCGCGCTTGCTTGCTGCGTCGCTACCTTCGCGTTTTACCTGCGCTTTAAAAGCGAGGAAAACGAGATAAAAATCAAGCAGCAGTTCGATTTTAGCGCGAGTTTGTTTGAAAAGATCGTGGACGAAGAGAAGCTAAACGCCTTTGCGATCTCGCTGATTTTGTCGCAGAACAGCGACGTGGTGCGCTGTTTCGAGAGCGGTAAACACGGCGAGTGCATGGACGTGACGAAAAAATACAAAGACATTTTAAGCGCGGTGCCCTTCTACACGGGCGTGAAGATACATTTTCATACACAAAACACCAGAAGCCTAGCTAGGAGCTGGAGCGACGAATTTTACAACGACGATCTGAGCTCGTTTCGTCATTCGCTTTTGCAGATCTGCCAAAGCCTACTTCCCAAAGCGCTCGTCGAGATGGGGCGGTGTGGTGTTTTTATGCGCGGAATTTCTCCGGTTTTTAGCGAGGGCAAATTTATCGGAAGCGCCGAGATAATGCTCGATTTCGAGCACGTCATCGCCCAGATCAACCGCATGGGAAACGATATTTTTATCTTAGTCGATAAGAGGTTCGAGACCGACTGCTTCTACGATAAAATAGGCGTTATCAAGGATTTTATCGTCGTAAACAGCGCGCCAGATTACGACATTTTGTCGATTTTGGCGACGCTTGATTTTGGGGCGCAGAGTTTTATCAAAAAGGACGGGCATTATTTTTACGTGAGGGCGTTTTCGGACGAAAACGGCACGAAGCTGGGCTATATAATTTTGCACCGCGAAGGCTAGCGGTGGGATTTAAATTTAGGCATTTTGCAGCTTGTCTACTTTGTTGCGGTGGGCGTTTTAAATTTAATCGCAAGATCGCGGGAATTTACGCTGAAATTTTAAATTTTAAAAGGAGCGTCGGTATGAAATTCTATAAATCAGTTAAATTTAAAGCGCTAGCTGGAGCGCTACTTCTGGCGGCGATACTCTGTGCCGCATTTATCCGCATCGTGCCAGACTATTCCACCTCACGAGGCTTCGCGATAGTTTCCCTTCCTGACTACGACAAATATAAGCAAGGATACTGCCTAAAAGAGCGATAGGGCAGTATTTGGATTATGATCTAAAACTAGATCAAATGATCGATGATTATAGGGCTTATAATTATGGTACTCCTTGGCGTAGCTCATATGAAATCGCATATTATGAATTAGAAAATATAAATTTATCGAATTGGTTTGAGGTATTGCAAAAGTATTATAAGGAGGGAAAAACGACCGAGGAGATACTGATGAAAGAGTTAAAGGCTAAAAAAACCGATCCTAAAAAATATCTAAAAATATCTTCAGATGGCGCAGGTTTCGGATTTGATAGACCGATAGTGCTTATTGATGGTGATGATAAAACAGTTATAGCCGATTTATTATTAGATAAATTTGTTCTAATTAATAAAAATTACTTGCGTTATAATCACAGTGAATACTTACATGATGGAGCAGAAATCGATGTTATTACTAAAAAACATTATGAAGATAGGAGTAAAGTAATATTATTTGATACAAAAAAAGAGGGTACGGAATTTGACAACTGCGGAAATTTAAATTATTCATTGGAAGAATATTATTTAGGTAGTAGAGAGGCAAAAGGCGGATGAAAAGTCACTTCAAAACAAAATTTTTAAAAACCCTAGCCGCGCAAATTTCACTTCTAAATTTTAAAATTTACGCCTAAATTTAACGCGCCTTTAGTCCAAAAGCTTCTGCTTAAACAGCGGGATTTTGTAGCAAAAGGTGCTGCCCTCGCCGAGCTTCGAACTGACGCTTTTTGCGATGCCGTAGCGCTTACAAATTTTCTCGATTATGTTTAGCCCGAGGCCGAATCCGCCAAGAGCCGCATTTTCGCGCGAGTATCTATCCCAGATCGCGCTCGTATCCTTTATGCCGATGCCGAAGTCCTGCACGCTAAATGCCGCTATGCTCACCCCTTTTTCCAGCGCGATGATGACTTTGCCGCCGGGACGAGAATATTTTATGGCGTTACTTAGGGTGTTATCGATGAGGCGCATTAGCGAGGTTTCGTCCATAAAAACGCTCACGTCGGGCGCTATTCGCGATTGTAGGCTTATATTTTTGCTTTTTGCGACCAGATAGATGAAATTTATCCTAGCGCCCAAAAACTCGCTCATATCGATGCGGCGGCTTTTTAGGCTCATCTTGCCGCTTTTGATGAAATACTCCACGTCCTCGTAAGTAATTACCATCTGCTTGAGCGCGGATTTTATTCGCGCCGTGTGTTTGTCGCGCAGCCCAAGCATCTCGGTGTTGATGAGTGCGACGCCCAAAGGGGTCTTTAGCTCGTGCATCGCGTCGTTGAAAAACGCCTTGATGAGGTTGCTTTGCTGCGCGTAGAAATTTTTAATGATTTTGTAGTTAAACAGCGCTATTATGAGCGCTACGAAAATCGTGATAAAGATCGTAGAGATCGCGATAAATTCTATTTTGGCGTAGCTTATCTTTTTTGAGATGACGAAAAAATGCAGCTTGCCCTCATGCAGAAAATGGCGCTTAAAAAATACTCGCCCGCCAAATTTCAGCGTGATAAACGCAAAATCCGGCGGTTGGACGCTTAGGTTTGATCTTAAAATTTCGCCGTTTGCATTTAGGATCGCGTAGTCGTAGATGAGCTCGTCTTTTAGATTCAGATCCGCGCCGGCTAGAGCTTCGCCGCTTTTTTGTATCAGCTCGGCGACGTCGGCGCTCTCTTCGATTTTGGAATTTAAATAGATGATATAAAGGCTCTCGCTTATAAAGGCGCCGATGATGAAGATCGCGCTAAAAAGCGTAAATTTAAACCCTTTAAGCATTGATCTTATATCCGAGTCCGCGGCTGGAGAGGATGAAATCGTTGCTCGTTTTGGAGCGGAGGTTGCTGATATGCACGCGCACATCGACGCTACCCGCTTCGCCGTCCCATACGTCGGCGATGAGTTCATCTACGCTAACGAACCTTTTGATATTGGCGAGTAGAAATTCTATGATTTTGATCTCTTTGGCGCTTAGCGATATCTCTTCGTCTGCATGCTTTAAAATTTTTAAATTTGCAAAGTAGTGAAATTTATCCGCGATCTTGACGGCGCCCTTTTCGTCGCCGAAATACTTTCGCATCAGCTCGCTTACTCTAAATTTAAGCTCGGCTAGGTGGAAGGGCTTTTTTAGATATTCGTTGCAGCCTAGCTCGTAGCATTGGCTCAAATCATCGATGTCGCCGAGCGAGGTCATCATCATCACGGGGGTGTTGAGGCCGAGGTTTCGCGCATATCTAAGCACCTCTTCGCCCGAGACCTCCGGCACCTTGATGTCTAAAATCAGCAGATGGTAGGCATTCGCGGCGATCTTATCGCAGGCTGCGTCGCCGCTAGCGCATTCGTCCACCTCGTAGCCAAGCCCCTGCAGATACTCGCTTACGCTGCTTCTATATTCAAAATCGTCTTCTAAAAGTAAAATTTTCAAACTCACTCCCTAAATCGGGAGCGAGGCTACGCTCCCGTGCAAACTTGCCCCGCATATACGATATAGTAGCGAAGCAGAATGACGCCGCAAAGCACGACGAAAGAATTTAAAACTATAAACGCAGGCTTGTAGGCGTGGTTTTTCAGTGCCGTAAAGGCGATGATGATCGGAGCGATGAGCCCCGTGCCTAAAACGCCGATCCAGAAAATTTTGCCGTAAACCTCGTGCGTCAAAGCCTGCTGTGCCGCAAGCGCGCTCGTGCCGCCCTCGAAATACATCCCGACAAATAGAATGAATAAAAGCGGAATTTCAAAGAGTATCGCGCGCAGATCAAGCACCAAAAGGTATTTTATGCTATCTTTGTTTAACGAGCCTTTAAAAAATAGAAGTCCAACTAAAATGCTCGCCGCGATGCCGCTGGAAAAGCCGGATAGCAGAAATAAAATCGGCAGAACCGGAGTATTCCAAAGCGGAATTTTCATCACCGCGCTTAACAAAAAGCCCGTATATGCGCCCACGCAAAGAGCAAGGATAAATAAAACTCGCTCGAATAGTTTAGAAGCTTTGGCGAACGAGCTTAGTAAATTTACGATAGGTCGCAGGAACGCAAGTAGTTTAAATTTGCAAATTTCCTCGCCAAATACGCATAGCGCAAATACAAAGCTAAACGGCACGTAGATCAAAAGCGCCAAAACGCCGAGGCTCATCACCGAGCCGAAGTTAAATTTGATCAGCAAAAGATAGAAGCTAAATGGCTTGCCCAGATCGAAAATTAAGAGCAAAAGCCCCGCGCAGATCGCAAGCGGCGCCGTGATCGCACCCGCTCTAATCATCGCATCCCAGATGGAATTTTGCTCGCTTTCGTGGCGGTTCCATTTAACTAAAAGCGCCACCATCGTCGCTCCCGCGCTAAGACCCGCCAAAAATAGATAAATTGCAATCGGCCAAGGCCAGTAAATTTCAGAGTATTGGCTCATATCGCCCCACATATTATTCATAGCGTCCTCCTTTTTTGTTTTTGATATTCGCTAGGCGCGGCTTGGTGTTTAGATACGCTTTGGGATATTCTACGCTTGTTTTGGCTAGCAGCTTGCTTACCTCGGAATTTACGTCATTTACGTCGCCGAAAGTTAAAGCATCCGTTGGGCACACGCTTACGCAGGCAGGCTGCAAGCCTTTGCTTGTGCGGTTCGTATAGCAAAAGGTGCATTTGCCGATAGCGTGCGTGATAGGATCGACAAATCTAGCGTCGTAAGGACAGGCTAGGATGCAGTATTTGCAGCTGACGCAAAGTCTCTCGTCTATGAGCGTTACGCCGTCTTTGGTTTTAAAGCTCGCTCCCGTAGGGCAGACGTCCACGCAGGGGCTATCCTCGCACATAACGCAGCTGGCGCGCGAGTAATCAAGCTTTAAATTCGGAAAAACGCCGCTTGTTTTGCCGTGCACTTGCAGCCTATAAACGCCGCTCGGTACGCCGTTTTCGTTCCTGCACGCAACCGAACAGGCTTGGCAGCCTATACATAAATTTTCGTCGTGAATCATTATGAGTTTTTTCATAACCGCCCCTTTCAAATTTTAACTATATCGACGCCGACGTTGGTTACCATCGTGCTTACCACAGGACCCGCAGCCGGATCGAGAAGGACGCTTTGGTTCGTGCCTATGCCGTTCGTGCGCTTTAGCCCCGGACTTACGTGCCCAAAGCCGTGGTATAAAAACAGGCAATCGTCTCTGATGCCTTGCGTGACGAAAATTTTAGCTTTTTGCTCGCCGAATTTGTTTTTAAGCTTCACGACGTCGCCCGTCTTTAACCCCTCCGCTTTTGCGGAAGCCGGGCTGATCCAAACCGGCGATTCGCTCATCATATCGTTTAAAATTTTGACATTTTGAGTGTGGCCGTTGGTGTGAAGCGCGGTCTTGCCGGTCATCAGGCAGTATTTGTATCCGCCGAATACATCCATACCCTCGGTATTTAAACAGCCGTATCCTGCGAAAAGCTCCTCCACTTTCGGCGCGAAAAGCTCGATCTTGCCGCTCGGGGTTTTAAATTTCATCTGCGAGCTCATCTCGCCGTTTTCGTCCACGAACTCCGCGGCGGCAGGATATTTATCGATAAATTTAGCCACGAGCTTCGGCTCTCGGTAATACAACTTCGGCACCTTGTAGCTTACGTAGCCGTTTTTGATTAAATTTGCGATCAGCTCGGCGTTGCCTTTGGCTTGCTGCATGCGGTATTCGTCGATATTGTTCCAGGTGTAGTCCTTATCGATCTTCATCACCCTCGCAAGCTCTCTAAAAATTTCATAGCCACACTTCGTATCGCCCACCGGCTCGACGGCTTTGTTTCGCATTACAAATCCCGGCGCGGTGCCGCCTTTGTTTTGAATCGACTCGTCGCGCTCCAAATAGGTGGATTCTGGCAAGATCACGTCGGCTAGGCACGCAAAGTCGCTCATATACACGTCGATTGCGAGCACGAAGTCTAGCTTTTTGATCGCCTCTACGCTCTTATCCACGCCCGCAACGTTGATGAGGTGGTTAAAGCGCGTGCTGACCCAGCCTTTTACCGGATATGGCTTTTCGCTTAAAATCGTAGGCGCGATCTGCATCAAAACGCCGTGTTTGCGCGGCACGAAGAAATTTTCGCTACCTTCTTCGCCGCAGCCGTCGATACGCGCGGTCTTTGGAATTTTAAAGCCTTTATCCGGGTTCGAGATGGTAGGGAATAGATCCTCTTTGCAAAGCGCGTTGAAGGTTTTAGAGTCTTTAGAAAAGTAAATTCCGCCCTTTTTCTCGATGTTTCCCATCAGCGCGTTTGCGATCGCTATGGCGCGCGTGCGGACGTATTCGGCTTTAGCGGTCGTGGTTTTATGACCCCAATCGATTACGACGGCGGGAGCCGCGGCGTAAATTTCATTTGCGATGCGCTCGATCTTGTCCGCTTTGATCCCAGTAATGGCCTCTTGCCAAAGCGGCGTCGTATCCTTCACAGACTGCCTTAATTCCTCTAGCCCCACGGCGTATTGTTCGATAAATTTTTTGTCGTATTTGTTATCGCGCAGCCAGACGTGAATCAGCGCCATCAAAAACGCCGCGTCGGTTCCCGGCTTTATCGGCAGCCACTCGTCGGCTTTAGAAGCTACGGCGCTAAAGCGCGGATCGAGCACCAAAAGCTTTACGTCCTCTCTGCTTGCGGCTTTTGCGAGCTTTTTGGTTTTTGAGATGTCGATGCCTTCAAAGAGATTGTGGCCGAAATTTACGATGTATTTTGCGTCGCCGTAGTCTCTTTGCATATTGGTGCCGAAGGTGTGCGGCACGGCGATATTATAAGTGACCGGGCAACAGGACCAGTGCGAGTAGATGTTCGGACTACCGTAGGCACAGGCAAAATTCATCATCTGAGTGTGGTGCTCGCCCGTTTTAGAGGTAAAAACTACGCTTTGCGGGCCGTATTTTTGCGAAATCTCGCCTAGCCTCTGCGCGCAAATTTTAAGCGCCTCGTCCCAGCTCGCCTCTTTAAATTTGCCCTCGCCGCGCTCGCCCACGCGAATGAGCGGCTTAATGAGCCTTTGATCGTCGTAGAGCTGATTGATGCCCGCGCCTCCGCGAGCGCAGACCGAGGTTTTGTTTGAAAAGCGATGGTTGCCCTCGATAAGAGCGCCGCGACCGTTTTTGACGGTCACTTCGATAGGACAGCGCGAGGAGCACATCTCGCAGACGCTGGCGACTTTCTTTTCCGTCCCGCCTGTAACCGCGCTAGCGTTTAAATTTAGATTTAGCGTCGCTAGCGTGCCGATTGCGGCGCTGCTTTTTAAGAAATTTCGTCTATTCATAAAAACTCCTTACCTTTAAATTTTGGTAGGAATTCTAAGGCTTCATCGTAAAAATAAGGTTAATTTTGATAATGCAGCTTTTGGCTTAGACTTTATCTCGAAAGATAAAATGCGTCCTGCGCCGTATTTTAAAGCCGTAAAATAGCGCCAGAAGTAGCAAAATGCTAATTGCGCCGCAGATCGCAAGGGCTACGCGAGCGCCTAATAACTCGGTAAAAAAGCCCGATATGAGCGCTCCAAATGGCGTACTACCTATTAAAAATAGCGCGTATAAGCTAAGCACGCGCCCGCGAAATTCGTTGCTTACGTGCATCTGCACGGTGGAGTTGATGCTTGAGTTTGTGATTACGAAAAGAAATCCAGTTACGGCAAGCCCTGCCGCAGCCCATGCGAAGGAATTCGCAGCCCCAGTAAGAGCTAAGCTCACCCCCATAGCGATCGCGCACGATCTGATTTTGCGGATGCCGAGTTTATCAAAGACTGCTACGAAGAGCGCGCCGCAAAAGGCTCCCACGCCTAGAGCCGACATCAAATACCCAAAGCTTCGCTCATCCGCGTCTAGGCTAAGCTTAACGAGTGCCGAGATCGTTACATTATAATTTGGCACCAGCGTCGCTACGATAAGCACTATTATCATTAGCTCGCTTAGAATTTTTTTGTGCAAGACATACGAAATTCCAGCACCGATCGAGGCAAAAACGCCTCCGCTTCTGCTAGATAACGTAGTAGCGGATGGCGGAATTTTTATGAAAAACAGCGAAACGATGATGCCTAAAAAGCTAAGAGCATTGAATAAAAAGCAAAAGCCTACGCCCCACAGCGCCATTACGATCCCCGCAAGTGCGGGTCCTGCGATACGAGCGACGTTGAAGGACATAGAATTTAACGCTATGGCGTTGGCTAGATCGCGGGGCGAGTCGATGAGGTCTTTTACCATCGACTGACGGCTCGGGGCGTCCATGCTGGTAAAGATGCCACTTGCAAAAGCGCAAAATAAAATTTTGCCGAAAGAATATAGCTCGCAAAAGCTCATAACCGCGAAAATTGAGGCGGTCACCGCCATGCCTATTTGAGCGAGCAGAAGGATCTTTTTGCGATTAAACTTATCGAGCAGTACACCGGAAAACGGCGTAAAAAGTAGCGCGGGCAAGAACCTCGCCGCAGCTACAAGGCTGACCTTAAAAGCGTCTGCGGTGATGCTTAGCACTAGCCACGGTAGCGCGACGCTTTGCATCCAAGAACCGATCAGCGAGAGGTTCATCCCGATCCAATAAATTCTAAAATTTGAGTATTTAAGCGATAGGAAGGGATTTTTCAACGCGCTGCCTTTTGAAATTTTGATTTGAGATTATACATTAAATTTTAAAAATTCACTTAAAGGTTTAACATTTATAAAAATTTAACGAAAATTTAATATTTCTGAAAAGAAAAATTTTATATACTCTGCAATAAATTTTTAAGCAAAGGATTAAAAATGCAAAGACCGACTCCGATTAATCAGGAAATCAAACTCGATGAGAAGCGCTATATAGTTTCCAAAACCGATCCGAAGGGCATTATCACGTTTGCAAATCCGTATTTTTGTATGATTTGCGGCTATAGTGAGCTTGAGCTTTTGGGGCAGCCGCATAACATCATCCGACATCCGGATATGCCGCGAATAGCGTTTAAGCTTATGTGGGATACGATACAACAAGGCAAGGATTTTACCGCCGTGGTTAAAAATTTAGCCAAAGACGGGCGCTTTTATTGGGTCATTACGGAATTTACTTCTAAAAAAGATCCCGTGACGGGGCAGATCACCGAATACACGGCATTTCGCAAGGCTCCGCCAAGATCTGCGATCGAAACTATAGAGCCAATTTATAGGGCGCTACTGGATGCTGAAAGAAACGGCGGTATGCAGGCTAGCCAAAAGGCTCTCGTGGACTTTTTAAAAAGCAAAGGCGAGACCTACGAGAGCTGGATCGCAAAGGTATCAGGCAAATCAAATCCGCTTACTGCAATGTTTTTTAAGGCTATGAAAAAGCTTTTTAGCTAGTTTGACTGACACGGACGCAAATTAAAATTCCGCGGAATTGGTTGGAATTTTACCTCGAAAATTCCATGACATAATAAAATTATAAAATGCGAAATTTAGTCAAAATTCCGCTGAAATTTCTTAAATTTGAAATATAGAATTTAATAAAAATTCTTTAAAGATTATATTTTAGATTTCTTATATATATTTTACACCTAGTAGTATCACACCATACAGGTTGTTTCTACATCTAAAATTCCTGATGCGTATTTAGCGCAGCTCCGTGAAGCGCTAGAAAGTAACTTACGACAGGGCATCGGGCTATATAGCTACTTGATCTAAGAAAGAGGTGATTTGCTAAGAGAGAAATTTACTATAAGACACGAGGGTTGCTTTAAAATTTAAAAAGTTGAGTATAAGGCGGATTTAAAAATAAGGGAATTTATACGCTTGATTAGAATTTTTTGGATTTATGGTAGATTTTACGTATAGCTTAAAATTTCTAGAGTCTTTGCCTTATTGTAGGACAGCGAATGAGCGATAAAATTTACTGAGCTTTAAGTGATGAGAATATAAAATGGTGCGTCCATCAAATTTAAAGGCGATAAATGGATCAAAGCAGGCTTGAGGAATTAAGAAAACTCCTAAATAATCAGCACAGCGATGCAAAGCAAAATCTAACAGAAGGTCTTTATCCCAAAAATTTTAACGCTTTCGACTTCAAAAATTTAAAATTAGAAGATGCAAGCTCTAAGACTTTAAATTCCGATGATACCGCCATTAACAAAAGCTCCGAAGTCCAAGCCAGAGATTACGACAAAAATCCGATAATAATAAAAGACTATGCTTTTTACGACTATATGAAATATTCCACGAT
>NZ_CALBWL010000038.1 GCF_937973075.1 uncultured Campylobacter sp.
GCCTCATCTGAATTAAATTTCGCCCCGCCCGATCTAAATTCTATATCCTCGGATCGGAATTCCGCCCCCCGAATATTAAATTTCGTTTTGTCAAATTTCACGACGCGACCGGGCAAAATTCCAAGCCCGCTGCGCGCGCCGAATTCCTCGCTTTGTTCAAACAGAAGCTGCATCCCAAGGCAGATGCCTAAAAAATATCTGCCGCTTGCGACGAACTCTTTGATCGCAGCGTCCATACCGCTTGCGCGAAGCCTCTCCATCGCCTCGCCGAATGCGCCCACGCCCGGAAGCAGAGCCTTATCGCAGCTCAAAAGCTCCTCGGGGCTGCGCGCTAGGCAAAATTTAGCGCCGCAGAAGCTAAGCGCGTTCATCACGCTTTGGATATTGCCCGCGCCGTAATCCACGATACCGATCAAGCCGTACCCTTCATATCGTTTAATCGGTGCGAAAACTCGGGCACGATACGCTTTAGCTTATCCGCGACCTGCACGTCCTCGCACTCCGAAAGCTCCTCGATCTGCGAGTTTAGCTCTTGTAGGTCGTATTTTGCGGAGTGGGTTACGAATATGGATTGGTACTTCGTGCTCTTGTCGTTTTCGTCGATCAAAAGCTCCTCGTAAAGCTTCTCGCCGGGACGCAGACCTACAAATTTAATGCCCAGCTCCTCCTTGCCGGCAAGCTGCAGCATTCGCTTGGCAAGATCGGCGATCTTTACGGGCTCGCCCATATCCAGCACGAAAAGTTCGCCGCCCTGCGCGATAGAGGCCGCTTGAAGCACCAGCTGGCACGCCTCGCTAACGAGCATAAAATATCTCGTAATCTCGGGGTGCGTAACGGTAAGCGGCTCGTTCGCTTCGATCTGGCGTTTAAATTTAGGGATAACGCTGCCGCTTGAGCCGAGCACGTTTCCGAAGCGCACCGCGACGATCTGCGTGTCGCTTGCCGCGTCATTGGAATTTAGCGCGTAAAGCTCGCAGATGCGCTTCGTCGTACCCATAATGTTCGTCGGTCGCACCGCCTTATCGGTCGAGATCAAAACGACCTTTTTCGCGCCATATTTTTTGGATAGATCGATTACGTTTTTTGTGCCGATGACATTATTTTTGACCGCTAGATGCGGGTTAAACTCGCATAGCGGCACGTGCTTATACGCCGCTGCGTGCACGACTACTTCGGGATGAAATTCTGCAAAAACCTCCTCCAGCTCATGGCGATAAACGACGTTTATCATCTTTAACTCGTTGCGCGCGTCCGCGCCCGTAGCTTCGTTAATCGAGTAGAGGTTAAACTCGCTGTGCTCGACCATGATAAGACGCTTTGCGCCGAATTTTAAGCACTGCTTGCAAATTTCGCTTCCTATCGTGCCGCCCGCGCCCGTTACTAGCACGATCTTGTCTTTGATAAAATTTTCAATCGCCTTGGTGTCGAGGTCTTTGGGCTTGCGCGCGAGCAGATCCTCGATTGATACGTCGCGGATCTTTTTGCTCTCATCCTCCAAAAGCGAAAAGAGCTTGATATCCTTTAGACCGTATGCAAAAAGCTCGTCATAAAGCTCCTTCAGCTCGTCCGGATACAGCGCCAGCGCGATGATCGCGGTTTTGGCGCCGCTATCTTTGATCATCTGCGGAATTTCGCTCTTAGCCCTGACGACGTAATTTTCGCAATACGTCCCTACTAGCTCAGGCCGCCCGTCCACGACGCCCACCGGATAGTAGTTGATATATTTTTGCCGCATACCTTTTAGGACGTGAAAGGTCTTGCTCGTAGCACCCACGACGATGCAGGGCTCGTTATTCGTGATATTTTTCTTCTCACTTAAAAACATCCGCTTTGAAATTCTAATCCCACCGATTAAAATAAACGAGATTGCCGCATCGATGATGATGACCGAGCGCGGGAAGGGGTTAAAAATTTTACTCGCTAGAAAGAATAGGATCAAAAAGGTAAGCGCCGCCATAACGTGCGCATAAAAGAGCTTTCTCGCTTCATATAGGCCGAAAAATCTCCACGGAACTAAATAGATCCGTAAAAACCAAAAATAGAAAATTTTAATCGCCGTAAGACTCGAGGCGCTAAGCAGCGCGCCTTTATAGAATTCGTTGGGTATATCTCCGCTAAATCGCAGCAAAAACGCGATGTAAACGGAGAGGATCGAGATAAAAATATCTCCTAGCAAAAAAAACGCGAAGCGGCTAAATTTAGTGGGTTTTAACAGCATCAGATGTTTTCTTTTACGATTTTTACGACGCGCTCGATCGTCTCGTCGCTCATATCGGTACCGCTAGGAAGGCAGATGCCGCGACTAAACATATCCTCGCTCGTGCCGTCAACTACGCTAAGTGCACCCGCGAAGATGCTTTGCAGATGCATCGGCTTCCAAAGCGGACGAGATTCAATGTCGGCTTTATTCAGGGCGTCGATAACCTTTAGATGGGCATTCTTTTTCTTAAATAGAAGCGTCGTAAGCCATCTGTTGCCCTCGCCGCCTTCTACTTCGGGCATAAACTCCACGTCGGTGCCTCTAAACAGATCCTCGTAAATTTTAAAAATTTCGCGTTTTCTTTTCACGCGCTGCGGCAAGACCTCCATCTGGCCTACGCCGATAGCGCCTAATACGTTGCTTAAGCGGTAGTTATAGCCGTAGTCCTTGTGCTCGTAGTGAAGCAGCGGCTCGCGCGCCTGAGTGCTTAAAAATCTAGCCTTGGCGATTAGCTCCTCATCGTTTGAGATCAGCATTCCGCCGCCCGAGGTAGTGATGATTTTATTGCCGTTGAAGCTTAGCGCGCCGCATTTTCCGATACCGCCTAACGCCCTGCCCTTATAAAATCCGCCCAGCGCCTCCGCGGCATCCTCGATGAGATCGATATTTTCATTAGCGCAAATTTCGCATATCTCATCCATCTTCGCAGCCTGTCCGTAAAGATGCGTAACGACGAGCACCTTTGGCTTTTTCGGCGATTTTTTGATCGCTTCTTTAAGCAACTTCGGACTTAAATTCCAACTCTCGTCGCTATCTATCAGCACCGGCACGCAGCGCTCGTAAAATATCGGATTTAGCGACGCCATGAAGGTAAACGTGGAGCCAAGCACCACGTCGCCGTCCTTTGCGCCGCTGCAGCGAAGCGCTAGATGAAGCGCCGCCGTGCCTGCGTTTAACGCTAGCGCGCCGCGCGTGCCAGTATAGGACTTCACTGCGTCTTCAAAGCGATTGACATATTCGCCCAAAGGCGCGATATAGTTGCTTTCAAATACCTTTTTTATATACTCAAGCTCATCGCCGCCCATATTCGGCGGGCTTAAAAATACTCTTGCCATCTTCATCCTTTCTTAATCTTTAAATTTAACCTCACGCGACGCAAGGCTAAATTTAGCTTTCGGCATAAAATTTAAATGCTCGGATTTTATCACTTTTAATGCTATAAATTTTAAATTCAGCTATTTTTTTTTAATCACACGAGCGGGCACGCCTACGGCTACGCTGTCGCTAGCTATGTCGCGCACGACCGCAGCACCCGCGCCGATTATGCAGCGCTGCCCGATACTTAGCCTCTGAATGACGCTAGCGCCGATTCCAATGTGCGAAAACGCTCCCACCTTCACGCCGCCCGCAAGCGCCGCGTTTGGGCTAATGTGCGCAAACTCGCCGATCTCGCACTCGTGCTCGATTACGACGCCAGAGTTGATTATCGCGCCGCGACCAATTTTGGCTCGCGCGTTTATCAGGGCGCCTGGCATTACCACCGCGCCCTCGCCGATAGCGGCGCTTGGGCTGACGATGGCGCTTTGATGAATTAGCGTCGCTATCTCAAAACCGGCGCGCGCTACCTTCTCTTGGATCTTTGCGCGGGTTTTATTATCGCCGATTGCGATTATTACGGGGTGCTTCGGCAGATCCTCGCTAAATTTCAGCCCCGCTGCGTCGTCTAAAAAAATGACCTCGCTAAATTTAGCCCCACGTGCGGCTAGCGCGACATCCGCGACCACCAGCCCGTGTCCGCTTGCGCCGTAAACGTAAATTTTAGTTGTGCCCATTAAATTTCTCCGTCGTCGCCATACCCTCTTTATTCACACCCTCTTTCGCAAGCACCTTTTTTATCGTTAAAAGTGCGATCTTAAGATCGAGCGCGAAGCTTAAATTCTGCGCGTAATACGTGTCGAACTCAAATTTTTTCTCCCAGCTGATCGCGTTGCGACCGTTTACCTGCGCAAGCCCCGTTATGCCCGGGCGCACGCTGTGCCTAAGGCGCTGCTGCGGCGAATAAAGCGGCAAGTATTCGATCAGCAACGGTCGCGGCCCGATGAAGCTCATATCGCCCTTTAGCACGTTGAAAAGCTGCGGCAGCTCATCCAGGCTTAGCGCGCGGATCTTTTTGCCGTAATCGTTCAGCCGCTCTTCGTCTGGCAGAAGCTCGCCGTCCGCGCCGCGCTCGTCGCTCATCGTTTTAAATTTGTAAATTTTAAAAATTTGCTCATCAAACCCAGGGCGAGATTGCGTAAAAATCGTGCTTTTGCTAATGTGCTTGCGGATCAAGAACCACGTAAGCGCCATCACGGGCGAAACCAAAATAATCAAAATCAAAGCCGCCGTAAAATCAAGCGCGCGTTTTAAAAAGCTCTTATACATCGATAAATTTCCTATAAACCTCTAAATATTTTTCCGTGACGATCTTTTCGTCGTAATTTGCAAGCACCAGCTCGCGCCCGTTTCGTCCAAGCCTTTCGCAAAGCGCGGTATCGTTTAATAAAATTTCGATCTTTCGCGCAAGATCCTCCGCGTCGCGAGTGCGGCAGATTAAGCCGTTGACGCCTTCTTGCACCGCCTCGACGCAGCCGCTGCAGTCGCTCACCACGCAGGCTCGCGCCATGCTCATCGCCTCTAAAACCGTGCGCGGAAAGCCTTCCTTGTAGCTAGGAAGTGCCAGCAAGTAACTAGCCTTCAAAAGCTCCGGCACATCATTTCTGGCACCCAGATAATGCACCGCACCGCTTCGCAAAAACGCAGGATCGGCGGTGCTTTTATTGCCCGCAAAGCCCTCGCCTACGAAGACAAATTTCGCATCCGATCGATCTTTTAAAATTTCTGCCGCTTCGTAGAATTCTCTCACGCCCTTATGCCACATCGCGCGAGCTATCATCAGTACGATCTTTTTGCCGTGCAAATCCTCGCCCAGATCCGCCGCACTAACGATTTGGGGGTTGAATCTTTCAGCATTTACGCCTACACTTTTAATCCTTATGACCTTTTGCTTCGCAATAAGCCCGCGAGATAGCATATAATCGGGATCGGCATCGTTTACAAATACGCAAGCATCCGCCTGCGAAAATGAAAATTTATAAAGCTTCTCCAAAACCGCTCGTACGAGCCTTGTTTTAATATCATCGTCGATATAAAAACTGCCCAACCCCTCGACTAAGTTTATCACATATTTTATACCCGCCTCTCGAGCCGCCAGCGTACCAAACACGTTTGATTTGTGCGCAGCTGTTTGCAGCAGGTCCAAATTTAGCCTCTTTAACTCGCGTGCAAGGGCTTTGGTGTTGCTAAATACGGTAAGCGGATTTAGGCTAGCTCGATCAAGATCGTAAGTTACGGCATTAAAATCGCGTGCTAAATCCTGCGTATAAGCGCCGCGAGGAGCGATTGCAAAAACCTCGTGCCCGCGCTCTTTTAAAGCCTGCATTATCGGGCGGCGAAAGAAATGTAAGCTCATATCGGCATGGCTTAAAAACCCTATGCGAGCCATATGCTGCATTCCTTGCTTGGCGTTGCGAGATTAAATTTCATAAATTTCTCCTTAGCTTGCGGCAAAATTTTATCTAGCGCTTTAATTTATAAACTTTCACAGCAGGGCTTAAGATCACAGGCTCGAATAGCTCGGGCCTATATCTTTCAAATACAAAAAGCTGAATGTAGCTCGAGTTTAGCATCGCTCTATCCATCAGCAAAAACCGCCCGTAATCGCGCATGAAAACTACGTAAAATTGCGCGCTGCTGTCCATATTAAACTCTTTTACCGAAAGCTTGCCGTTCGCGTCGTAGCTCGTTTCATAAAAGGTATTGATCGCGAATTTTCTACCGCTATACTCTAAATTTAAAAGGCTCGGCGAGATCGAAAAGCCGTTGTCCATATGCACGCCGCTTTGATCCTGAACGAACCTATCGCTCGTTATGAAAAACAGCTCACTTAGCTGCTTGCCGTCGGTGATGTCGATGTTTGAAAACTGCGTGACGACGGGGAAGATATTCATCATGCGATCGGGCAGGATGTAGTAGATGTCGCGCGTAGGCTTCGACGGCTTAAAATCGGCCAGCCCCAAGCTTAAGATAAAATCATTTACATCAGTCGCGTTATAGTCTTTTAAAATTTGCTTTAGCTTGTTTGGAATTTTTTCGCTATATCCGCGCTCGGTGTATTCGACATCCAGGCGCGCCATATTTGCAGAGCTCATCTGATCTTTAAAAAGCGCGAAGCTAACGGGAAAATTATCGTTGCCGAGATGTTTGCCGCCGTCGATAAGGGTTTTTACGTCGCTGTAATAGCGTATGCCGTATCCGTAGTCCCACCAAGAAAGAGCGTAATCCTCGCGCTGTGCCTTATCTTTGAGCTCATCTAGCACCCGTACCTCGCTTTGATAAAAGACCGTATCGACCTTGTACGAGACGATGTGCTGCCACGCGGGATAGATCGCAAGCGCCGTCAAAATAAGCAGTATCGCGCGTGCAGCGATCTTTGGCAGATCCAAGCGCTTTACGCAAAAATATAAGATATATCCGAAGCTCAGTCCCATCACGCCCACGGCATAGATCGTAAATCTAAGACCCGCCTTGTTCGCCGCAAAGCCCAAAAGCAGAAGCGGGATCGAGAGCAAAAATTCCTTATGCCTAAAGCAAAGCACTACGTATCCGATCGCCGCGATCACGAAAACTGCGACGTGTGAGCTGATGCGCTCCATAAAGATATTAGTTGGCACAATGCCTGATTCTTGGATTGTTTGATTGACATTGAAAAAATGAAATGCCGTATCGGCGTTGTCCGCAAAGGAACGGAAGATATAAAATTTCGCCTGAAAGATGATCGGGCTAAGACCTCCGTTTGCGACAAAAAAGACTACGGCAAGTGCGCCGATAATCGCTAAAATTTTAAAATTTAATAGCTTTCCTCTAAACGCAAAGAGCCAAAATAGCGCAAGCGAGATTAAAATTTTAGCTACCAAAGGCGTGGAGCAAAGCGCGATCAAAAAGATGATCATCGCTTCGTAATTTACCGCACTCTTTCGCTTAAAAATCAGCGTGTAGGCGAAAAATACGGCAAGCATCATGGAATTTAGCGAGAAGCTTGAGGGATACCACCACATATAAAATATCACAAACGCGCCCAGCCAAAACAGCGTGCTACGCGAGCCGCGCGTGCAAATACGGATGAGTGCCCACAAAATGCACATCGCAAGCACGATATTTAGCATATCGGTGTCGTAATACCCCGCCATAGTGCGGTTGTAGTAGCTATTCGCCACGCTCGCGACAAGCGCGCCGATGAAGCCTGCGCGCATGCAGCGAAACTCGCTTGAGATCAGCAAGATCGGCACTACGATGAGCGAGCTAAACAAAGCTGGCAGATAAACGAATATCGTCTCGATTTTAAAGGGCAAAATTTCAGCCAAAAACGCCGTCACGATCGAAAGCGGTGCACTAAAGTAGCTAAGATCGTTGGGCTGATGAAAGCCGGCGAGGCGATCGCGCGCGCCCTCTGCAAAGGCATAGCCGTCGTTTGTGTTTATCATCAGCTCGCCATCCCAAAAAAAGTAATTCACAAAACCGCTCGCCCAGTGCACCCACCACATGCGAAACGCCACGCTAAAGGCAAATGCGAACAAAATCATCAGCAAAATATGCTTGGAAAACTCATAATTTTTTATGAAGCCAAAAATTCTGCGCCTAGCAGGAAGCGCGCCAGCTGCCTGATTTTTAGAATTTTGGGAATTTTCTGCTGTGGAGTTTTTAGAATTATCAGAATTTATGCCGTTTGTAGAATTTAAAGCGCTTGCGGAATTCGCATTTTTAAATTTAGCCAAATTAGCGGCTTTTGCGGAATTTTTATTTGTAGAATTTGCAGCGCCAGCGGAATTTTTATTTGTAGAATTTTTGCTCGTGGAATTTGCAGCGCCCTTTAAATTTGAGTTTGTAGAATTTGTGCCTGCGGAATTTTCAGAATTTACCGAGGTAGAATTTCGTCCGCTTGATTTTTTAGCCTTTTTGGATTTTTTTTGTACTCGCATTTTTGCAGAAACAGCGCGCGCTTGATCGTCGCTTAAATTTTTAGCGCCGGCGTGCGCGGAATTTTTATCGTTTTTAAGTACGGCGTCCTCGCTACCCTCAAGCTCGGCATTTTCGCCGCTAAAATTCTCTCCGCCATCCGCGGAATGCTCTGCGTCAAAATTTCCCTCACTAGCGAAATTTTCGCTTAAGGCAGCTTCGTTAGCACCCATTGATTGCGCGCCTTTTTGATCGTCCGATCCTTCGTCGATCTCTCTGACGCTAAAAGCCTTTTTTTCTTCACCCACGCCTATTTTCCTTCGTCGATTTGTTCTATTTTTGCGATCAGCTCGCTTGCTATCCGTTTTTTATCGAAAAACGAGGCTCTAATTTTAGCCTTTTTCTCATAAAATTTTACATAATTTTCATCATCCAGCGCTTTTTGCATCGCCGCTTGGGTGCTTTCTAGATCGTTCACGCCTACCAGCACGCCCCATTCGCTCTGCCCCAAAAGCTCGCGCGCGCCGCTTTGATGATCGCTTGAAATTACGAGCTTGCCGCACGCAAGAGCTTCGATGAGCGCGTTTGAAAAGCCCTCAAAAAGGCTTACGAAGACAAACGCGTAGCATCTGGCCATATATTTATACGGGTTTGCGTCAAAGCCCAAAAGCTTCACGCGGCCGCTTAAGCCCAGCTCCTCTATCAGGGCCTCAAGTTCGGCTCGCAGCACGCCGTCGCCCAAGATCAGCAGGTCTTTGTCGTTATTTTTTAAATTTGCATATGCGCGGATCAAAAGCGCGTGGTTTTTGCCCGCATCGAGCCTGCCGACGCTTAGGAAAAACGGCCGCTCCTGCGCGATAGGCTCTTGCGCTTTGCGACCGATCTCATCCAAATCGATCGCGTTGTATAGCACGCTCATCTTGCGCTCGTCAATTCCGAAATTATCCGCCAGATCGCGTAAATTTCCAAGCGAGTTGGGGAAGATAAAATCGGCCTTCGGATAGAGCTTACGCAGCAAAAGCTTTGAAATTTTGGATTTAAAGTTCGGCTCTTTATACAGCACCGACGGCGTTGAGCATTCGTTAAAAATCATCGTTCCGCGCAGCCCGTAAACTCGCGCCAGCGCCGCTACGTAACAAGGGCGGTTCATCCAAACGAAGTGGATGTCGATACCTAGGCGCTCGCATAGCTTTTTGTATCGCAGCGCCAAAAACGGCAGCTTTGCGAGCTTCAGCAGCCCGTTTTCAAAAGGGGCTGATTTTTCGATGAAATGGATCTGCACGCCGTTTGGAATTTCATAAAAAATCCTCTCGTTCATCAGCACCAGATGCACTTCGTAGCGTGCCGTAAGCTCGCCTAAGAGGTTGCTTACGACGCGCTCGGCGCCGCCACCGCCCATCGAATAGATAAAAACGCTTAATTTCTTCATCCCTTTACCTTTTAAATATCGCTGCCGCGCCTAAATTTAAGCTTTGCTCACGCCTTTTTATGCGAGCATACGCCGCTCCGTTTTAAATTTAGCGCATTTTGCGCTGCCCCAAGCGGCTAAATTTCATCGCGCGATGCGGCAAATTTAAACGCGCCGTTTTGCTCGGGCGCAAGAGCCTATCTTAGCACACCGAAGTTTAAATTTAATCCCTGCGCGCCGCTAGGGCATCGACAAGCGGCTGCTATTTGCGCGCAAACCGATCAATCAAGCCCTGCCAGAGCTTAATGATGCGCTCTTGCGAAAACTCGTCTAAATTTTCATTTGCATTTTGCACGAGAGCGTCTCGCAGCGCCTCATCGCTCATTAAAATTTCAAGCTTGCTCGCAAGCTCATTCGCATCGCCGCGTTTAAACAAAATGCCGCTAAAGCCGTCCTTTATGAGCTCTTTTGCACCCGCTGTGTCGCTGCTAAGCCGTGCGCAGCCGTAAAATGCAGACTCGATCAGCACGTTTGAAAGCCCTTCATTAAGCGAGCTTAGCACAAAAATTTTGGCTTCTTTATACAACTCGCTCACGTCCTGTTTGTGCCCTAAAAATCGCACTTCAAGCCCGAGCCGCACCACGAGCTCGCGCAAGCTTTCGCGCAGCGAGCCGTCGCCCGCGATTAAAATTTCCCACTTCGCAAGCAGACTTTTATCGATCCTGCTTAGCGCGTCAAAGTAAATTTCATACCCCTTTACGGGCTCGAGCCTGCCGACGCTTAAAATCACGTTTCGCTTGGCGCCTTTGGTATCGCAGATCTCGCCGAAAAAGGGGTTATGCACGACGAAGCAGTTTTTAACGAATCGCGAATAGTATTCAAAGTCCGAGCGCGTAAGCACGGTAAGCGCGTCTGCTTTTTTATAGCACAGATCGCGCACGCGGCTAAAAAACCCGCTTCGCAGATAATCGTGCGCGTTGTGCTCGGTCGCGATGAGCGGGATGCCTAGCCCAAAGTTTGCGATCACGCACGCTACGTTCGTCCAGTCCATAAAGCTGATGATGACGCTTGGGCGCTCGCGCTTGAAACACTCGCGCAAAATTCTGTATTTATCGAGCTTGCCGCCGTCTTTATAAACATCCAGATGCAAAAATTTTATCTTTTCGCTAAATTTATACCTGCCCTCGTCGTTTTCCAAAATCGCGATCGTAACGTCGTTTGCGCGCGCAAAATGATTCGCCAAAACTTGCAGCACGCGCTCGGCGCCGCCGTTTCTAAGAGCCGCGATGACGAATAAAATTTTCATTTTAACTTCCGATAAATTTTATAAAATAGTCGCAAAAGCGCGGGATTTGCGTAAAACAAAACCATCATCAGCGTCTGCGTGCGGCTTGCATGCGCTGCGAAAAATCCAAAATCCAGCCGCTCGCGCACCAAAGCGTGCAGTGAGCGGATCTGATCCGCAGCTTCTGCAGCGCTTAAAGGAGAGCGGGGATCTGCGGTCTTTCTTTGCGACGCGGAATTTTGCTTAGAATTTCGCATATAATTTTGCTTGGCGGAATTTTTAACTGCGGAATTTTTACCGCATGCGCAAGATAAACTATCAGCTCTATGCAAATCCGCCTCTTTTGCCAAGCTGCGCGTATTAGCCTTGGAAGGAGAAGTCGCATCTCCATCCAAACCTGCGGCATCAAAGCTTGATTTGATGATTAAAAACGCCGTATTCAGCGCGGATTCGCAGCGAGTGAAATTAGCCTCACGCGCCAAGCTTGGATAATTCGCAGCGATCGCCTCAGTATAGCGGCGCACCGCAGCGATGACCGCTAGATGCCTGCGAGCGAATGAGTTTACGGTCGAGCCCGCCCTTACGCGATAAAAATATAAAATTTCATCCGTGCACGCCGCAATAGAAGCGTTAAAAATATCAAAAAATATCGCCACATCCTCATAGATCTGCCCCGCAGGAAAGCGCAAAGCAGCGAAAATTTCGCGAGCAAACAGCGCGCGCCAAACAGCGGTGCTAAAATACGGATCCTGCGTGCAGCTGCGCCTAAAAAGCTCTTGCGGCGATATTTTATATTCTCCTGCATTGGCATTTGAATTTGCAGCTCCTCCTGGATCGCTAATCTCTTTAGAATTTTGATTTTCTTTAAAATTCAAAACCGCCTTGAAATTATTTATTTCGCTCTCGTCGCTAAATGCCGCGTAGCCACACATAGCGATTTTGGTGCAAAATTTCTGCGTAAGATGAAAAAGAGTCTCAATCAAATCAAGGCTTACCAAATCGTCGCTGTCTACGAAACTGATAAACTCCCCGCGAGCGACATCTAAAGCGGCGTTTCGTGCACTAGCCTGCCCGCCGTTTAGCTTATGCAGCACTCGCACACGAGGATTGCGCGCGGCGTATTCGTCGCAAATCGCCTCGCTGCCATCATTTGAGCCATCATCTACGAGCAAAATTTCTAAGTTAGTATAGGTCTGCGCCGTGATGCGCTCCACGCAAGCGCGCAGGAATTCTTTGACATTATAAACGGGGATGATGACCGAGATTAGGGGATTTTCGCTCATTATTCCTCCCTGTGTATCGTAGCGGCTATGAAATCCAGCCAGCGTCGCCCGATCGTTTCAATTTTAAAGCTCTCTTCGCGCTTGGAGGCGTTTTGCACGAGTCGCTCGCGCAGCTTTTCGTCGCTCATTAGAATTTCAAGCTTTTTTGCGATGCTCGCGCTATCGCCTACAGGGCATAAAAACCCATCCACGCCGTCGCTTATAAGCTCGCTAGGACCTGCGATGCAATCTGTAGAAATTCTAGCGGTACCGAAAAATATACTCTCCATCAAAATATTGCAAAAGCCCTCCATCTTGGAGGTTACAACTACGATTTTAGCGCGTTCATATAAGCTTTCGATATCGCGCACAAAGCCGATAAACTGCACGTTTAAGCGCAGCTTCGCAGCTAGACTCTCAAGGCTCTTTCGCTCCTCTCCGTCGCCTGCAATCACCACCTTCCACTCTTTTAAAAGATTGAAATCTATAAGCGCAAGCGCCTTAAGAAGGACATCAAAGCCCTTATAGACATTAAGCCGGCCGGCTGCTAGGATGATATTTTCTTTAGGCGGGCGGGCCTCTTTAGCATGGCTAATCTCAAACATCGGATTAGGCATAATCACGCGATTTTGCACATATGTGTAATGATCCAGATCAAATTTACTAAGCACGCTAAGACCTGCAGCTCGCGGATAAAAGATCCGCTTGAGCGCGCGCCAAATCGGACTTTTTAAAAAGCGATGATTGGTGTGTTCGGAGACGATGATTTTCTGCCCGACTCCTAGATTTGCGATAAGCGTAAGGACATTGGTATTATCTAAAAACGAGATTACTACGTCAAATTTACGACTTTTTAGAAGCCTGTGCAAGGCCAAAATTTTATCATAGCGCTTTTTTATATTGCCAAATATTCCTAAATTGCCCACTCCTAAATCCAAGCTAATAAGCTCGATCTTATGATCCAGCGCGTAAAACGGCTC
>NZ_CALBWL010000039.1 GCF_937973075.1 uncultured Campylobacter sp.
GAGCCGCTCTCGCAAAGCTCGTCGTATATCAAGAGGCTGCGGCACTGCCCGCTCGCGAAACTCTCCAGCGCCGCCGCGTTGCCCAGGCAGGCTCGCTCGCGCAGATCGCTCATCGCGCGCCCACCTGCGCCGCCCATTTTATCTCCCCGCTTCCGCTCGGCGAGGGTGGCGAGCTCGCACGCGTTTGCGAAAAAGCCTTGCGCTTTGAGGCGGTTTCGCACGACGCCGCGACCGCCCAGCTCGTATCTCATCGCCGCTTCGTAGCATGCGGCGGCGTCCTTTTTGCTGCATTTTGCTAAAAGCGCGCTAGTTTTTGCGCCGCTAAATTTAAACTCTTTGGCTTCGCCGCCCGCGTTTGCCAAACTAAGCGCCAGTGCCGCAGCCAGCGCAAGCTTTAAAGCTTTCATCTCTGCTCCTTTTGATTTTGTTTATCTGCCGCTCGCCCCGATTTACTGCTTCATCGCACCACACCCACGAAAATCGCTTTAAATTTTAAAACCGAACCTCGCTTATTCGAAGCAAAACGGGGCTGCTACGCGGTGATCGGCGCCTTTAAATGCGGATCGCACGCTCATCTAGGTGCGAGTTGTAAAATTTAAGCTTTCGTGCGGCGAAATTTGCAAGGCGTCCGGCAATCTACGCGGTCTAGCCCTAAAAAGCAATTCTGTGCCGCCCAAAGAAGCGCTTTGCCTCTGTCGTGCTAATTTTTCGGTAGTAGATCGAGCACCGCGCAGGCGCGCTTGTTGTGCATTTTGCACGCCTTATCTAGCGCCTCGCCCGAGAGCTCAAAGCTTTGGGGGGTGCCGATTCCTTGGAGATACTTGACCGACAGCTCGTAGCACGCTTCGCTACTGCCGGCATCGCACTGCTCGCGAAAAAGCTCAAACGACGCCACGACGTCCTTCTCCATGCCCAGACCGCGCCCTAGCGCATCTGCGTAGAAAAAGCACGATAGCTGATCTTTGCGCTCGCAGCCGCTTTTCAGGCCGCGCGCGACGCGCTCGCAGGAGCCTTCGTCGCTTTTTACGATGCAGCTTTGCAGATCCGCCCGCGAAATTCCGTCCGTTTGGATGACCGCATCGGCGCTGCTTTGCGAGCCGGCGCTTGCTTCGCCGCTCTTTATAAAGCGCGCACTTGCGGTCTCGCCGATGCTTGTTGTTTTGCCCGCCGCGGAAATTTTATCTATCCGCCCGCTCTCGTCGCAGTTTGCCGCAATGGCGCAAAACAGCGCCAAAAATAGAAATTTTTTCATACCCGCCTCCGTTAAATTTAGCGCCATTTTAATTAAAAATGCTGAATTTAAGAGAAATACGCTCCGCCCTAAATTCCAGCCTTGTATCGCAGCGCGTTTGGAGCGCGAATTTAAAGCGCGGCGCCGAAGTGATCGATCATAGGCTCTTTAGCGCCGCAAGTACGTTTTGTGCGTCTTGCTCGGGCTCAGCGATTCGGCTAAAGCGCTTTATCTCCTTGCCGCCTCTAAAAATCAGAGTTTGGCGGTGGTAAAATTTCTTCCCGTCGCCGGTGGTGAAGGTTCCGAGCCCAAGCGGCGCTTCAAGCTCGAATTTTTCGTCGTTTATGAACTCAAACGAGGCGACCGTAGCGCGCTTAAACTCGCTCGTGCCCGCCTCGCCCATGCTGCCTACGGCGATAAGCTCGAAGCCGAGGGCTTTTATCTGCGTAAACGCGCTCTCGTAGGCCTTGCACTGAAGCGTGCAGCCAGTAAGCCCCGCCGCGTCGCGCAACTCCTCCGGCAAAAATTTGCCGCTGTCGCCCATTTTCGGATAGGTAAAAACCACGCAATTTTTCGGTAAATTTATCATCTCTCGCCTTTTGATCGAAATAGGTCGCAAAAATAGCATAAAAAATCTTAAACCCGCTTAACGGATGAAATTTTAATAAAATTTAGCGTAAAATAAGGGGCAAAATTTCGGCAAATCAAATTTGGAGTTAAATTTGGATATTGACAGAGCGATAGAGGAGCTGGCAAAAAAGCAGCAGCAGTGCAAGATAAAATTTCTAAAACCGCTGATTTTATTGCTATGCATCGCGGTTTTTTCCGTCGGCTGGTTTATCCACGGCTTGATTCAAAACGAATACTCCTCCGCCGTGCTGATGTCCGCGATGATCCCGATAATTGCGGTAAGCTGCGTATGGGGGATTTTTGATGATTCCATCGCCAAGTGGGAGTACAACGCCTTTTACAAAGACGCCTTCATCCGCGCCATCATTTCAGATATCGATCCCGCCTTTAGATATGAGCCACAAAGCGGCATAGACGAAGAAGAGATCCGCAAAACGGGCATCTATCCGAGCAATGAATTCGTAGCCGAGGATCAGATAGACGGCGTGTATAAAGGGGTAAAATTTAGCCTAAGCGAGGCGATAAAAATCTATGAAACGCGAGAATCTATGAGGCTTGTAGAGTTATCTCAAAGATCCAAGAGCGATCTTTCTGCGACTTTTTTGCTATCGGCGATCGCGCTTTGGAACGCTTGGAGGCTCGGCGAATATGTGCAAGCCTTTAGCGGCTCGGTTTTGGTGTGCGAGTTTTATAAGAAATTTAAGGGGCAAACCATCATCGCGGACCGCTCGCCAGGCACTAAATTTTTAGGCGATCAGGAGCTGATGGACGACGTGATTTTCGGAGAGGAATTTCGCGTGTTCGCAAGCGATAAGATCGAGGCGCGATATCTTTTGACGCCTAGCTTTATGGGGCGCCTCGGAGCTTTGAAGCTTAAGCTTGCGCCCAAGATCGCTCTTAGCGCGGCGTTTATGGACGGTAAATTTTATCTATTTTTAAACGGCGCGAAAAACCGCTTCGAAGCCGCGCTGTTTTCGCCGCGCACTACGCTAAAAGACGCCGAGCGGATAAAGGCTGAGGTTTTACAGCTTCTTGGTATCATTGACGAGCTGCGTTTAAATGAAGGATTTTTTGGCGGCGCAAGCGAGAGCGGCGAGCCCGCAAAGAGCACGTCCCTCGGCGGCGAGGAGCTACAGAGATTGCGCGATAAAGGCTTGAGTTCGCGCGACCGCTGATTTGAATTTAAAATGCCATCTCGCGGCTTAAAATTTAATGCTTTTCGTAAAATTTTAATCTCATCGTTCGCGTCTTTAAATTTAGCGCTTTTTAGAATTTGGCGTTTCTTGAAATTTGGCGTCTCTTGGAATTTAACGCGGCGCAAGCGAGTAAAATTTACCGCTTGCGGCAGTAGCTCGAAATTTTAAAATTTGATCTCGCGCACGGCAAGATATGCGATGAAATTTTACTCGTTGTTTCCCGCGATCGTTTCGATTAGTTTGCGTTTGTTGCGGCGGTTGTAAAGCACCGACGAAAGGAGCGATAGCGCGATGAATAAGATCCCCACGGTGCCGGTTATGATCTCGCTTACTTCAAATTTCAGCTTAGCAAACATTATAAACGCCAAACACGCGATGGCGTAGTGCGCGCCGTGCTCCAGATACGCGAAGTGCGACAGCGTGCCGCGGGCGATGAGATACAGCGTGATGGAGCGCACGAACATCGCGCCCGCGCCGAGACCTAGCATAATGATGAAGATATTATCGCTTAGCGCAAACGCGCCGATCACGCCGTCGAAGCTAAAGCTCGCGTCCAGGGTCTCTAAGTATAAAAAGCCTGCAAGGCCGTTTTTTACGCCGTCCGTGCCGAAAAGCCCTCCGAAGCAGGAGATGAGTAGATAGAGTAAAATCGCGCCGAAATACGCCGCGCCGAGCGTCGCCGAGCCCGTTTTAGCAAGCAGCACGAGCCCCGCGGCTAGAGCGATCAGCGTGGGCGCGTTTGGAATGCGCTTTAAAAATCGCACGAGCCCGTTATTTTCGATTATGCCTAGCCAGTGTAGCTCGCGCTGTGCATCGAAGAAAAAATCGCAAAAGACCATCAACAAAAACGCGCCGCCGAAAACGTAAATTTGCGCTTCGTTCTCGCTTAAAATTTCATGGTAGCGGTGCGGCTGCTTAAGCGCCAGCACGAGGGTTTCCCAAAGACCCAGATGCGCGCTTGCGGCGACGATTAGCACGGGGAATAAAAACCTCATGCCAAAAACCGCGATCGGAATGCCCCAGAGGATAAATCTGCTCTGCCACACCGGCGCCATATCTTTTAGCACCTTGGCATTGACTACGGCGTTGTCGAAGCTGAGGCTGATTTCAAGTGCGCACAAAAGCGCGCAGATATAAGCTGCACCAGCACCGCCTATATAAAATGCGATAGCAAGCGCAATTAGGCTTACTACAAAAGAGGAGTAAAAATATTTCATCGCTGTCCTAGCCGATTTTTTGCGCGATTTTAGCAAAATTTAGCCCTAAATTCTATATAATTGCAAAAATTCCAAAAAAGGCAAAAGATGCTTACCAATCCCGTATTTATCAGTATCTGTGTAATGTGCGCGCTGTGCTTGTTTAGGTGCAACGTAATGCTCGCGATCCTAATCGGCACGATATGCGCCGTGCTCTCAAGCAAGATCCCGCTAGGAGACGCTATAAATTTATTCATAAACGGCAACCCCGAAAACGCAGGCAGCCTCGGCATGGGCGGAAATTTAGAAACCGCGCTTTCGTATCTGCTGCTAGGCGTCATCGCAAGCGCGATCTCAAAGACTAATTTAACGGCGATCTTGGTGCGCGCGGTGGCAAATTTAATCAGCGATAAAAAATACGTCTTTATCTTTTCGATCGCCTTTTTTGCGTGCTTTTCACAAAATTTAATCCCCGTGCATATCGCCTTTATCCCGATTTTGATCCCGCCGTTAGTTAAGATCATGAACTCGCTAAAGATCGACCGCCGCGCCGTAGCGTGCGCGCTGACGTTCGGCTTGCAGACGCCGTATATGGCGCTGCCGCTGGGATTTGGACTTATCTTTATGGGACTAATCGAAAAAAATATGAACGCAAACGGCATCGCAGTAAGCCTAAGCGACATATCGAGCGTGATGTGGCTAAGCGCCGTGCCGATGCTCGTGGGGCTAGTGCTGGCCGTGATCTACTACCGCAAGCCAAGAGAGTATGCCGAAACTAAACAGAGCCTGGACGCGCATTTTAGCGAGCTTAAGATGGGTATGCGAGAGTGGGGCGCGTTAGCGGGTATCGCGGTGTGCTTCGCGGTGCAAATTTGGATCAAATCCCTTCCGTTTGCCGCGCTTAGCGGAATTTTAGTAATGCTTGCTAGTAAGGGCATCGAGTGGAAGAAGCTCGATAGCGTATTTGACGAAGGCGTGCATATGATGGGCTACATCGCGTTTTTGATGCTGATCGCCGCAGGATACGGCACGATCTTAAAAGAAACCGGCGGCGTGAACGAGCTGGTGCACGTAGCGAGCACTTTAAGCGGCGGCAAGCTCGGCGGCGCGCTGCTGATGATCGGCATCGGACTTCTTGTGACGATGGGCATAGGTTCGAGCTTCGGCACGATCCCTATCATCGCTACGATTTATTGTCCGCTAGCCGCGCAGCTGGGCTTTAGCACGGCGGCGACGATCTTTATCATCGGCGTGGCTGCCGGTATCGGCGATGCGGGCTCGCCTGCGAGCGATAGCACGCTCGGACCTACCGTGGGGCTGAATATCGACGGCGAGCATAGCCATATGTGGGATACCTGCGTGCCGACTTTTATTTTCTTTAATATCCCGCTAATCATATTCGGCATAATCTTTTCGATGATGCTTTGAAATTTTATAAAATTTATCCGCGCGGCGCTGCTCGTAAATTTTGTAAATTTACGAATGCGGCCATTTTTAAATTTAGCTGCGCGGCTTTACTTTTAAATTTGCTCGCGCGATTTTGCCAAAATTTATTTGCGTCGCTCGCACGATCGGCTTAAATTTAACCGCTCGCGGCGCGTTGATGAAAATCATTGCTAAAATTTGAAATTTCGCATAAAATGGGCCGAATTTCATAGCAAGGAGCGGTGGTGGAGCAAATTTATCCTTACGTGCAGATCGTCCATCTCATCTGCGCCATTATCTTTTTGGGTTACATATTTTTCGACGTCATGATTTTTTCGCGGCTTAAAAGCACGCTGGGCGCGGATTTTGAGCGCATTAAAAAAGCGATCGGCTCGCGCGCGATTAAGATTATGCCAGTTTGTCTTTTTACGCTGATTATCACCGGCGGAATGATGATGAGCCGCTGGGTCGGAAGTGCTAACGGCGGGTATTTCGGCACGCCGTTTCAAAAAATCTTTATGCTAAAAGTCACGCTCGCGCTCATCATCGCCGTGTGCGTAGCGATAAATTTAAGTTGCCGCGCGATGGGAAGGCCCGCGCCTGAGTTTTTACGAGCAAATATCCACAAAATCGCCTTTGTATTCGGCTTCATCATAGTACTTTGCGCCAAACTGATGTTTGTAGTATGATTTATGGCGCAAAATTTAGCGCTGGCGGCGTGACTTTTATCGCGAAATTCCGCAGCGTGGCACAGATTTAATTTTGCCTACTTTATAGAATATGACGCTTGCTAAAAATTTTAAAATTTCGTTTTGCTGGGCGGAGCGTATAAATTTAAGAATTTTGAATTCCACTATGTCTGCGCTAAAGCGCGAAATTTTAAAATTTCACTCCTTTTTTGTGCTGTTTTGCCAAATGCAACCTGCAAGATTTGATCTCATGAAATTTTAAAATTTCATCGCGAGTTTTAAAGCGCTCATAAAATTTCTCACCCAATCCTACTCTGAAAATTTTGTAAAATTTTGTGGCTTTAAAATTTTGCAAAATTTTAAATTCTATCGCTAGGATGCGGACGAAAATTCTAAAAGAAGCTTGCGCAAAATCGAAGCAAACAATGAAAAAGCGAATTTATTTGGCGACTTTACTTACTATTTAATAATCATTAAAGATATAAAAAGCTAAAATTGCTTTTCGCCTGCAGGCGAATTTAATGTCTGCTTGCCATTCGGGCGGGATTTTGAGGTTTTCCGTAGCCGTGGCAATGGTTTTGAAATTATTTATGAGAAAGGAAAAAGGATGAAGAAATTTCTCTTAAGTCTGCTCGTAGCAGCTTTAGCTAGTAGTGCGCTTTGCGCCAGATCGCTCTCCGAGATCAAAAGTAGCGGAGTGCTTAGAATAGGCGTTTATGACGCGCAGCCACCGTTTAGCAAGATAGAAGACGGCGTGCATCAGGGCTTTGAGGTCGATATGGCAAATGCCATCGCTAAAGATATGCTTCCATCGGGCGGAAAGGTGGAGTTTACCTCCGTGCTTGCAAATCAGCGTATAAAATTCCTACAAGAAGATAAGGTCGACGCGGTTATCGCAACTCTTACCGTAACTCCGGAGCGCGAGAAGCAGATCGATTTTACGACCCCGTATTTTAGCGTCAATATAGGCATTCTAACCCGCGTCGAAGATAAGATTAAATCCTTAAATGAATTGCAAGATAAAACTATTTTAGTTCTTAGCGGCGGTACCGCAGAAACATACTTTGAAAAGCAAGGCTATAATATCGCCAGATGCGATAACGCAAACGCTTGCTACAAGGCGCTAAAAGCCGGACAGGGCGACGGGTATGCCGATGATAACTTAGTCGTGCTGGCTTATCCGGTATTAGATAAAAAGGTTGAAGTAAATATCAAAAATTTAGGCACTTCGGATTTCTTGGCCATTGGCGTGAAAAAGGGCAATTCGGAGCTTTTGGATTTTCTAAACGGCGAGCTAATCAAGCTAAGCAAAGAGGGCTTTTTCAAAAATTCGTTCGATAATTTCATCGAGCCTTACTACAAAGGAACTGCAGAGAAAAAGTATTTCTTACTGGACGATCTTTATAGCTTGCTGTAATTTTTAAAAAAAGGGGGACGCTATGAAAAAGATAATCTTGGCGTTAATGCTGGCTGTGTGCTCGCTTCTTAGCAACACTTTGACTCAAATCAAAGAAAAAGGGGTTATTCGAATCGGTATAGATGGCTCGTCTCCGCCGTTTAGCGTCGCTAAAGCCGGCGAATATAGCGGGTTTGAGATACTCTTAATCGAAGGGCTTGTTAAAGAAATTTTCGGTGATAAAGGCAGCAAGATACAATATGTCGTAACGGTAGGCGATGATCGTATAAAAGCGGTACAGGATAACAGAGTTGATTTAGATATCGCGCTAATCTCGGTTACGAAAGAGCGCGAGAAGCTGGTAGATTTCTCCGATCCATACTTTAGCGTAAATATCGGCGTGCTAACTCGTAGCGACGATAATATCAGAAAGGTCTCCGATCTAAACGGAAAGACTATACTGGCGCAACCCGGCACTACTGTGTTTGATTACTTTACGAAACAGGGCTATAACGTAGTACCGTGTGCGAGCGCGAATGAATGCTTTAATGATCTAAAATCGGGTAAGGGCGACGGATACGGCGATGATAATCTACTTGTATTTGCTTATGCCGTAGTCGATTACAAGGTTGAGGTAAATATCAAGAATTTAGGCTCGACGGACTTCCTGGCCATCGCGGTGCAAAAGGGCAATACTGAGCTGCTTAACGCGGTAAATGCGGGACTAATTGAGCTAAGTAAAAAGGGGTTTTTTACCAAAATTTTTGATGAGAGTATTGAGCCTTTTTATAAAGGCACCATTGATAAAAAGTATTTCTTGCTGGACGATCTTTACAGCTTGTTTTAATTTAAAGTGGCGATGGATGGAATTCTATTCGCCGGCAAATTTTAGTAAAATTTAAAGGAATTTTATGAAAAAGATTATATTTGCGTTGTTAATCGCTTCGTGTTCGTTATTTGCTAACTCTTTAGCGCAGATCAAAGAAAAAGGGCTCATTCGTATCGGAATAGACGGCTCACTGCCGCCGCTTAGCGTCTCTGAGGATGGAAGATATAGCGGTTTTGAAATTTCGCTTATTGAAGAGCTTTCAAAGGAAATTTTCGGCGATAAGGGCGGCAAAATCGAATATGTTGTAACTCTAGGCAACGACCGTATCACAGCCGTGCAAGATAACAAGGTCGATTTAGATATCGCAGCCATCACGGTTACGAAAGAGCGCGAGAAGCTAGTGGATTTTTCAAATCCCTACTTTAGCGTAAATATCGGCGTGCTAACCCGCACCGATGATAATATAAAAACCGTAGACGATTTACAAGATAAAGAAATTTTAGCAGAGCCTGGCACTACGGCTTTTGATTATTTTAACAAGGAAGGCTTTAAAGTTATCTCATGCGCTAGTTCGAGCGAATGCTTCCGCGCGCTAAAATCCGGTCGCGGCAGCGGCTATGCGGACGATAATATGGTGGTTTTGGGCTATTCGGTCGTAGATCGCAAGGTAGAGGTAAATATCAAGAATTTAGGCACGACGGACTTTTTAGCTATCGCGGTGCAAAAAGGCAACGATGACTTGCTAAACGCCTTAAACGACGGGCTTGTTAAGCTCAGCAAAAATGGCTTTTTCAAGAAAATTTTTAACGATAGCATAGATCCTTTTTACAAGGGAAAGGCTGAGAAAAAATATTTCTTGCTAGATGATCTTTATAAAATGTTTTAATTCAAAGGACGAAATATGAAAAAAATTCTACTAAGTATTTTGCTGGGTGCTGGCGCGCTTTGCGCTAATTCCCTAGCAGATATCAAGCAAGCAGGCGAAATTCGCATAGGCTTGCAAGATTCCCAGCCCCCGTTTAGCTTCGATGATAACGGCACGCTGAAGGGCTTTGAAGTTGATTTGGCAAACGAGCTGGTTAAAAATCTATTCGGCAATAAAAAGATCAAAATCGACTTTATCGCCGTAGCATCTAAAGATCGCGTCCCCTCACTGGAGCAAAACAAAGTAGATCTCATCGTTTCCAAGCTTACCGTCACAAAAGATCGCGTTCAGAAAGTCGATTTTTCTTACCCGTATTATTCAGTACAAATCGGCGTGTTAAGCCGTAAGGACGATAATATTTCAAGAATCGATCAGATCGCGCATAAAAAAATTCTAAGCGTTAAAGGCACAACTGCCGAGGAGCACTTCAAAAACGCGGGCTATGAGATTGCTACATGTGCCGACGCGAATGAGTGTGTCGCCAGACTAAAGGCTGGCGAGGGCATAGGCTTTGCCGACGATAATACGGTCGTACTCGGATACGCTAGAAACGATGCCGCGCTTGATGCAAAAATCATCAATCTCGGCAAGGTAGATTATATCGCCGTTGCCCTATCTAAGGGCAATACCGAGCTACTTGATGCGGTCAACAGCAGCCTGGTAAAAATGTATAAAGCAAAATTTTTTCACAAGGCTTTTGACGAGGATATCAAGCCATACTACGGCGGCAAGATCGATAAAAAGCACTTCACGCTCGATGAGGTTTATAGCCTGTTTTAGGCTTAGACGCATTTAAAATTTTAAGGCGCCCTTTGGCGTCCAAACATACGCGCAGCTGCGATATTGATCGCAGCTCGCTTTTGCCGACAAGGCTTCGGCGGCATTTATAATTTAAATTCCGTATTTTGCGGGTCTGGTTGCGATATAAAATTTTATGAGATTTTGATATGCAGTTGCGAAAGAGTGTGGCTTCTAAAAGATAGTCGGTCGCAAGAAATTCTAATCCGAGTAGTAAAATTTTATATCCTTTTTCAGTTGCGTCGGCAGTATATTAAATTTAGTCCTAAAAATTTTAGAAAAATGCGATAAATTATTGTATCCAACCATTTTAGCGGCTTCACTTACGCTGATTTGATCTACGCTCAATAGCTCTTTTGCAATCTCAAGCCGTTCATTTGTCAGCATCGCATAAACACTCGTGCCGAAATATGCTTTAAAATCCCTTTTTAGTGCAAATTCGTTCGTGGCGCAAAGATGAGCGAGCTCTTTAATGCTAGGTGGATTTTGCATATTTTCGAGTAACATTTTCTTTGCTTTTTGAACTGTTTTTATGCGATTTTCATCAAGACTAAGCACATTTTCGGGCTCATTAAATTTATGAAAACTTCTATAAAGCATCTCTAAAATTTTACTTTCCATAAAAATTTCGCGCATTTTGCCGTCGTATATTGTGACATTTTCGAGCTCTTTGAGGATAATATTTTGCACGGCGCTTGTTTTAAATTTCTTCATGCAAACGGCTTGATCTAAATTCAAATTTTTTAAAATTCCCAGCTCATTTGCAAAAGCGGTGCTAAGCGCTATGCAGGAGCTTTTATAGTGTTTATTTTCAAGCTCGTGAACGCCACGCAATTTGCTTTGCATAGTTCCGAGCCAAAACTCACCTTTATTCAAAACGAATTGATCTTTATCCGATCTGAAGCAGATAGGATTTTCGCCAGTATTGAAAAATAAAAATGAATAGCGGCTGCCCCGTTCGTGGCGATGCAAAAGGAAATCTCTGCAAATTATATCGCTGCTATAATATCCTATCTCTCCGCCCGTATAAAAAGAGCTAAAGTCGAATTTTATACTTTCGCTTTCAAGCTCGGTTTTGTTATACCCACATTGCTTAGACGGCTCAATGTCGTTAGATATTTTTTGCAAAAAATCATCTAAACTTATCTCCTTGCTCATCTTATCCCTTTAGCGTTTAAAATAATCCCTCTACCGTTTAGTATTTCTTGATAATGCATATCTTATTATAGTAAAATGAGTTTAAATTTTAATAAGAAAAGGGGCGTTTGTGCGCGTAATATATAAATTATCGCTGATCACTGCTATAGCGACAGCCGGGACATCGAGCGAGTTAGAAAAACAAGGCAAAAGCGTAAATTTGGGTGAAATTACCGTAGTCAGTGCTACGGGCTATCGGCAAAATATCCAAGACGCACCCGCTTCTATCTCCGTTCTTACGCAAAAAGAGATACAAAAACGTAACTATCAAGATATCTCTGCAATGGTAGAGGATTTGCCGAGTGCCTTTACCGCAACGCTAGGTGCTGCATCTAGAAAAGGCATAAGCCTAAGAGGCCTATCTCAAAAATATACAAAAATTTTAATCGACGGCAAGCCCGCAACCAGCGATAGTGCTTATAAAGGATTAAGAAGTATTGGTAGCAGTCAGAATTTCTTGCCTCCCGCAAATGCGATAGAGCGTATAGAGGTCGTCCGCGGTCCTATGAGCTCGCTTTACGGCAGCGACGCTATGGGCGGAGTAATAAATATCATCACCAAGGGCTTTTCAAATGAGCTTAGCGGTAATGTAAACGGATACTATACTTTCGCTAAAAAATCGCAAATAAAAGGTGATTATCAAACGGGTTTTTATCTAAACGGGGCTATCGTTCCGGACGTGCTAGGTATCGCACTTTACGGCAGATTTTTTGAAAAGATAGAGGACAAAGAGCCTTATGCGAATAGAAATAATGAAGAGACGAATATGGGCGCAAAACTGATGTATAACGTAACGCAAAACGATGAGGTAGCGCTTGATTATCGTAAAGTAAATAATAAATTTAGGCGTACATACGGGCGTACGCGAACAACCTCGGGAGGCAATAACGATATTGCGAAAGAGGATATGAAAGGCTACACCGCAAGCCTGTCTCATCAGGGAAAATACGATAAGTTTATGATAGATAGCTACGCAAATTACGATAGCATGAAAGAAAGCGGCGCCCAGGATCTGCGTCTTAGAACGACTACGCTAAATTCTAAAGGCTCATATTTTTTCGATTCAAATGCTTTGAGTTTGGGTGTGCAATACCGAAGCGAGAGATTAAACGAAGCCGCTACTACCGCAGATGAGGCAAATGTCAAAAGATGGGATTATTCGATCTACGGCGAGGATGATTTTTATCTAACTGATGATTTAACGCTAACCGGTGGAATCAGATATAACCGCGATAAAGACTACGGCGGCCATATATCGCCGCGCGCTTATGCCGTTTATCGTTTAAACGAAAGCTTTTCTATTAAAGGCGGCGTTTCGACGGGATATTCAACTCCGGATATTAAGCAGCGTAGTGAGGGCCTTGCCCTGCCGTTCGCAGGAGGTCAGGGAGCGCAGATCGGCAGAAGCTCTTTAAAGCCTGAAAGCAGCATAAGCTACGAAGGCGGGTTTTCTTACGACGATAACGATAAATTTAACTTTAGCGCTACTGCGTTTTATACCGAAATCAAAGATGGAATTTCTACCAAATTGATTTGCCGCCCAAGACCAGGAAATCCTTGTGTGCATAACGGCAAAACTTATAGGCGCGGTATTTGGGACACTATAAATGTCGGAGAAGCCGAGGTTAGGGGTCTAGAGCTAAGTAGCGATTATCAAATTTTAGATAATTTGAAGCTGCATGCAAACTATGCCTATACGAAATCCGAGCAAAAAACGGGTAACGAGAAGGGCAAAACCTTAAATAATTTTCCAATCCATTCGGTAAAGCTAGGATTTGATTACGATGTAAGTTCCAAGCTAAACTTATGGTCGCAAATAAATTATTATAGTAGGACGCGCGATAGCCTAAGCTACGATGAGGATATCCGCTCATACACGCTTTTTGATCTGGGCGCGAGCTATAAGCTCACAAAAGACGCAAGTTTAAATTTTACGCTTTATAACATATTCAACGAATTCGTACTAACGCGCTCGGGAAATTATCAAATGATGGTCGTAGACGGGATGAAGGCGCAGGTTGGATTTAACGTAAACTTTTAAATTTGCGGCGCATAAATTTCGTCCGCGGATTTAAAATTTAAGGAAATTAATGGCGATTTTAAAAAGGAAAAAATTTTGGTTAAACGTCCATCTTGTTTTGACGCTTATATGCTGCGTGCCGATCTTAATCGTAGCCCTTAGCGGCGCTATTATCTCGTATCATGATGAGATTATAGATGCGTTAAATCAAAGCAAATCTTTCTTGAGCTCGAGCGAAAAAGACGCTCTTAAGCCCGCCAAAATTTTAAATATTTTCAGAAAAGCTAGGCCCGGTTTTACGCTCAGTTATTATAGGATTCCTCAAAACAAAAACGAAGCGATTAGGCTTTCCGGCACAGATTCTGGCGGCGAGTTTAAATCATATTTTATAGATCCTTATAGCGGCGAAATTACTTCGGAAAACATAGGTGATACGTTTATCGGCGTAATGCTAAACCTACATACCAATCTGGGATTTGGGCTAAGCAAAAACGAAACTCTGCGGCTGATAGGCAAAAATATCGTGGCGCTTAGCACGGTTATATTTATTTTGGTCTTAATTTCAGGCGCGGTGATTTATTATCCTAGCTTTAGAGGGAAAATTTTACGCGCATTTAGGATAAATTTTAAAGCGAGAGGTTTTGCGTTTTTATATAGCTTGCATGGCGCGGTCGGAGTTTTGCTGCTGCCTATTTTGCTTACGATAAGCGCTAGCGGGCTTTATTGGTCGTATGATTGGATAGCCAAAATCACTAACAGAGCGCTAGGCGAAAAGGAAATTTTTAGAAAAACGAGTTTTACCGAAGTGCGAGGATTTTCGCTCGAGGATGAAGATAAAATTTTAAATTTGCAGACGGCAATTGATATTTTTAAGCGTGAACGCGGTGAAAACTACGAATTCTTTAACATCATCGCTCAAAAAGATGGAGAAAATTTTATGATCTTTTATTTCGATAAAGGCGAAGAGGGCGAAGAGCATATGAACACGATGAGCGTAAACGTTAAAAAGGGCATCTTGCGGCATACTCGCTATGATGATGCGAAAAGCACCATGCCGCGCCCTTTTGCTATACATAAAGCCGTTTTGAGCGTGCATTCGGGCTATATCTTCGGCGAGGCGGGTAAGTTCTTATTCTGCGTAGCGGCGATTTCTGTGTTATTTTTTATAGTTACGGGATTTTGGATGAGCATAAAAAGAATTTGCAAGAAAAGATAAATCTATGAATTCAAAGCGGAGAGATGGCTTATTCGCGGCGTAAATTTAAAATTTTATCCTAAGCAGTATCGCTTCTTTTCAGCTAATAAATTTTATGTGTAGCGCTTTGAAATACTATGTGCAGAGTCTTTGTGAGCCTTGCGCCGCATCTTGATCTTATTAAATTTGCTTCGGCGTTTTAACTGCATTCATTTACCGCTCATAAAATCCCTAATATTTTGCGCGATCATCTTTATCAGCCGTTTGCGGGCCTCTATGCTCGCCCATGCGATGTGAGGCGTGATGATGACGTTGCGGCGATTTTTCACGCGCAAAAGCGGATGATCCGCCCTCATCGGCTCTGTTTGCAGCACGTCAAGCGCCGTACGCAGGCCTCGTTCGTCCACGGCGCGAGCCAGCGCGTCCTCATCCACGATGCCGCCGCGGCCGAAATTCATCAAGATCGCCCCATCTTTCATCTTCGCAAGCTCCGCTTCGCCGATCAATCCCGCCGTTTTTTGATTTAGCGGGGCATGGATCGAGATGATGTCGCATGCCCTCAAAAGCGCGTCCAGGCTCACTCTGGCGAACTCGCCGTTATCGTTTGCGCCGCTGGTGGAGTAGTATCTCACGTTCGCGCCGAACGCGGCGGCGATACGGGCGACCTTTACGCCGATCTGTCCAAGCCCGATGACGCCGAATTCTTTGCCGTAAATTTCGCTGATGGGCGCGTCAATGTGAGTAAAAATTTCGCTCTCGCACCATTTGCCGCTGCTGCCGTAATCCGCGTAATATCCGAGCGCGTTGGTCAGCGCAAACAGCGACGCGAAGGTCTGCTGCACGACGCTGTTCGTCGAATAGCCCGCCACGTTCTTTACCGCGATGCCGCGAGCTTGCGCGGCCTGCATGTCGACGTTATTTGTGCCAGTGGCGCTGACGCAGATCAGCTTAAGCACGGTTTGCGCCATGATCTGATCCGTGATTAGGACTTTGTTGGTTATGACGACATCGGCGCCGGCTAGGCGCTGCGCGGTTTGCGCGGGCTCGGTCATCTCGTAGCTTTCAAACTCGCCCAAGCCCGCGATCTCGCTAAGATCGGCATCGCTTCCCAGCGTCGCGGCATCCAAACATACGATTTTCATATTTTTCCCTTTGCGTTTTAAAATTTTAAGCCGCAGCCGCGCGGAGCGTTAAATTTCAGAATTCTAATACGCATCGAAGCAAGCGGTAAATTTTACCGCCGCTGAAACCTGCGTCTAAATTTTAAAATTCTAATTTGCACCGAAGCGAGAGATAAATTTTTGCCGCTCGCGTTTAAATTTTAAAATTTCGCTCGCGCAAATCTTGCTCTGCGCGGAATTTTAGTTCACGTGAATTTGAGCTGCGCGGAATTTTATCCGCGCAGAATTCCGGTCGCGACGCTACGTTAAATTTTACCGTAGCCTCCTAGCGGTAAATTTCGCCGCCGCCAGCGATAAAATTTACCGCCGGCAGAGCCTTGCCGCCAAAACCATCGCCAAAATACTCCGCCCTAAAATTCTTTAAATTTTATAAAATTTGACGCGCTGCTACTTCGCGTCCTCGATGTAGTGCCCCACAAATTTTGAGAGATTATCAAGTATCTCGCCGCCCTTGCGGAAGCCCAGCGCGCAGCCTTCGTATGCGAAAAACACCCCCGCTTGGTAGCTCTGGGCGCGCTCGTCTTTGTTTAGCTCGTAAAATTCCTGATATAAAAATTTCTGATTTCCGTATTCGCCGCCGTTTTCCTCTATCTTTCTACCGTCAGCGTCGAAAATCGCCACATTCGCCCCCTCGCGCGCCAAAAACGGCTTTTTGATCATCTTTTTACCGATGATCGGCGAAAAGGAGCTTTGCAGCAGCAGCGGGTGGTTCGGATACAGATCCCACAGGATTTTCATAATCCCCTTGCTTTGGAAAAGCAGCGTGTATGCGGGGTTTAGGATGATCGCCTTTTGGTTTTGCACGATGTTTTTTAAGATGAGCGCGAGCTCGCCCTCCTCGATCGCGATCGCCTCCCAAGGGATGAGCTTGAACCAATACTCGTAGTTTTCGCCCTCAAAAAACACCCCCTCTTCGTCGTTAAATTC
Organism: uncultured Campylobacter sp.; assembly: GCF_937973075.1. Taxonomy (GTDB): domain Bacteria; phylum Campylobacterota; class Campylobacteria; order Campylobacterales; family Campylobacteraceae; genus Campylobacter_B. The sequence goes on from NZ_CALBWL010000039.1 coordinate 16,836, forward strand.
CACCTCGTCCACGTAGGCAAAGCGCGTCTTAAAGCCCGCATCCTCCGCGGTCTGCTGCAAAAGTTTCGTCGTCTTTTCATCCTCGACGTTGCCCGCGACGCTGCTAAATAGAATTTTCCACCCCTCGTAAAATTTGGAAAAGTCCTCGAGCTCGCCGTCAAGCACCACGAGCCGCTTGAAATTATCGCGCAGCGCGTCGTAAAGGTCGTTGAACTGGCTCGCCTCGTCCATGCCGTTTTCTTTGAGCATCGCCCACTGGATGATCGCCGTCTCAAACACCGCCGTAGGCGTGTCGGCGTTAAATTCTATCAGCTTGATCGGCTTGCCGTCCAGCCCGCCTGCGAAATCGAAGCGCCCGTATAGGTGCCAGTGCACCTCGTTTTCCCAGCTTTGCTTGATTAGATCGACGAGGTTGAAGGGGATGCCGAGCTCGTGGAAGAGGTTGTTGTCGATGACATGCTGCGCAGCCGCGACAAACATCTCATATAGCTCGTTCGCCGCTTCGTAATACGCATCCGCCTCCGCAGCGCTCACGCGCACGATCTCGTCGCTGACGTAAGGGGTCTCGTCTGCGTCCGTGTGCCAGTAAAAGCCGAGCTTTTCGAGATATTCGTTGCTTAACGGCGTTATCTTTTTTAGTTGCATTTTTATCCTTTTTTTAAAATTTTAACTCATTTGCGCCGCGATCTTCGCGGCTTTTGCTGGTTTTGATACGCATACGGCTTCGCGTAAATTTAAAGCGCGCACGGCAAAATTTAATTAGCGTAGATCATGCGTAAATTTAAGCTGCGCGAGATGTGCGGCTAAATTTAAACGGCGCGCTTGCGCGGTGTGGACCGGGCGCGGCAGAAGCGATGAAATTTAGTCAAGCTTCATCGCGCGTTTTTGAAAAATCGACGTCAAATCAATGCTAAATTTCACGCAAATTTTAAACTCTACGCTCCAAATTTAAACTCGCCGCGTAAAGTCGCCGCATATTTCAAAGCGCGTTTAGCCGCCGAAAAATCCGCCACTCTTGCCTCTCTTGCTTCCGCCGAAAAATCCGCTTCTGCCGCTTCGCGCCTTGGCGTTTTGCTGCTTTGCTTGATTGAAGCTATCGACACTTCTGGAGTAGGCGCTCGGGCTTTTGTAGGCGGTTTGGCGCTGACTTTGGTAGGCCGGGTTGTTAAACAGCTTGCCGCCGATCCACGAGCCGATGATGGCGCCTGCAGCGCTTGCCAAGATCGCTTCGCCCAGGCTCATGCCGCCGCTGCTAAGCTGCGCGTTTTGATTGGTTAAATTTGAAGTGCCGGCGTCGATTTTAGCGTTTTCTTCGGCTAGAAGGGCTTTGGTTTCTTCGTCGCTTAAAATTCTCTCCGTGCCGTCGAGCGATCTTAAGATGATCTGAGTTTTTTCGCTCGGGAATTCCTCTAAAATTTTATATTTTCCCGGCGCAACCTCTTCGAGCCGCACGAGCGCGCCTTCTTGCAGACGGACATTTTGCTCCTGCCCCCTATCGTCGCAGCCCGCTAACGAGCCCGCCATAACGAGCCCGAAGCCGCCTACCAGCGCATAGCTAGCGATTTTACGTAGTTTCATTTAGATCCTTTCAGTGATTTTATATCTAGGCTTTGATTTATCAAAAGTTCATTTCCCTCGACGCGGATAAACTCGCTCTTGCCTATGTTTTCGATGATTAGGCTTTGCGCTTTGAGGCGCTTTTTGCGTTTGAGCGATTTTATGAATTTTGCAAGGCTCGTCCATTCGCTACGATCGAAGGTTTTTTCTTTAATTTCGACATCGTAGGGTTTGGCTTCGCGGCTTTTGCTCGAAAGTAGCGGTTTGTCGAAAAACGACAAAAAATACCTGAGCTTCTCATCGCGCTCTTTATACATCAGCTTGATTTCATCTTTCGAGGCGATTAAAATTTCTTCTTTTTCTTTGTGAAGCCTGTCCTTATCGCTTTGTAGCGCTTCGATTTTACCTTTTAGCTCGGAGATTTCTTTGATGAGATAGTCGATGAAGCTTTGAGTGCCAGCTGTGCCACTGGTGCGCGGGCTTTTCGCAGAGTTTTGCGAAGTGGGCTCGCTTTGTTGCATTTCATCATCTAAAAGCACGTAGCGTACGCCGCCGCTTTCCTCGGCTCGCAAGGAATTTCTGCGGATGCGGTTATAGACGGCTTCTTTTGAAATTCCTAAAATTTCGGCTGCTTCGCCGATCGAGACTTTTTTCATACAAAGATGCCTTTTAGCGTTTTAGGTAATTATTGCTAAATTTGCCTAAAATAGGCATTAAACGCTTCGTTTACAAAGATGGATTCCGCTTTATAGCAGCTGGCGCGCGATAAATTCCGCTCGCTTGCGCCCGCTAGATATAAAATTTCGCTTCGCTTGCAAAGCCGCGCAAATTATTTTTTGCTAAGCTTTTAGAATTTTGCCCAATAATGTTGCTTAATTAAGTATATTTTTTATACACTTATGAAAAAATTTTAGTATTTCAAAGGAGGCGAAATGCCCGAATCGCCTAAATACAAAAAATCCGAAATTCGCTGCAAGCTCATTTTAGACGCGGCGCTGGAGCTGTTTTTAGCCAAAGGCTACGAAGCTACGAGCTTAAGCGATATCATCGAGCTTAGCGGCGGCTCGCTATCGTCGGTTTATAAGTATTTTGATAACAAAGAAAGCCTATTTTTGCGCATCATCGAACTGCAAAGCAAAAAGCTCGACGAGCGAATGAACGAGCGCATGCGAATTAATAAAGACCTAAAATTGCGCGAGTATCTGCAGGAGTTTGCAGGGATTTATCTGGAGTTTCTTTTTGCTCCGGAGGCGATAAAATTCTACCGGCTGATACTTTTCAGCGGCTTTAACGGCGCGCTTAGCGAGAGCCCAAAAATCTTTTTAAAAAGCGGAGTGCTAGGTTCGCCGAATGCGCTGGATGAGTATTTGGCGGCGCATTCGGGCGAGTTTGCGCCCGGGCGCACGGCAAAAAGCCTAGCGCTATATTTTTGCTTTTTGCTTAGAGAGCCGCATTTTAGCAGGCTGCTATTTTTCGACGAAAAGCTAAATTTCAAAGCGAGCGAGCTAATCAAGGACCGCATCGATATGTTTTTGCTAGGCGTAAAAAAGCGCTAGTGGCGGAATTTTACAGCGCAAATTCCGCGTTTTTCGTGCCTTTAAATTTTATGAGCGGTTTGGGGCTTAGAATTTGATTCTATCCGTTACCAAGTGCTATAAAATGCCGCATATCCCGCGCTTAAAATTTTAATTCTATCGGCGCAGAATTTTTAAAACGATTAGAGCCAAAATTTTTATTTTCCGCATTAAATTCTGTGCTGCAGTTAGAATTTCATCGTGGAATTTCACGCCTCTTGCCTGCGCCTTTAAATTTGCGCCACTCAGATTTTAAATTTAATAAAACCTCTTATAATCCCGCGAAATTTCAGATCAAAAGGATAAAAAATGGATTATGATATCATCGTAATAGGCTTTGGCAAAGCGGGCAAAACCCTTGCCGCAAAATCCGCCGCGCTAGGCAAAAAGGTTGCTCTCATCGAGCGCTCACCGCAGATGTACGGCGGCACCTGCATCAACGTAGGTTGCATCCCAACCAAGCGGCTAGTTACGGCGAGCAAGGAAGCGGGCTTCGTAAATTTTAGCGTGCTCGGAGAGTATTTCGTGCTGAGCATGCAGAAAAAGGACGAGCTCGTAGAGGCGCTGAGGGCGAAAAATTTAGCCATGCTAAAGGGTAACCCGAATATCGATGTAATCGACGGCGAAGGCTCATTTACGAGCGCGAATTCCGTGCGAGTGCTAAATCCTGACGGACAAACGCGTGAAATTTCGGCAGAAACGATCGTCGTAAATACGGGCTCGAGGGAGGTTGAGCCGAGCTTTGAGGTAAGCTCAGGGCTCGCTTATAGCAGCGAAGAAATTTTAAATTTAAAGATCCTGCCGAAGCATCTAGTAATCATCGGCGGCGGATTTATCGGGCTTGAGTTTGCCTCGATGTTTGCGGGATTCGGCTCTAAAGTCAGCGTGCTGATGCGATCGAAATTTATGAAAAACGAGGATGAGGACGTGGCCGCCAGCGTCAAATCCGCTCTGCAGGCCCAAGGCGTGGAGATTATCGAGGGCTGCGAGTTTTTGAGCTTAAAGGGCGGCGAGCTAAAATTTAACCTTGCGGGCGAGAGCAGAGTGGTCGCGGCGGACGCATTTTTATACGCCCTCGGTCGTCGCGCAAATACTGGCGAGCTAAATTTAGCCGCTGCGGGGGTGCAGACGGACGTATACGGTAATATCATCACGAATGAGCATCTGCAAAGCTCGGCTGCTGGCATCTACGCAGCAGGCGACGTGCGCGGCGGCGAGATGTTTACCTACACGAGCTTAGACGATTTTAGAATCATTTTTAGCGCGCTTTTCGGAGACGGCACGCGCACTACGAAAAACCGCGCACCGCATGCAAGCGTGCTGTTTACCCGCACGCCGCTAGCTCGCATCGGCCTTAGCGAGCGCAAGGCAAGGGCGAGCGGACGCGAGATCAAGGTGCTGAAGCTTTCGATGGCGGCGGTGCCGGGCGCCAAGGTCGTAGTGCACGACGAGGGAATGATGAAAGCGGTCGTGGACGCAGCTAGCGGCGAAATTTTAGGCGCGGCGCTTCACTGCGTAAACGCGCACGAGATCGTTAATGAGCTGGCGATCGCCATGGCACTGGGCGCGAAGGCGGACTTTTTCAAAAACCAAATTTTTACGCATCCTAGCATCAGCGAGGCGCTGAACGATCTTTTCGGACAGTTTTGAGCTTTTAAGCCTTTTGGCGTTGAAAGCTTTGATAGCAAGCGGCGCTCGGGCCCGGCGATGTCCGAGCGACCTAGCACAAATCGATCGTAAAATTTAATGCGCCGGAGCGGGTTAAATTTAGACTGGGTTAAATAGTTTGAGTCATTGCCGCCAGCGTCTTTCTTGGTCGCTATAGCTTGGCACGCATCGCTTCATCCGCCGCTTGTAAAAAATAATTTCTAGGTTATCTTGGAATTGTTTTGAAAGAGCTGTGCGTAAAATTCTGTTAGCACCTATCGGTATGTACTAATCGCTTGTTGTTTAGAATTTCAAAAATTTATACTTTATGGATAGGCTCAAAATTTTATCTATCCCCAAATATCAAATAGGTTAAATTTTTGCTCAAATTCCCATACGCAACTACCCAGTATTCTCTTATGATATTTTTAATTTGTAAGTTGTCGTCCAAAAAGTCGGCAAATATTTTAATCCTATCCCTGTCTACCGTGCCTAGCTCTTCATCCTCTTTCTCAAACGAAGCGACAATTAAATGCGATAGAGCAATCTTGTCGTGGAAATTTAATGTCTTGTTTTCTAGTAGATTTAGCATAGACGTAATTTTGCCGATGTCTGCTAATTCTAGCTCCCAATCCTGCTCATCTCCCACCGAATCTAACCCCAAAAGCTTATTTAATTTTATCGCGCTTTCCTTTCTTACGAAATAATCGGTCATTTTATTATCCTTTATATATGTTTTTGCCGCTATATTTAGACGACTGCGCCATCTAGCAGTTTCCTAGAATTTTGCAAAGCCCATACGAAATTTTCGAGCTCTACGCAGTCTTTTAATTCAAATCCAAAATTTAACAAACCCACCGATAGGGAGCCACCTTCTTTTATGACACGTGCTATTACATTTCCTTTATGCTCTATACTCACTTTATTTTCATATCTTGTAAATTTAAAGATATTTTTCGAGCATCTTCCGTTTCTTTTTGAAAATTTCTCAAACTGCTCCGTAAAATTCGGTGTTTGATTCCCATCTTTTAGCCATACTCCCCCGGCATATAGCGCCCATATAAGCTCGTAAAAATTGATATTATGCCGAGTTTCGGTAGCAGTAACCAAAAGCTTATTCGTTTCATGGTTGATCTCTATTAAAGCCTCTCTGTCCATATGCCAAATCTCGGCTACTACTTTTTCTCTATCCGGCACGGAGGCAATTAAAAATTCAAATTCATTTTTTATCATATTAAAATCCTATTTTTTGTTTTTTGCTACCTAATTTAATTTGAATGCTCTATCGTTCGAGCCTAAATCGTATTTATCCCATTCTTTTATGGCCTCCCGCGCCATACTCTTTATGCGGAATTCCTGCTCTTCTAAATTAAGCATCTATTTTTCTCCATAATTCTATTAAATCATCATATCTAAATCAAATTTCTATCCATATCAAATATTTTGGGATAGTTTTTATAGTTTATTCGATATAGTCGCCTTTTTTAAATTTTGCAGCTTGCGTTGATAAAACCTCTAAAACTACAAATTCAAATCCAAAAAATAGCTCATCCCACCCCTCTTCTCCTTCTTCGAGACCTGGATCACAGCATCCCTCAAAGTCGTCATAAAATCTGACTTTATATATATTGTTTTTATCAAACTCAATGATAAACTCTCTTTTGTTTAGTTCATATATATTTCTCGCCAAATTTTTCATAATATCGCGTTCGTTGTCCGAAAATCTTAACAAAAAATTCTCGTAAATTTCCTTTCCGCTTAGCATCGCACTCCTTTTTGCAGTTTAGCAAAGATTTATCCGCTTGAGCCTTTTAATCGGCTTCTTGGCTATTGTATTTCGCACTCTCGATCTTTGCAAGCGTTAATTTTGCCAAAGGATTGATAAGCTTAGCGATGCAATATTTATTATCGCATGTAATTACGCTTTGGCGCTTATCTACTTTCATTGCATTAGAGCAATTCGGGCACATTACATAGCCTTCGCCCAAATCAACGCCAATCGGAAAATTTAACCCTCTCTGCTCTTTCAAAAATCTAAAAAATTCCTCTTTAGAAATTTTGATATTAGAAAATAATCGAAAAATTTCTTCTGCCTTTTGCCTTATCTCGCCTTCTTTAAAAAATACGTTAGGAGCCTTTTTAAAATCTTCATCAAACTCAGAAAATCTACCCGCCATCATATCCAATTCTTTTAATGCCTGCTCTTCCGCTTTATTGGTTGCAAAATATTGCGATTCCAAATCATACATCTTATAAAATTCATCGCAAAACAGCTCTATATCGCACCAATCGGATAGAAATCCAGCTACTAAATAATACAACCCTTCATTTTGCTGCATATCTCACCTCTTTTTAAATTTCATCGCCATTTTTATTATTTACGCCTTTTAGAATTTCATGCAATAGCTCGTTTTCGGCGGCATTTTTCTCATCTAATATTGATATGCCCATAGTTGTTGGAGTAATCTTAGATAAAAATAGATTTACAAGCTCCGTTTTTTCATCGATTCCGTATGACAATGTAACGATATCCAATAAATCGTGCCGCTCTATAAAACTATCAAAGATATCTTCTAATTGCGACGCTTTCTCTGCGTAGAAGAATATCCACTTGACGCCTATAAGAAAATCCGTTGTGATATTGCTAAAGATATCTATCTTATCCATAAAGTGCGATCCGATAAGCAAATATATGTCTAAGCCGCTTTTGGACAAAGAGCCAAGCTCGTAAATAGAACCGATATTTTTATAATTTAGCATTTTATTTCTCGCTTCCTTGCTTTTTTATCGTCTTTAACCACTCTTTTTCAAATTTATAATATCTTTCAAGCTTTTTATTCTTTTCTGCTTGATTCCACTTTTCTATCTCGGCATAATCTTGCAGTTCACCTCCGCACTTAGGGCAAGCACTCCTATCTTCAACGTCCGAGAAATTATAAAATTTACTTCTCATATTTTTAAAATTTTACCGTAATTTTCCTGTAAAATTTTACTTAAATTTGGCTTCAGTCGTTTAAAATTTTATCTCTTTAAAATTTAAATTTCAGCTGTCGCCTGGCGTTTTAAATTTCGCCGTTTTAAAATGTGCGCCTCAAACGCCGCTTTAAAATTTACGCAGATGCGAGCAGGCAAGAGGGCGCTGTTATAAATCTAAAGTCAAATTTTATTTCTAGCCATCTTTTAATTTGTTTCTTACTCTTTGATGTATCAAAATCCCGCTCCGTTTTATTCGTAAATTTGAACGTATCTTAAAAACAAGGAGAGCCGATGAGCGAAAGAAATTTACAAATTTTAGGTTGGGCGGGCACATGCCTGTCGGTCATCATGTACGTATCCTACGTGCCGAACATAATGGCAAATTTAGACGGCAACAAAGTCCCGTTTCTCCAGCCGCTTGCAGCTGCGATAAACTGCACGATATGGGTTAGTTACGGTCTTTTAAAGCCTAAAAAGGACTATCCGCTCGCCGCGGCGAATTTCACGGGGATCATCTTTGGGCTACTAACCGCAATAACGGCGCTTTAAACCGCGCCTTTAGCGGCTTAATAAATTTCAAAATCGCCCGCACCGCACTCTGCAAGCCGCACCCGCAACGCTTTTTAGCCGCCCACTATGCTACTACGTTGCAACTGCTCGATCGCCTGTCACACCGAGTCTGAGCTAGCTTACCACAAGCGCGCCCACGCCTCACAAACTTATTGCGGCGTGGCTTTAGAATTTTAGAAAATCACCCGCGCCGCATTCAAATCTGCCGAATTTAAATAACTTTTATACAAAATTTGATAAGCTTATTTCGGTCAAAATTTTATCTTTAAAAGGACGAAAAATGAAAAAGGTCATCACTTGCGTCGATCAAAATGCGCTTGCCCCAGCGGTTAGAGATTACGGAATTTACGTCGCTAAAACCTTGGGTGCCGAGCTCGTATTTATTCACGTGGTTGAAATTCCAGAGCTTGGCGAGAATTTTTATGGGCTAGCCGCAGGCGGGATCGTCCTAGGAGAGAATGATATCCTTGCAAATAGCTACGGAAGTCCCACACTAGGCGGCGTGGATGCAGAAAAGGACCACGAAGAAGCTGAAGCGATGCTGGATGAATATATCTGCGCTGCGACTGCTGCGGGCGTGAAGGCGAGTAAGATCATTAAAGATGGCGATTTCATCGACGTTATCGCTGAGTATAAGGACGAAACTGAAATTTTTGTACTCGGTATCAAGGGCTCAAATAACGAGGACGTAGGCTTTAACGCAAGCGTGCTAATAAAGGAGCTTCACGTGCCGTCGCTGCTCGTGAATAAGGAATTTTCGCCGATAAACTCCGTGCTCATTGCATTTGACGGTACCGACGCGGCAAAGCGCACGCTTGAGTTTATAAAAAGCTCAAAGCTTCTTGCGAGCGCACATAAGCATGTCTTGCACATCAATGCGGGTGTCACAGAGGGCGAGCGGATGTTGGATCTAGCGCGCGAAATTTTAGGCACTCAAAACGCCACTTTCAAATACATCCAAGCGGAAGTGCCCGCCGATGAGATCATTAAATATCGCCGCGCCAATAACCTCGATCTAATCGCTACCGGCGCCTTTACAAAGGGATTTTTCAAAAAGCTCTTTTTAGGCAGCGTCTCCGAGGACATCTTGCACAATGCACTTGTACCGGTACTAGTGCTATCGTAATCGCAAGATCAAACGCCGATAAACGCTAAATTCCGTCGCTTACGTTATTTTAAAGTGGCGGAATTTTAGAATTTTAAATTTTTAAATCCTTTGTTTTTCAAATTCATAGAAATTTTGCTTAAAAATTCGTCAATAGATCTTATTAAATTCCGTTAAATTAGTAATTGCATATAAATTTTTATGATTTAGTTTATTAAAAATTTTATTATTATTTAAGAAGAATTGTAAGATAATACCGCCAGTAAATTGATATAGATTATAAAATCTAAAAAGGATTTTTTATGAAAAAGGGTAAAATTTTACTTTCTTTTGCGCTACTTTGCTCGCCGTTTTGGCTTACTGCGGCGCAAAATAGCGGCGCTTCTCAAAACTCGTCCGCCGCAAGCTCTGCCTCTAAAATTTCGTCATCGCAAAGCTCGCGCGCAGCCGCCGCATCGCGGAGTTCCACGCCGCGGGCTTCAAATTTAGCCTCTAATAGTGCGGCTCCGCAAAGCTCTGCGCAAAAGCCTGGAGGCCCTACCGCTGCAAATTCCGCGCCGCAGGGCAACGCCGTCGTAAGCCCCGCTACTAAAGGCATTACACAAAATTCCATGCCACAAAGCGGTAGCGCGGCAAATTCTACGCTGCAGAGCTCGGACGACGATAATCTCGGCACCATAAACGTCACGGGCAAGGCCGATCTGTCCACTACCGAGGGCACGGGCTCTTATACGACGGGCAATATGAGCACTGCGACGGGGCTAAATTTAAGCATAAGAGAAACGCCGCAATCCATAAGCGTCATCTCCAATCAGCTTTTAAAAGATCTGAGCCTGCACAACGCCGAAGAGGCTCTTTCAAAATACGCAACCGGCATTTCGCTAAATAACGACGCGGGCGGCAATCGCATCGTCTCGCGCGGCTTTTATGTCGATAATATCCAAGAAGACGGCATCGCAAGCTCGGTTTCCAGCTCCGTGTTCGGGCCGCTGGGCTCATCGAAGGAATTTACCGATTTGGAATTCTACGATCGCGTTGAGGTTCTGCGCGGCGTAGCGGGCCTTACGCAAAGTAACGGCGAGCCCGGCGGTACGATAAATTTAATCCGAAAGCGTCCGAGCGATCAGTTCGGCTTTAACGCAAGTCTAAGCGGCGGTAGCTGGGATAATTATCGCGGTATGATCGACGTAACGGATACGGTAAATCAAAGCGGTACGGCACGCGCGCGGTTGATCGGAATTTTAAGTAAAACGGGTTCGTTTAAGGACTATCCACACAACGGCTATCGCGAAGGCGTCGGCGTTTCGACGGAATTTGACGTAGCCGATAGGACGCTTCTTAGCGCGGGATTTTTGTGGCAAAAAACCGTCGGCGTATATGATATTTACGGCGTGCCCGTCTTGGATAATCAAAAAAATTTATTAAATTTACCGCGCAGAAGTTACTTCGGCTCGGATTGGGACAGAAGCGAATATAAAAAATTTAACGCCTACAGCGAACTCTCGCACGAATTTAGCGATGATCTGAAAGCCTATGCGAGGCTCAATTATACCGATAGCGACAGCATGTTAAAATTCGGAGCGCTCGGCGGGGCAAATCCTTACAACGGCACTACGTCGCATACGGTGCGATATAGGATTTACGATAACGACTCCAAAGAGATCGGGTTTCAAACGGGACTAGACGGTAAATTCGAAGCATTTGGGCAGAAGCACGACTTTTTCTTAAACGGCTCGCTTAGCAACGAAAAGCTTAATTGGCGCGAGACTAGGACAATAGATTCATCTATGGCGTCACTGGGGATGAACATTTATAACTGGGACCGCTCAAGGATCGCTCAGCCCGATTGGAGAAGTGCCGCTACGTTTAAAGACCGAAGCTCCACTACTATAAAGCAGCGCGCGATCTCGCTCGGGACTAGATTAAACTTAACCGACGATTTTCACTTTTTACTCGGCGGGCGCTTTTCGAAGGTAACTTACAGCAGATATTATTATAATATTTTGCGCGGTACGGCTTCGCATAGCGCAAGCCCGAGTAAATCGGATTTTACGCCGTATGCGGGAGTGGTCTGGGATTTTGCAGATAATTTTTCGTGGTACGCAAGCTATGCCGAAATTTTTAAGCCGCAAGCTGCGCGCGATAAAGACGGTAAAATTTTAGATCCCGTCGTCGGCTATAATTTAGAAACCGGCGTGAAGGGAGAATTTTTTGACGGCGCGCTTAATACGAATGTCGCGCTATTTCAGATCATTCAGAAAAATAGGGCGATGAGCGATCCTCTTAATACGAACTACTCCATCGCCGAGGGCAAGGTGCGAAGCCGCGGCGTGGATGCCGAGCTGCAAGGCTCGCTCACGGATGATTGGAAATTGTTCGCAGGATATACTTTCAACCGCAGCGTCTATTTAAAGACGGAAAGAACCTCCGCAGCGGTCGATTATAGCAAGGGCGCAAACGCCAAACGCTACATTCCGAAGCATCTGTTTAAGCTCTACACGAACTATGAAATTCCACTCGGCGAAAATCGTAAGATCGCCCTGGGTACGGGCGTGCGCTATCAGAGCAAAACTGCTTCGATATATCGCGAAAACGTTGCGTATTATGCCGCGCCGCAAAAGGCTTACGCGCTGTGGGACGCAAACGTCGGCTATCATTTCGACAAACACTTTAGCGTAAATTTTGCGGTCAAAAACATCACGGATAAGAAGTATTTTCAAAATACGCAAAATCGCGTCGCGGGGATGAATAATTACTACGGCGAGCCGCGGAATTTTATGCTAACGCTAAATTATACGTATTGAGCGCGGATAAAATTTGCGCTTATGCGAACTCGGGCCGACCGAACTTGCCGCGATTATAGACAATTCCGCGCTTCATAAGGGCGCGGATGAGGCGAGCGCAGAGGCGCGAGACTAGGCTTTGTCGCAAGTAGCACGTAGCGAGGCGAGTAAAATTTGAACGAAGCCGCGGGATTAAAATTTAACTTGCGATTTGGTTGATTAGCGATTAATTAGTGCGGGCGATTGCAGGCGATGCGGGCAAGGGCGATAAATTTAATTTCGCAATTTAATCTCGCGAAATTCCAAGCGAATTAAACGCGCAGACTTGCGAGCATAAAATTCGCTCGCGAGTCTGCGGGATCAAATTTAATCCCGCGATTTCGCTGTAATCGGCGCTAAATTTTAAAATTTAAAGAGAAAATTTGAAAACGCTAAAGCAATTTTTTGAAATTCTACGTCCGCACTGGTTCGGCAAGGGCGCGGCGAAGCTGTGGGCGCTGCTGCTGCTCGCGCTTGGTTTTAGCCTCGCTATCATAAAAATCAGCGTGCTGATGAACGCGTGGGATAAGCGCTTTTACGACGCGCTAAGCGAGCTTAAGGGCGAGCTCATTCCCGCGCTCGTGGGCGAGTTTTTGCTCTACACGGCGCTCATTGTGCTTTTCATCGTCTGCGGCAGCTGGCTTCGCAAACTGCTCGTAATCGTCTGGCGCGAGCGGCTAAGCGCGATGATGGAGCGCAAATGGCTACATAACGCAAACTTCTACCGCACGAGCCTTGATGGAAATTTTAGCGCCAGGGGCGGATCAAATTTAGAAAAATCTGGCGACGCAAATGTAGATGAAAATTTAAACGAGTGTGCAGAGTGTTCCGCAGTCGAAGCGGACAGCGCAGCTTTGCATAGAGACGCAAAGGGGTTTGAAATTTTACCGAGCACGGCGGAGCAAAATGTAGCAGGGCAAAGCGGCGCAGGCGAGAATAAAATTTCATCCAAAACTCGCGCAGATCGTGAAATTTCAAAAACGATCGCAAAGCTAGACAACCCCGATCAGCGTATCGCCGAGGACAGCTTGCTGCTCGTGCAAAAAAGCGTCGATCTCGTAAAATCGCTCGTCTATAATCTCGCCAAGCTCATCGCCTTCGTTGCGATCTTGTGGCAGGTCTCGAAGGTGCTGAGATTTGAAATTTTCGGCATGCACTTTGAGATCGAGGGCTTTTTGCTATATGTCGCGCTTATTTATACTCTCCTTTGCTCGCTGATTACGCATCTCATCGGGCGCAGGCTTAGGGGGCTAAATTTTGCTAAACAGCGCGCCGAAGCCAATTACCGCTCAGACCTGCTGCTAGTGCGCGAAAACGCAGAAGCCGTAGCCTTTATGCGCGGAGAGGATGCCGAGCGCGGCCGCTTTCGCGCGAGCTTCGGCGAGATCATGAGAAACTGGCGCAGCATCATGAATACGGAATTTCGCCTCGAATGCTTTTCGGCAAGCTACCTAAAAATCACGAATTTAATCCCGATCTTTGCCTGCTTGCCGCTCTATCTGGCGCGCGCGATGAGCTTTGGCGACATGATGCAGGCGCGCTCGGCGTTTTACAGCGTGCAGGACGGATTTGCGTGGTTTATGGACTATTACAAGCAGATCATGGAGTGGGCGGCGAGCGTGCAGAGGATCTATGAGTTCATCTCGCGCATGGACGGCGAGAGCGCAAATCTACGTGCTTGCGTCAAACAAAGCGACGAAAATTCCGCTCGCTGCGAGGGCTTGTCGGTCTTCACGCCTGCGGGCGAGCCGCTGATCGAGGATCTACGCTTCGAGCTTGCGCCCGCGCAGTTTGTGATGCTGCGGGGCAAGAGCGGCGCGGGCAAAAGCACGGCTCTGCGCTACGCGGCGGGGCTTTGGCGATACGGTCGCGGAGAGATCAGTCTGCCGCGCACGGGCGTGATGTTTATCCCGCAAAAGCCCTATCTAGCGCCGCTTAGTCTAAAAGAACTCATTTCATATCCGCAGCCGCCGCGCGCAGACGACGCGGAATTTTTAGAAATTTTACGCCGCGTAGGACTTAAGAAATTTGCTCGCATGCTAAACTCACGCGCCGATTACGTTAAAATTTTAAGCGGCGGGGAGGCGCAGCGGCTTAGTTTCGCACGCATTCATTACCACAAGCCGAGCTTTGTTTTCGCAGACGAGATCACGTCCGCGCTCGATCCCGCCTCGGCGCGCGAGCTGCTACTGGGTCTGCGCGCGGATCTGCCTAGCCTCGGCATGCTAGCGATCGTGCATCAAACGGGGCTTGAGGAGATATTTGAGCGGACGATAGAGCTTTAAATTCGGCCGTTGAAATTTCACGCCGCAGGGATTTCGCCTTTAAATTCATATCTTTTTAAATCCAGATTTATTAAAATTACTCGTTTATATTAAGCGGCGATAAAACTTAGCCGAGGCGCTAGGTGCCTGTGCGCATGAGTAATTAGTGCTCGCGTACATAGGTGCAGAGGCTCGCATCCGTGTATGCTCGGACCCATACATGCAGTCGTCAGCACGGCGGCGTCATGGGCCATACGACTACGCGGCGGCGATCGGCTTGGAGGTCGGTAGACGGCGCGCGATCGCGATTTTGCGCGAAATTAAGTCGGTAAAATTTAAACGCAAAATGATCCGCCGAGGAGATGTCGCCTAGATAAAATTTTAAACCGAGCCGCGATCGGTAGCATAACGGCATGCTAAATGAGGGGCTGCGCGAGAAGCGCGATGCGCAGGCGTCGCGATAAATCGGTAGTGCGTCGGATGGCACGTAACACATCGGCAGCACGGGCGGCACGCCGTAGTCGAGAAGCAGAGCGGCAATATGTACCTACTCGGCGTCGTATGACATAACCTTCGCTCGGGCAAATCATCATCGTAACGGCGCTACGATCGAAGCGAGCAGTACGGCCGTGACCGTGGATAGGCAGCGCAAAGCGACGCGGCGTGATTACGGTGACGACAGCATAAAATGCCGCAATATGGCAACCGCGATCGACGAGATGCGTAAGCGCAGTGCGAGCAACGCAATAATACCGCCGCGATACAACGATGGCGACCCGCGGAGCGTATAAGTGAAGCAGCGGTGCGGGCGGCGCAACAACGCCGAGGCGATACGATAGCGGTGATCGGCGAGGCGTACCGGTGCAGCAGCATAGCGTCCGCGAGCGCTATGCCTGAGCCGCTAAATTTTAAAAAAAGCAAGGAGATTTGATGCTTAAGGCGGGGATTGTTTATAAATTTGCGCTCATCGTGCTGCTAGCTTGCGCGCTCCTCATTTTGGGCTTTTCGGGCGCTTGCTTTGCGCGCGGCGAGTACGACGAGACGTGGATGAGCCTGCATAAGATCGCTGGATTCGGCCTACTTTGCGTCGCGATTTTGCACGTGATTGCTAGGCAAAGAAAGCTCGCAAAGCTCTGGGGCGAGTTTTTGGACGTGATCTTAAGGCGCAAAAATCCCGGCTTTTGTAATATGGATCGCATCATCGGCGCGATCGAGTCCTATAATATTAGAGAGATTGCTGGTAAAATGGGCTTTAGTGTGGACGAGCTCGCTACGATTTTGAAATCAAACGGTATCAAGCTCATAAGCGCAGATCAAGACCTGCGTGAGATTGCAAAGTTTAACGATGAAAAAATTTTCTTCATCTTGGTTCTTTTGATCGAGGCAAAATTCGGCAAAGCGGACGGATGTAGAGTCTAAATTTAAAAGGCTTAATAGCCCGCGTTTGCGATCGCTTCGGCTTGAGAGTGCGCGATGAGAGGATCGATGATCTCGTCGAACAAGCCGCCCGCCATGATCGCGTCCAGGCGGTAGAGAGTTAAATTTATGCGGTGGTCACTGATGCGATTTTGCGGATAGTTGTAGGTACGAATCCGCCCCGAGCGGTCGCCGGTGCCCACCTGATCCTTGCGATCTTTGCGCTCTTTTTCTAAGCGCTCCTGCTCCTGCATATCGTAAAGACGCGCCTTTAGCACCTTCATCGCCGCTTCTTTGTTTTTGTGCTGATCCTTGCCGTCTTGGTTGGTGACGACTAAACCGGTTGGGATGTGAGTGATGCGAACGGCGCTATCGGTGGTATTTACGGACTGCCCGCCGTGGCCGGAGCTGCGCATAACGTCTATGCGAAGGTCGTTTGGATTGATCTGTATCTCGCTATCCTCGATCTCGGGCATGACGGCGACGGTGATTGCAGAGGTATGCACCCTGCCCTGGCTCTCCGTTTCAGGGACGCGCTGCACGCGGTGGGTGCCGCCTTCAAATTTTAGCCGCGAATACGCTCCCGCGCCCTTTACGAGCAAGATCGCTTCTTTGTAGCCGCCGACGCTGCCTTCGCTAGTGCTTACGATCTCGCATTTATAGCCGCGAAGATCGGCGTAGCGCAGATACGCGCCGAGCAGATCGCCCGCAAACAGCGCCGCTTCGTCGCCGCCTGTACCGGCGCGGATCTCTAAAAAGATATTTTTATCGTCGTTGGGGTCTTTCGGAAGCAGTAAAATTTTGATTTTTTCTTCAAGCTGCGGTTTTTGCGTCTCTAGGTTTTTAAGCTCCTCTTTGGCTAGCTCGCCGAGATCGGCATCGCTTAGCAGAGCTTTGTTTTCTTCGATCTGATTTAAAATTTTAAGATACTCGCTAGCCGCCTCTTTGATCGGCTCGATACTGCGCTGCTCCTTAGATAGCGCCGTCATATTAGCGATATCTGCGGTAACTGCGGGATCGCTAAGCATGCGCGAAAGCTCGTCATAGCGATCCAAAAAAGGCTTTAGTTTATCGGCTAGCATTTAAATTTTATGCGTAAGTAGCGCTTACGCGGCGGTTTTTAAAGAATTTACGAGTTTGGCTAGGCGGCTTACTTTTCTGCTCGCGGTCTGTTTTTTCAAAAAGCCCCTGCTTACGAAGCTGTGGAAGCTTTCATTAGCCGTTTTCAGAGCCTGAGTCGCTGCGTCTAGATCCTTGCTCTCGACCGCCTCTCTTACGGCCTTTGTGATATTTTTTACTCTGGTGCGATAAAATCTATTTCGCTCCGTTCTTTTTATGGTTTGTCTCGCGCGTTTTTCGGCGGATTTGTGATTTGCCATAACGTTCCTTTTCGGTTAAATTTGAACCTGCGATTATACGTAAAAAATATTTAATCGACGCTTAATTTAAGTAAAATTTAAATATAGTTTAAATTTATTAAGATTAAACTTTTTCTGGTAGAATTTCCCGATTTTTATACAAGGATTTGATAATGAAACTTTTCGGAACGGACGGCGTACGAGGCAAAGCGGGAGAATTTTTAACCGCCGAGCTTGCGATGCGCGTAGCGATGGCAGCGGGAATTTATTTTAGAAAAAATTCCGTTACGAATATGATTTTAGTCGGCAAAGATACCCGCAGAAGCGGTTATATGATAGAAACTGCGATCGTAGCAGGCCTTACCTCGGTAGGCTATAACGTCCGCCAAATCGGGCCGATGCCTACTCCTGCGATTGCCTTTCTCACCGAGGACATGCGCTGCGACGCGGGCATCATGATAAGCGCGAGCCACAATCCATACTACGACAACGGCATTAAATTTTTCAATAGCGAGGGCTTTAAACTCGATGAAAAAGAGGAAGCGCAGATCGAAAAAATTTATTTCAGCGACGATCTAATCGCCGAGGCGCGCACCAAAATGATGCAAATAGGCGCTGCAAAGCGCGTGGATGACGTCATCGGCAGATACATCGTGCATATTAAAAATTCTTTCCCGAAGCAAAAGACGCTGCACGGGCTTCGCGTCGTGCTTGATTGTGCAAACGGAGCAAGCTATAAGGTCGCACCTACGGTATTTAACGAGCTGGGGGCCGAAACGATCGTCATCGGCGACGAACCCAACGGCAAAAATATTAATGATGCTTGCGGCGCGTTAAGCCCGCAAAATTTAGCCTCGGAGGTCAAAAGATTGCGCGCCGATGTCGGCTTTGCCTTCGACGGGGATGCCGATAGGCTCGTAGTCGTTGATGAAAACGGCGAGATCATCCACGGCGACGCGCTACTTGGAATTTTAGCAGTCTATTTAAAAGGAAAAAATCGCTTAGCAGGCAATAAAATGGTAGCCACAGTGATGAGTAATTCTGCGCTGGAGGATTTTTTAGCTAAACACGACATCGCGCTTCATCGCTGCAATGTAGGCGATAAATTTGTACTTGAGACAATGCACGAACTAGGCGCAAATTTCGGCGGCGAGCAGAGCGGGCACGTGATCTTTGGCGATTACGCCAAAACGGGCGACGGCATCGCAAGCGCGCTGCAATTCGCCGCCTGCATGCTGGATATGAAAAAGAAGGCAAGCGAATTTTCGGGGATGATTAAGCCCTATCCACAAATTTTAAAGAATTTAAAAATTTCGGATAAAAAGCCGCTTGAAAAATTAAAAGGGCTAAAGGAGCTTGAAGCAAGCCTCAAAGCGGACAAAATCCGCTCGCTCTTTCGCTACTCCGGCACCGAAAACGTTATCCGCCTCTTGCTCGAGGGCAAAAACGAAAAACTGCTGCAAAAGCGAATGGATGAAGTGGAAAAATTTTTCATCAAAGCCCTAAATGAATAGCGATTTTATAAAATTTTATGACGCGGCAAGCTGTCCGCTCCACAGGAAAAGCGCGGATAAAAAGCGCAGGCTTTATATATTTAAATTTGGATTGCAAGATGGCTAAGACCTGTATTAAATTTATCTTGCTTTTCGCAGTGATCTTTGCGATCGATCAAGCGATCAAACTTCTATTTTTAAACGGCTTTTCGTGGCAGGGGGAGTTTTTTTCGCTAGAGCTTACGCTTAACCGCGGCGTTGCGTTTTCGATGTTTGCGTTTTTGGGCGAAAATTTAAAATTTATCCAGATCGCGCTTATCTCAGCGCTTGCGGCGTATATATTTTGTCATAAAAAGCTCTTTTGCGAGCACTGGATGCCGTTTGCGCTGATGCTCGCAGGAGGTTGCTCAAATTTACTTGATCGCTTCATTCGTGGCGGCGTCGTGGATTATGTCGCATGGCATAAGTGGTTTGAGTTTGCGGTATTTAATTTCGCCGACGTGATGATAGATCTGGCCGTAGTGATTTTTATTTTTCAGGGCTTACGCACCGCAAAAAAGGAGAAAAATGAAGAGAAATAATTATATCGCTTACGCGCTTTGGTTTTTAGGTGCGTTTTCGTGGATCGCAGCTATGCCGATTGGCGGCGGACTGCATAGAATTTATTGCGGCAAATTTATCAGCGGATTTGCTCAAATCGCGCTATTTTGGCTGGGAAGTTTTACACTATGGTTTTTGGTGGGCTTTTTGTTTTGGGCGATTTGGGGAATTTGGATTTTGCTAGACATATTTTTCGTAGGAATTTGGGTAGAAGATTTAAATGCTTTTGAAAGCGAGACGGAGGAGGACGACTATGAGGGGCGTCTGAAAAAGGTCGATGCACTTTATGAGCTGTATCAAAAAGGCGCGATTTCCAAAGAGGAATTCGAAGCGCGAAAAGAAATTTTAATGAGAGATTAAGGAGAAAAAATGAGTTACTATTGGTTTAAATTTGTCCATTTTGCGGGTTTTATTTCATGGATGGCGATGCTATTTTATATGCCGCGCCTATATGTTTATCACGCTGAAAATTTAGACAAGCCGGATTTCGTAAAGGTCGTTAAAAAGATGGAGCGGATGCTGTATCACGCGATCGGCTGGATAGCAATGGCGGTGACGGTTTTTAGCGGCGTGATGCTTATCATTTTAAATCCGGGGCTTATGAAAATGGGATATTTTCATATAAAATTACTAGCCGGAGTTTTGCTAATCTGTTATCATTTGTGGCTGTATTATTATATGTATAAATTTGAAAAAAACGAGTGCCACAGGAGCGGAAAATACTTCCGTGCGATCAACGAGGGTCCTACGATCATAATGTTTATAATACTTTATGCGATGCTAATAATGCCGAATTTACCGAGCAACTAAGCACTTTGATAAAAATTTAATTAAAATTTGCATAAAATTAGGACAAAATTTTAAAGGAAGCATGTGCGGCAGATCATAAGAAAAATTTTATCGAGCGAAAGTAGCGCGGGGATCATACTGCTTTTATCCGCAGTCCTTGCGATCATCGCTCAAAACGTAGGCTTTTTATCAAAATACTACGAGGCGTTTTTACATCTAAGCTTCACCATAGGCGTCGGTCCTGCAAAGCTCGATGAATCGATGCATTTTTTGGTAAACGACGTGCTCATGGCGATATTCTTTTTTGCCATTGGACTTGAGCTTAAGCGCGAAAAGATCGAAGGGCAGTTGCGCCATTTCTCACAAATTTTACTTCCTAGCTTCGCGGCTTTGGGCGGAGTAATGATGCCTGCGATCATATTTTCGATCATCAACTGGGGCGATGCCGTCGCGATGAAGGGCTGGGCAATCCCTACGGCGACCGACATAGCCTTTGCCGTGGGCGTGATGGCGCTTTTAGGCAAAAAAATCCCCGCGAGCCTTAAAATTTTCGTTTTGACGCTTGCGATAATGGACGATTTGTGTGCAATTTTAATCATCGCTTTGTTTTATTCCTCTACCATAAACGCAATCTATCTAGGCGGCGCAGCTGCCTGTGTCGCAATAATGTTAGCGATGAGCAGACTTGGCGTTGATAAAAAGCTTCCGTTTATCATCATAGCCGTCGTGCTGTGGGTGATGGTACTAAACTCCGGCATCCACGCGACCATCGCAGGAGTATTGGCGGGTTTTTGTATCCCGCTTAAGACCCGCTCGGGGTCTATGCTAAAGGATATGGAGCACGGACTAGCCTACCCCGTAAATTTTTTCATCTTGCCGATCTTTGCCTTTACAAACGCAGGCGTCTCGCTAGCGGGCATCAGTCCTAGCTTCCTTTTCGGCCCGGTACCGATGGGCATTATGCTCGGACTATTTTTCGGTAAACAGATCGGAATTTTTGCCTTCAGCTGGATCTTAATCAAAGCCAAAATCGCCTACATGCCGGAAAACGCAGGCTGGCCGCAGCTTTACGCAGTAGCAATCATCTGTGGTATTGGCTTTACGATGGCGCTTTTCGTCGACGGTCTGGCATACGGCGGCAGCGATATGTATCATTACACGGACAAGCTCGCGGTATTTTTAGGCTCGATAATTTCCGGGGTAGTGGGATTTTTCGTCGCAAAAGCAGTCGCGGTAAAACAAAGCTAAATTCAATAAAAAGATTAAAATTTTAAAATTCTACCACTCAAAAAATTTCAAAATTTTAAGAGCGGCTCTAAATTTTAAATTTATACGCTATAAAATTTAACTTAAAATTCTGTCTGATCCAAGCGCAGCTTAAATCACCAAAATCCCCGCATTTTGCATTAAGTTCAGTGCACATTCGTCGTAGTAGCCGCGCTCATGGTTCGGCGCATCGTATGTAGCCACCGCATCACGCGGAACGATGACGTCTTTATCGGCGCCAATTTCGTTGAGATAGGTGCGTAGGCTAAGCGCAAACTGCATCACGCAGATATCGGTGCAACAGCCGGTAATCACAAAGCGATCAAAGCCGTCCAGAATTTTCTTATCCAAATTATGAAAGCCGTTCGTGCTGCGCTTAAAAGTGACGTTTTGCTCGCTTACGTAGAGTGCGAGTTCCTCGATCACCTCCGCTTCGGGCGAGCCAACTAGACAGTGGATCGGATAGCGCTTCATCTCTAAATCACGCTCGGCGTGAGCGTCGCAGATGAAATGCACATTTTTCGCCGCCTCAATCTGCCTAATCACCGCAGGAGCGATCTTTGCTATGCTAGGATCGGCCATCGCGCCGAATTTTACGAAGCCGTTTAGCATATCGATCACAAATACCAAAGTTTTCATCAAAACTCCTTATAAATTTCAGGTTTCATATCTTTTAAAAGATCCATTTTAGCGCGAAATTTTAAAATTTCATTTAAATCCGCTCGAGCAATCTTCACGGCCTCTTTTTTGCCTAGGCGCGCGACGATCTCGCCGTAGGGATTTATCAGCATGGAATTTCCGCCGAAACTCTCGCCCTGCCCCGTATCGCCGCAGCCGTTTACCGCGCAGATAAAAATTTGATTTTCGATCGCGCGAGCCTTAGCGAGCGTGATAAAATGCTCTATGCGGCTTTGCGCGAACTGCGCGATCACAAAAACAATCTGCGCGCCGCGAAGCGCTAAAGCGCGAAAAATTTCGCAAAAGCGCAGATCGTAGCAGATCGCGACGCCAATTTTGACCGCGCGATTTTGAAATTTTATCTCGCAAATGCCTAGCTTATCGCCGCCGCTTACGATCTCGTTTTCTCGAACGGGTGAGAAGGCGTGGATCTTGTCGTAGCGTAAAATTTTAGCTCCGTTTTGATAGACGAAAGCAGAATTATAAATTTTATCTTGCCTAGAATTTATCGCTCCACCTATTAAAACAGCGCCGCTTTTTTGCGAAATTTCGCTTAAAAATCCCTTCGTTCGCGCAGCTCCCGCGTCGGCTAAGCGCTTGAAATTTTGTACGCAAAAGCCCATGTTAAAGGCCTCAGGCAGCACCGCTACGTCCGCACCGCGCTTTAACGCACGATCTATCAGCCTGCGCGCGCAAATAAAATTTTGCTCGCAATCTTTGAAATTTTGAGCTATTTTCACGTCCATTTGCAAAATAGCAATTTTCATAAAACCCTCCTATTTAGGCGCTAAGCGCATAACATTTGCATGCGTAAGCGCGATAGCTATAGCATCCGTAATATCAAGCGGCTTAATCTCCTTATTAATCCCCAAAATCCGCTTCACCATAAACGCAACCTGTTCTTTCGCCGCCTTTGCCCTTCCGGTGACCGATTTTTTTATCTGAAGCGGCGTGTATTCGGCAAAATTACCAAAAATTTGTAAAATTTTAAGGGCCAGCGCGCCGCGAAACTGAGCAAGCTTTAAAACAGATTGCGGATTATAGGCATAAAACATCGATTCTATCGCGACCTCATCGATCTTATGAGCGCTAAAAATTTGATCGATCGCCTCACTCATCTGCGTCATTTGAAATTGCACGTTTTCGGCCTTCATTTTTACCAATCCGGCTTCGATGAGTTTTATCTTATTCACATCTTTTTCCAAAATCGCATAGCCTAAATTTCTAGTTCCCGGATCAATTCCTAAAATTTTCATAACCACCTTTCACACTTATTCACAGTTTAATCACCGGTGAATAAACTGAAATTTACCGCAAATTTAGTGAAATTTAGCTAAAATAGCGGCTTAATTTATAAGGGAATTCAATGGCGACGTCGCAAGCACAAGAAATTTTATCGAATTTAGAGAAGGAAATTTTACCTACCGAATACTCTAGATACATTAAAAATTTGAAATTTAA